>JBPEXY010000144.1:0-37112 GCA_052031065.1 Immundisolibacteraceae bacterium | reverse complement strand
CCCTTAATCACGGTGTCTATCGCATGACCATCCGCGCCAACTGGAAGATGTGGATCGAAAATTCCGCCGATGGCTACCATGTGATGTCGACCCACGGCTCCAATATGTATCTCGATGCCATGTTTGGCGGCAAGCAGCAGCAGGGTGGCGGCGCTGGTCTTTTTGATTCATTGACTGCCCGAGACCTTGGTAATGGTCACGCTGAGCTGGACATGCGGCCAATGCGGCGGCAGATGGGTATGAAGGCAACCGGCGAGTGGTCGGGGAAGGTGCCTGAAGAGGCTGTCGCAGAGTATCAGCAGGCGATGGCCGATTTTTATGGCAAAGAACGGGCTGAACAGATTCTTGTCGATGGCCCGGCCCACGCAATCATTTTCCCCAATCTGTTCATCATCCTGCAGGAGCTGCGCTGGTCAGTGCCAGTGAGCCCGGATGAGACCTATATCTACTATGCCCCGGCTTTGTTAAAAGGTGCTCCAGACGCTATCAACACCCTGCGGCTACGCGAAGATGAGGGAGCCTACGGCCCTGCCGGTTTTCAACTGGCTGATGATATTGAAGTGTGGCAGCGCAATTACACCGGTCTCGACGCGCGCATGAATGAGTGGATCATGATGCACCGGGGTATGGGGAATCCTTCATGGGTGGATGAAGAGGGTGCCACTGTTGAAGGGCACCTTAGTGAACTTAATCAGCGTACCCAGTGGATGCACTATAAAAAAGTGATGACCGGCCAATATTGATTGTGGTCAGTACAGTTGTCGGCACGGGGAAGTACGCTGTGCCATCAGCATAGCGGATGACCGGGGAGAGGAGAGAAAGATGGCATTGGATTACCGGGCGGTAGAGCAGTTTCTGTTTCGCGAAGCGCGATTGGCAGATGAGAACGCCTATGACGACTGGTTTGCGCTTTGGGATGATCATGAAGAGAGTGTCTACTGGGTGCCCTGCAACCACGATGACGTTGATCCGGAGCGCGAACTTTCCATCATCTACGACAATATGGACCGCCTCAATCTGCGCTTGAAACGGGTTCAAACCGGCATGGCCTGGACCCAGGAGCCGAAATCCCGAGTCCGTCGAATTATCGGCAATATCGAGATTAGCCAGACGGAAGACGGCATGATTGAGGTGGGTGCCAATTTTCAGGCCACCGAAGTGCGGGTTAACGTCAATACGCCGTTTTTCTGGCATGGACGCTACATTTATCGTCTGCGGCCTGAGGGCGATGATTTTCGCATCCGTCTGAAAAAAGTGCTGCTGCTCAATAATGATCAGGAAATGACCCAGCTGACATTTCTGGTTTAAGCCCTGCAAACCTTACTGCCTGCACCTGTTCCTCGTCGCAATATGAAGATGTGAACCCTTAAGGGGTCCTGCTCACTCTTTGCTGCCCTTGCTTGACAAAGCAGGAGCGAGGGAAATATAAATGAGATTCATTTTCATTTACGGTTGGCCCGCCAGCTTGGCCCTGACCGACTCCCATATCGTTAAGCAGAAATTGCTAAACGGTATTGCCACCTTCACAGGGTAGAGATAGGTTTGATGAAAGTTGTCGAAGTAGCTGCCATTGCGCCGGCTGATGCCCGAGAACAAGAGCCCTGTTTCGAAATGAGCGACCGTCCCACGCTGCGGCAGATGAAGCCTGGAGAATTGGGCCGGGTTACCGGCTTTGAAGCGGGGCACCGGAGTTACCGGCGCAAGCTGCTGGCGATGGGACTTACTCCTGGTGTCGAGTTTCAGGTTCTGCGTTTTGCTCCGCTGGGCGACCCGGTAGAGATCCGTGTGCGTGGTTTCGATTTGAGCCTGCGCTGTGAGGAAGCCGACGTTTTACTCATTGACCGCCAATGAGTTCCACTTCTGTGCCGGCTGACTCCGCCGGTCCTTCCGTCTCTAAAGACCCTGCTCCTCAACGACTTACCGTCGGTGTGGTCGGTAACCCCAATTGCGGTAAAACCACGCTGTTTAATGCGTTGACTGGCACTCGTCAGAGAGTTGGCAACTGGCCAGGGGTTACTGTCGAGAAAAAAACCGGTTATTACCGTTACAACGACGTTGAGATTGAACTCGTCGACCTGCCGGGAACCTATTCGCTGGAAATAGCCGACAACGACGTTGCCATTGATGAGCAGATTGCCCGTCAATATGTCGATGCGCGTCAGGCGGATCTGATAGTCAATATTGTTGATGCCGCCAATCTGGAGCGGAATCTCTATCTCACCACCCAGCTACTGGAGATGAAAGTGCCGGTGCTGGTAGCGCTGAATATGCTGGATGTGGCAGCGGAGCGGGGCGTTAGTGTCGATATGGCAGGGCTTGCCGAATCCCTCGACTGTCCGGTGGTGGGGGTGGTCGCTGCATCCGGTAAAGGGGTCGACCAGTTGCGCCAGGCGATACTGGATACCGCAGCGGCCGACCGGGTGTCCGCTGTCGCTATCGAATACCCGGCCGAAGTTGAGGCTGCGGTAACCCAGATAGAACCGGATCTGACCGCTCATCTCAGAAAGGGGGTTTCCGGTCGCTGGCTGGCATTACGGCTGCTGGAGGGGGATTTTCTCGCCCGCAATAGTGTCGACAGCACTTTTGGGCAGTCGATTGCGGTCATTAGCGGCGATCTGGAGCAACGGCTTGGGGACGATATTGACATTGTCATCGCCGATGCTCGCTATAACCTGGTAAATAAGATTGCCCAGAAGCACGTCAAACGCAGTGGTGAGGTGACCCGTCACCGCTCAGACCTGATTGATCAGGTGGTGCTCAATCGCTATCTCGGTATCCCGGTTTTTCTGTTGATGATGTACCTGATGTTTATGTTCACCATCAACATCGGCGGCGCATTCATCGATTTTTTTGACCTCGCTGCCGGCACTCTGTTTGTCGATGGGTTGGGGGTCTTGCTTGCCAGCCTGGGCCTGCCGGACTGGTTGATCGTGCTACTGGCTGATGGTGCCGGCGGTGGGGTTCAGGTCGTCGCCACGTTTATCCCGGTGATCGGTTTTCTGTTCCTGTTTCTTTCCGTCCTGGAAGATTCTGGATATATGGCGCGCGCTGCGTTTGTCATGGACCGTGCCATGCGCGCCATCGGTCTGCCAGGCAAAGCCTTCGTGCCGCTGCTGGTGGGTTTTGGCTGTAATGTACCGGCGATTATGGCGACCCGGACCATGGAGCAGGAACGGGACAGACTGATGACGATCACCATGACTCCGTTTATGTCATGTGGAGCGCGGTTGCCAATTTATGCCCTGTTTGCAGCTGCCTTTTTTCCGGTGGGCGGTCAGAATCTGGTTTTTGCCCTCTATCTGATTGGCATCGCCATGGCCGTGTTAACCGGTCTGGTGATGAAATCAACCCTGTTGCAGGGCAAATCGTCGCCTTTCGTGCTCGAACTCCCGCCCTATCATTTGCCGACGTTAAAGGGTGTGGCGCTGCGAACCTGGGATCGGCTCAAGGGGTTCATTGTTCGTGCCGGTCAGCTTATCGTGCCGATGGTGCTGGTGCTCAATTTTCTCAACGCCGTGGGTAACGATGGCAGTTTTGGTAATGAAGATAGTACCAATTCGGTGTTGAGTGAAATTGGTCGAACCATCGCGCCAGCGTTTGCGCCAATGGGGCTCGATCGCGAAAACTGGCCTGCCGCTGTCGGTATATTTACCGGGGTTCTGGCCAAAGAGGCGGTGGTGGGAACCCTCGATTCGCTATACGGCACCCTGGCAGAACAGGAATTGGCGGCGGCGGGTGTTGTGTCTGCTGATGAGCCGTTTTCGCTGGTTACCGGCCTGGAAGAGGCATTAAACACCATTCCCGATAACCTGCTGGCGGTTGTCGATAGTGTTGCCGACCCCCTGGGTATCAATATCGGTAATTTTGCCGATGTCCAGACCGCCGCCGCCGAGCAGGAGGTACAAATGGGCACTTTCGGGGCCATGGTGGCGCGGTTCGACGGTAAAGCCGGGGCATTTGCCTACCTGCTTTTTGTGCTGCTTTACTTCCCCTGTGTCGCAGCAACGGCGGCGATCTACCGGGAGGCGGGGATTCGCTGGGCAGCATTTGTGGTCGGCTGGACTACCGGTTTGGGCTATGTGTCGGCGACGGTTTTTTATCAGTTGGCCAATTTTGGCCGCCACCCCGCCACATCCCTGGCCTGGGTCGTCGGGCTGAGTGTGCTGACACTGGTCGTCGTACTCGGTTTACGCCGAGCGACCCACCGTGCTGTGTCTGCCATTACCGTCACCGGTGAGGCCTAAAAAATGCTTGCCGAGCTGCGCAGTTATCTACAGACCCATGGGCGGGCGCCTTTGGGAGATATTGCTCTGCATCTGCAGATGGAACCCAGCGCGGTGCGGCCACTGCTGCAAAAATGGCAGCGCAAGGGCAAGGTGGTGAAGCTTGAGGCTGAGCAGGGTTGTAGCAGTGGGTGCAACAAATGTGACCCTGACTCCCTTGAGTTGTACGCCTGGCAGGAGGAACAGACGGTCCGGTTTCACCCCGCTACGAAAAGTTAGTGCGACTAGCTTCCGGGGAACCGGTAGATATCAGGTACGGGTGGGGTTATTGCCTCGAACTTGATCGACCAAACCGAGTTTAGGAATTCAGGTAGCTTCGATGTTACCTCCGACGGCTAGCGCCATGGCGCTAGCCGTCGGAGGTTGGGTTGTCAGCCTATAATCAGGCTGGTCAGGAGGCTTTGAGCATCTGCTGCATATCTTCCTGGGCATTGCCGATACCCATCAGGTTGAACTTGTCGGCGAGTATCTCCAGCGCAGCAGGCGTTAAAAATGCCGGCAGGTCGGGGCCGAGGCGGATATCGCGAATCCCCAGATGCAGCAGGGTCAGCAGTACCGCGACGGCCTTCTGCTCCAGCCATGAAATAACCAGCGACAGTGGTAGCTCGTTGACGCCACAGTCGAAAGCGTCAGCCAGTGCCAGGGCGATCTGTATCGCCGAGTAGGTGTCGTTACATTGACCGACATCTAGCAGTCTCGGTATGCCGCCAATATCGCCGAATTGCTGATCGTTGAACCGGTACTTGGCACAACCGAGGGTAAGAATCACACCGTCATCGGGAACCGCTTCAGCCACTTCAGTGAAGTAGTTGCGGCCTGGTTTGGCACCATCACAGCCACCGATGACAAAAAAGTGCCCAATATCCCCACTCTTTACCGCGCTGATCACCGTATCGGCGACACTCATCACCGTATTGCGGGCGAAGCCAGTGGTGATCTGCGCTGCTGGCGCATCTTCGCTGAACCCGGGTAGCGTTTGCGCGGTGGCTATAGCGGCAGAGTAATCATTATTGCTGATGTGCTGCACGCCGGGCCAACCTACCGGACCGCGGGTAAACAGCCGGTTGCGGTAGCTGCTGTCCGGTTCAATGATGCAGTTTGAGGTCATTATCACTGCACCGGGAAATTCCGCGAACTCTTTCTGTTGATCCTGCCAGGCACCGCCATAGTTAGCGACCAGGTGCGGATAGGCTTTCAGTTTGGGGTAGGCGTGTGCCGGTAACAGCTCCCCATGAGTATAGACGTTGATGCCGGTTCCGGCGGTCTGCTGGAGAATATTTTCCAGGTCGATCATGTCGTGGCCGCTGACCAGAACCGCTTTGCCAGCAACCGGTGAGGTGCGGACCTGGGATATCTCAGGATGACCGAAACGTTGGGTGCTGCCGGCGTCCAGCATTTCCATCACCTGCAGGTTCAGTTCGCCCACGCTCAGAGCGGTGGTCAACAGCTCATTGAGATCGGCGGGGTCATCGGCGAGAAAACTCATTAGTTCGTGGATTCTGGCAAAAACCGCCTCATCCTGTTGCCCCAGGCAGAGGGCGTGATGGGCGTATGCCGCAACCCCTTTGATACCGTAGAGGATCAATGCCCGCAGTCCAATTACGTCAGCACCGTCAGTATCGAGTTTGGCGGTAATGGCCCCCGCCGCAGCCTGCTGCTGCAGTTTGCTGATTTCATCGGCTGGTACACAGCTGGCCGCCCCTTCGAGCGAGTCTGCGGTGACTCCACGTTTAGAACAGGCCTTGAGGTAGTCGTCTTTTAGCTGGTCTCGAAGCGTGGCAGTTTCGTGAATCAGATCGACAAAACGTTCCGGGTCGAAGTTCACGTTGGTCAGGGTGGTGAACAGCGCATCAAGTAGAAAGCGGTCCGCCGTTTCATTAACGACGCCCACTGCTCTGCCCCGATGGGCATATTGTGAAAGTCCTTTGAGAAGGTAGATCATCAGATCCTGCAGGTCCGACGTGGTCTCGTCTTTACCGCAGGTGCCGACGACCGTTTGGCAGCCGTTGCCGCGACGAGAGCGGGTGGTCTGTTCGCACTGATAACAAAACATATCAACTCCTGAGTGATGGGGGCTGTAGCGAGGGGTGCGCAGGTCAGCTCTGACACCTGTAAGCAAAAATGCTGGCGCAGAGGATAGGCCTCAATCTGAAAGATATAATTGATATGCATCATTAAGCGGTGCATTGGTACGCTATAGTCTCTTCCTCACTGGCTCATGCTCTGGTTGGAACCTGCTGATGCAACTAACCTTTTTTACCGACTACTGTTTTCGGGTGCTGATCTACCTGGCGCAACACCCCGGAGAGCGGGTGACTATCGATGAGTTGCAAGAGAGTTTCGGTGTGTCGAGAAATCACCTGGTGAAGGTGGTCCACTGGTTGGGAAAACAGGGTTACATCACAACCAGTCGCGGCAAGGGTGGCGGTATGACTCTGAATCGGGATCCGGCAGAGATGAATATCGGGCAGATCTTTCGGCGAGCCGAACAGCGCCTCGATCTGGTCGAATGTATGGGTGATCACTCGAACTGTTCGATTGAACCTAGCTGTGGTCTTCAGGGAGTGATCCGCGCCGGCCTTGCAGCCTTTATCGAAGTCGTCGATCGCTATACCCTGGCCGATGTAGCCGGTGTTGGTTACCAAGAGTCATTACGCCTTACTCGTCGGTAAAATCCTTCCCCGCTGTTAAATGTCCTCGTTGCTACCGTCATGCCGGCGGACGGGTTGGACTGGTTGCGGCGTCAGCAAAAATTTCAGCTACTGGTCAACCGGTTTAGTTCTCCTGCGTTGTAGGAAAGTGAATCAACTCAGGAGAAAGGAGATGGCTTACCAAATTAAACGCGATAATTTTTCCCGTTCGGGATTTATGCCCTTAATGCTACTTGCCTGCGTTGCAGTACTGTTCGCACCGGTCTCTCTCCAGGCGCAAGAACCTGTGCCTGATCGGCCACGGCTGGAGCGCCTTGATCGTAACGATGATGGTCGAATAGGGCCCCGGGAACGTCAGCTGGGCAAACAGATTCGCACCCGGTTGGACCGCAACGGCGATGGTCGGCTAGGGCCGCGAGAGTGGCGCCTGGGGAAAAAGATGCATAACCGAATGGACCGTAACGGCGATGGCCGAGTAGGGCCAAAGGAGCGGCGGTTAGCGAAAAAGCTTCGCGCTGGTCGGGCAACTGAATAGCAGGTGTAGAGATCCGAAGCAGGTTTGTTGAAGCAAGCCACCACTAATCACCTCGAGCCCCTTGATTGGGGCTTTTTTCATTTTCGTTACTCCAAAACTGCCGCAGTAGCGGTAAAGTTCACCGCTGAGTGGGTTGGGCGTCAAAAAATAACAACCGATTCATCTGGCCGGTAAAGAAAAAATTACTCGATACCAGGAGGGGGAGATGGCTTTCACAGAAGAAGCAACCAGCAGTTACGTCACTATCGATGGCGGCATGAAGCTGCATTACAACGAGGCGGGTTCGGGTGAAACCGTCATCATGTTGCATGGCGGCGGTCCCGGAGCGGCAGGCTGGAGTAACTTCTCCCGTAATATGGATGCCTTTGCCGAAAACTATCGCACCATACTTCTCGATTGTCCCGGTTTCAACAAGTCAGACCCGGTTGTCACCGAGCTGCCCCGCGATCTTCTCAACGCCAACGCTGTGAAGGGTTTATTGGACGAGCTGGGGATCGAAAAGGCCCATCTGGTGGGCAATTCCATGGGTGGGGCGTCATCGCTCAGTTTTGCTCTTGAATACCCGGATCGTCTCGATAAACTGATCCTGATGGGAGCCGGTGGTGGCGGTCAGAGCCTGTTTGCGCCCATGCCGATGGAAGGAATCAAGATACTGTTCGAGCTCTACATGAACCCCTCTCTGGAGCTGCTGAAGAAAATGATCCAGGTGTTTGTCTATGATCCGTCAAAGATGACCGACGACCTGATTGAAAAGCGCTACGAAAATATGATGCGCAAACCGGAACATCTGGAGAACTTCGTCAAGAGTATGGCCAATCCAGCCAGGGCGCTGACCGATTTCACTCCGCGACTGGGTGAAATCAAGGCCCGAACTTTGATTGTCTGGGGTCGTGACGACCGCTTTGTACCGCTTGACCATGGCCTGAAATTTGTCTGGGGAATCCCCGACGCTGACCTGCACGTGTTGAGTCACTGCGGGCACTGGGCACAGTGGGAGCACGCCGATAAATTTAACCGCCTGGCGCTCGATTTTCTGGCTAATTAATCAGTTTGTGAATGATGTGGGCGGCTTCTGGGGTGCCGGCATTGTTAAAACCGGGACGGTTACAAAAGGGATAGACCATGCAGTTGGAATTCAGTGCAGAAGAAGAGGCGTTCCGCCTCGAAGTGCGTCAGTTTATCGCTGACAATTACCCCGACGAGATCCGCGACAAGATAGCTGCCGGCGTGGCACCGCAAAAATCGGATTACGTCACCTGGCAGCAGATTCTCTACCGCCAGGGCTGGATTGCACCGGGTTGGCCCCAAGAGTACGGCGGTACTGGCTGGTCGCCGGCACAGCGCTATATTTTTGATGAAGAGCTGACCGCCGCACAGACTCCGCGGATTATGCCGTTCGGTTTAACCATGCTCGGCCCGGTGCTGATGGCGTTTGCCAGCGAGGAACAGAAACAGCGCTATCTGCCGTCGATCCTCGACAGTAGCGTCTGGTGGTGCCAGGGTTACTCTGAGCCGGATGCCGGTTCCGATCTTGCCAACCTGAAAACCAGTGCAGTGCTCGAGGGCAGCCACTACCGGGTAAATGGTTCTAAAATCTGGACCACTTATGCGCACTATGCCGACATGATGTTCTGTCTGGTGCGCACTAGCAGCGAGGGTCGCAAACAACAGGGCATCTCCTTCCTGCTGATCGATATGAATGATCCCGGGGTTGAGGTCGCGCCGATCATCACTAACAACGGTCTGCACGTGGTCAACCAGGTGTTTCTGAATAACGTCTCTGTGCCGCAGGAAAATCTGGTCGGAGAAGAGGGGGCAGGCTGGACCATCGCCAAGTATCTGCTCGGCCATGAACGTACCACCATTGCCGGTGTCGCCGCTTCCAAACAGCAGATGCGGCGTTTGAAGAGTATTGCTCTGCAGGAACAGCAGCGCGGCGAACCACTCTGGGATGATTGCCGTTTTCGTGATCGCGTTGCAGAGCTCGAGATTGATCTGATGGCGCTGGAGCAGACCAATCTGCGCGTACTTTGCGACGAGAATGCCGGTCACGGGCCGGGGCCGGAAGCTTCACTGCTGAAGGTTCGTGGTACCGAAATCCAACAACGCATTACCGAGTTGCTGGTGGAGACGGTGGGTATATATGGTCTGCCCTACCATAAAGAGGTGCTGTTGCAGGGCTGGGGCGACCAGATTCCGGTAGGACCAGATTACGCCGCTGCGTTAATGCCGCACTATTTTGACTGGCGTAAAAGCTCTATCTACGGCGGTTCCAATGAAATTCAGAAAAACATCATCGCCAAGGCGGTGCTGGGTCTGGGCTAGACAAGGGGCGGGTGGTGGACTACCAATTGAGTGAACTGCAGCAGATGTTGCAGGAGAGCGCGGAAAAGTTTTTTGAGCGTGAATATGATTTTTCGACCCGTCAGCAGCTGGCGGCGGCTGAACCCGGCTACAGCGAGGAGAACTGGCAGCAGTTCGCCGAACTGGGCTGGCTGGGTATTCCGTTCAGCGAGGAACAGGGCGGGTTTGGTGGTGGTGCGGTTGAGCTGATGGTGCTGTTTGAGCAGTTTGGTCGTGCCCTGTTGGTAGAGCCCTATCTTGCTAATGTGGTGTTGGCGGGCCACCTGCTGGCCCGGCTCGGTAGTGAGCTGCAGGTTGCCAATCTCCTGCCCCGGTTAATTGGTGGTGAGCTGAAAATGGCCTTCGCCCACAGTGAGCCGGGGAGCCGGTATGAGCTCTCCCGGGTCGCCTGTGAAGCGACCCCAACTGACAGCGGTTATCTATTAAATGGTCGTAAATCGCTGGTTCTTAACGGCCAGCATGCCGATCAGCTGTTGGTAACTGCACGCACCGCAGGCGGCATTAATGACCGATACGGTATTAGCCTGTTTCTGATACCGGTCGATAGCCAGGGTTTGACGACCAGGGGTTATCAGACAGTAGACGCGCTGCGGGCGGCGGATCTAAATCTGCAGCAGGTAGAGCTACCTGAACAAGCCCTGGTCGGTGTTAGTGGCGAAGCCTACGGCGCTGTGGAGTGGGTGGCTGATCAGGCGATGATTGCCCTGTGTGCTGAAGCGTTGGGCTGTATGGAAGCTCTACTGCAGGCGACAGTCGAATATCTGCAGACCCGCAAACAGTTTGACACCCCGATTGGCAAGTTTCAGGTGCTGCAACACGCCGCGGTAGATATGTTCATGGCCGTGTCGCAGAGCCGGTCGATGGTCTATCTGGCGGCGGCAAAGGCGCAGGCCGACGAAGCAGAACGTCGCGCGGCTGTTTCGGCAGCGAAGAATTTCATTGGCCGTGCCGGGCGGCTGGTCGGACAGCACGCGGTACAGCTTCACGGTGGCGTCGGTATCAGTGACGAACTGATTGTTTCCCACTACTTCAAACGGCTGAGTGCGATTAATACCTGGTTTGGTGACGATAATCACCATCTGGGGCTCTACAGCGACCAGATCGCAGAGAGTTTCTAACCCCTGACTTGCCCAACCGGGTGCCGGAGCGGCTCGCTGCCGCTCCGGTATTCCTGATCCAGCCCTCAATCACTCAAGCAGAAATTCCAGGTGCGCTTTGTTGAAGGGTTCGGGCTCTTCCCATTGTGGCCAGTGAGCGCTGTTCTCCAGTACCACCATGCGGGCGTTGGGGATGAACTGCATGCCTTCTTCAGCCAGTTCTACCGGCTGGCCGGGATTGTGACGGGTCCAGAGGAGCAGTGTGGGGCACTGAATATCGCGCATCAGCTCTGGGTTGACCCACTGTTTGCACCACTCATCATCAATTACCTTGCCGAGTACGTTCATGGCGATCTTGCCCATCACCGGCAGCATGCCTGGGCGGTTGTAGACCTGATAACGTACCTCAACCAGTTCATCGGTAACTGATTTTTCCGGTTCCGCCATCAGCCAGCCAAGACGCCCCCGAACCGCTTCCCGGGTGAGTTTGCCAGCGGCCTTGCGGGAACGTTCCAGTGCGTCTGTGAGCTCCGCCTTGCCTTTCTCGTTTGGTGCCATCAGGGTGCCGGTATTCTGCACCAGCTTGATGACCCGCTGTGGATGTTTGATTGCTGTCCAGGAGGCGACCATGGCGCCGAGAGACTCGCCGGAAAGATAGGCCTGCTCCGCGCCGATGGCGTCGAGAAAGTCGACCAGGTGGTCGACAAAATCGTCCATGGTGTAATCGCACTCTTTGGCATCAGTGTAGCCATGGCCGAGCATATCGATGGAGTAGACATGGAAGTGTTTGGCGTGGGCCTCGAGGTTACGCACGTAGGCTTCCGCATGGCCGCCAGTACCGTGCAGCAGGATAAGCGGTGGGCCTTCCCCGGCCTCCAGGGCGCGAGTGCGGATGCCGCCGGCGTTGTAAAAGGTCTGCTTGTACTCGACCCCCATCAGGTCTACCCAAATACTGCTCATTGCTCTCCTCCCGATTGCATTTTGCTGGCTAAACTTTTTATGACCGATATTGGTAGGGTCCGGCTCTAGACATTAAAACGGAAGTGGACGACATCACCGTCGGCAATCAGGTAATCCTTGCCCTCCTGACGCCAGCGGCCAGCGTCGCGGGCGCCGCTTTCACCGCCAAACTCGACATAGTCACTATAGGCAATCACCTCTGCCTTGATGAAACCACGTTCAAAATCGGTGTGAATTACTCCGGCTGCCTGTGGTGCGGTCGCCCCTTTCCTGACTGTCCAGGCACGTACTTCCTTTTCGCCGGCGGTGAAGTAGGTCTGTAGACCCAGCAGTGTATATCCGGCACGGATAACCCGGTTCAAACCCGGTTCTTCAAGGCCCATTTCGGTAAGAAATTCTGCTTTCTCTTCGCTGTCCAGTTGCACTATCTCACTTTCGATCGCTGCGCTGATGACCACCACTTCGGCATTTTCGGCTGCTGCGATGGAGCAGACCGTGTCCAGTAACCGGTTCTGTTCGAAGCCGTCTTCAGCGACATTGGCAATATACATCACCGGCTTGATGGTCAGCAGATGCAGCTCTCGCAGGATCGTTTGCTCTTCATCATCCATCTCTAGCAGACGCACCGGTAGCGCCTGGTCGAGCTGGGTTTTCAGCTTTTCGAATAGCTGCTGGCGTTTGAGCGCAGCCTTGTCACCCGTGCGCACCAGTTTGGTGGCCTGTTGCAGGTGGCGCTCAACGGTTTCCAGGTCGGACAGGGCCAGCTCGGTGTTGATCACCTCAATATCTGCGGCGGGGTCGACATTGCCGGCGACATGGGTCACATCATCATCTTCGAAGCAGCGAACCACGTGGGCGATGGCCTGGGTTTCGCGGATGTTGTGCAGGAACTGGTTGCCGAGACCCTCACCTTTGGAAGCACCAGCGACCAGCCCGGCTATATCAACAAATTCCATCACCGCCGGAATGATCTTCGCTGGCCTGGCAATCGCGGCAATCGCGTCGATACGGGTGTCGGGAACCTCGACGATGCCGACATTAGGCTCGATGGTGCAGAATGGATAGTTCGCCGCATCAATTCCGGCGTCGGTCAGAGCATTGAAAAGGGTCGACTTGCCGACGTTCGGCAGCCCGACAATTCCGCACTTAAATCCCATATTGTCTACTCAAAAGGTGATAGGTAAGCGTTAATGAATTGGGCAGGTTTCGAGGGGATGGTGGCAGATTATAGTGGCTAGCTAGCGCTGGTGAAGCTGATTCATGACCCACTGAAATTCACCGCTGAGCAGTTCCGGGAGCAGATCTGCGGCCCGCTCAACCGCGTCGATGATCTGTTCCTTTTCATCAGTGGGGGGTTTGCCGAGTACATAAGGAACCACTTCGCTACCACTGCCGGGATGGCCGATACCGATACGCAGACGGTAGAACTCACGACTACCCAGTTTGGCAATAATGTCCCGCAGGCCGTTGTGGCCGCCATGTCCACCGCCACTTTTCAGCCGCACACTGCCGGGGGCAAGGTCGAGTTCGTCGTGGGCGACCAGAATCTCCTGCGGGGTAATTTTGAAGTAGTTGGCAAAGGCAGCCACTGAGTCGCCGCTGAGGTTCATGAAAGTGAGCGGCTTTATGACTGAGGTGTCGCTGTTATCCAGCGGGCAAATCAGCGCGCGATAGGTTTTTTTTTCCTGCCAGGGAGTAGCTGCGGTCGCAGTTATTCTGTCCGCAAAAAGAAACCCGGCGTTATGCCGGGTTCCTTCATATTTGCTGCCCGGGTTACCGAGCCCGGCGATCAGGCGGATCATCGTGGTGCGATTACTCGTCGCCCTCTTCTTCACCTTCGGCAGCAGGCTCTTGCACCGCTGCTTCATCTTCTTCAGTCACCACTCTGGCTTTGTGGATGTTGACGACTGCCTGGTCGTGGGTATCGTCGAGATGGCGAATGGTGACGCCCTTGGGCAGATCGATTTCAGAGAGGTGAATGCTCTGGTCTAACTCCAGATTGGCCAGATCCACTTCAATGTATTCTGGCAGGTCCGCTGGCATACACTCGATCTCGACCTCAGTCAGCAGGTGGGAAACTGCGCCACCCTGCTGTTTGACGCCAACGGCGGTCTCTTCATTGATGAAATGCAGCGGCACGCTGGTGTGTAGTGCGTGGTCCATGGCGATACGCAGAAAATCGATATGCAGTACCTGGCGTTTGAAGGGGTGGTACTGAATATCACGCATGATCACGTTATCACTCTTGCCGTCAATATTGAGTGACAGAATGTGCGAGTGGTAGGCCTCTTTTTGTAGTTTGGTCCAGACGTCGTTGTGGTCGAGGGTGATGGAGACCGCATCTTTGTTCTCACCATAAACGATGGCCGGGACTTTGCCAGCGTGACGCAGGCGGCGGCTCGCACCCTTCCCCATGTCGACACGCGTTTCAGCGCTGAATGAAAACTCTTCATTACTCATGATTAAAGCTCCGTGAAAGCCAGTTGGAAACCGCGACCAGATTCCGATCGGCTGGAGGAATGATGTCGCCTCACGGCGACGAAAGGCGCGCGATTATAGCGGAAAGCAGTTGCTGAGAACAGAGGGCTGCAGGCAGGTAGTCGCGCCTGATGGGGCGAGCTTAACTGCCGGCTTTTCGTCGGTCTGTCGGTCTCTGGGCGAGCAGCGGAGGGTCTAGTCGACGTAAAGGGAGCTGACCGAGTGGTCGCCACTGATTCTGTGGATAGTTTCCGCCAGCAGTTCGGCAATACTGAGCTGTCTTATCCTGCTGCAGTTACGGGCGTCGTCGGACAGCGGGATGGTATCGGTGACTACCAGCTGATCAAGGACCGAGTTGTTGATATTGCTTACCGCTTTGCCAGATAGCACGGGGTGGGTGATATAGGCACTTACTGTTTTGGCGCCGTTGTTTTTCAACGCCTTGGCTGCGTTGCAGAGGGTGCCGGCAGTATCGACGAGATCATCAACCATGATGCAGTGGCGACCGGCCACTTCACCGATAATATTCATCACTTCCGACTGCCCAGCCTGCGGTCTTCTCTTGTCGATGATCGCAAGGTCAGCATCATCAAGGCGTTTGGCCAGCGCTCTGGCGCGCACCACGCCGCCGACATCGGGGGAGACCACCATCGGGTCTTCATACCCCTGACGCCAGACATCGCCGAGCAGCACCGGAGAGGCGTAAACATTGTCGATGACGATGTCATAAAAGCCCTGAATCTGGTCCGCATGCAGGTCCACGGTCAGCGCATGGTCGGCACCACTGGTACCAATCATCTTGGCAACGACTTTGGCCGAGATTGGTCCACGGGCGGATCGCAACCTGCGGTCCTGGCGTGAATAGCCCATATAGGGCATCACCACAGTGACTCGTTTAGCGGACGCCCGTTTCATTGCATCAACAATAATCAGCAGCTCCATCAGGTTGTCATTCGCCGGTCGGCAGGTGGACTGAACCACAAATACATCCTTGCCGCGAACGCTGTCGATGATATCGACCTGAACCTCTCCATCACTGAATCGGTCAACAGTGGCCCGGCCGAGCGGCAGGTCAAGGTAGTGACAGATAGAACCGGCCAGCTCGGGACAGGCGTTGCCGGCAAAGATCATCATGTTGCTGTCTGACATTCAGAGATTCCTGACTACTCTGGAGCGAGGGGGAGCAAAACTGTATCGGCCCGACGGTGCCAGGCCAGAGCACCAGACCCGCACCTGGTATGGGTAGAAACTGGCTGGGGTGGCAGGATTCGAACCTGCGCATACGGGGATCAAAACCCCGGGCCTTACCACTTGGCGACACCCCAATAGTTAATGTTCGGTAGTTTAATCTGATTGACGGTGAGGGTGCTCAATACTCTGGACCAGATAACTGCGTAGATCTTCGGGCAGCTTTTGCTGCAATGATCTCGCTTCTTCAGCGCTACTAAATTGGCAGAACAGCGCACCTCCGGTTCCAGAGAGTCGCGGGTTGTGCCAGCGTTTGAGTAGATTGTATGCCGAAAATACTGGTGGATATTGAGCCAAAGTGACTGCCAGACAGTCGTTCCCACAGGTGTCAGCCCAGGCTGTTTCGCTACCGTTCAGATAGTCGCGAATTGTGATTGGCAGGCTGTTGCGTGTCAATTCCTCAGCGGCGAAAACTTCAGCTGTGTTGACATGGCACTCGGGAACCACAATCAGATACCAGCTGTGTGGTAGCTCTACGCCGGTAAGTTGTTCTCCAACCCCTTCCGCCCAGGCCGATTTGCCGTAGATAAACACCGGCACATCGGCGCCGAGCTGTAATCCCAATTTTGCCAGTTGGTCCTGGTTTAAGCCCACCCCCCAATAGTGGTTCAGGGCGAGCAGGGTGGTAGCTGCGTCGCTGCTGCCACCTCCCAGACCAGCGCCGGCCGGAATTCGTTTGCGAATCTCTATTTCCACACCTGGTTTGCCCCCAGGTTCGATTCCTGGTTGTCTATTCACCCTGGAACCGGCGTGGGGTTGCAGCAACCTGGCTGCGCGAACAGTCAGGTCGCTATCTGCCGGCCATGGCGCGGTGTGGTTTACCAGTTCGATACGACCAGCGTCATTGGTGGTGAAGGTCAGCTCATCATGGAGGTCGACCAGCTCAAACAGGGTTTGCAGCTGGTGATAACCATCGCTCCTGCGACCGAGAATATGTAAAAACAGATTGAGCTTGGCTGGCGCCAGCCAGGTTTTGGACGGATTGCAGGGTGTCGGGTCGTCAGTGGGCGTCATGTTCTGCTATGGTTGGGGTCCAGTCGGTGATGGCAACTTTCAGTCTTGTTCCAGGTCTTTCAATCACGATTTTTGCCGCCAGGGTTTGGTTGCCAAAATTTCGCGGGCGGGAGTAGTCGATGGTCCAGGCCGCCTGTCGCAGCTGCAGCAATGCTTTGCTGTTGGAGTCACGGATTATTTCTGCCGGTATGCCGTCGACTGGTCGGCCGAAAAACCAGTCGGTGAGATAGCTGAGCGGTATGACCAGCTGTGAGCGTTGCGCCAGCAGCTGATCGAGTGAATCACCATAGCGATCTTCTTCTCCGTTGATCCGTAGCAGTGCCTGGGGCGGGGCGTCGGTGCTGCCGGGAGGGGGTTTGCGATCAAAGTGGTGCGGCAGGTCAGTCGCTTTCAGGCGGGTTCTGCCAAGGGGGTCACTAATTACGACCAGGTCACCTTGCGGTAGATGGTGCCAGTTTAGTCCGCCGCTCCAGGCTTCATTTTGGTGAGCAACGCTGATTTTTGCCTTGAGTCGCCAGGTCGATATGCTTTCAGTCGACAGACCGGGTTTGGAAAGCTTCGCCGGGCCGGAGTTCAGCGTGGCGGGATTGAGCAGGGAGCAACCGGAAACCGTAATTACCAGGGCCAGAACCGCAAACCGGATAGCTGGATTACTGACCTGAAAGGGCATCAAGTCTCTGTAGTGCGGCGGTGATATGGGTATTGCCCGGAGATTCCGTCAAACCCTGGTTTAACAGTTTGCGCGCTTCCTGCTGTTCTCCGCTGGCAGCCAGTGCTTCAGCGAGGTGGGCATAAACCTCGCCATCGGGCATGATTTCCAATGCTCTGCGCAGCAGTGAAACAGCCCGTTCCAGATTGCCAAGTCGATATTCCACCCAACCCATGCTGTCGATGATAAACGGGTTATCCGGCTCCAGCGCCAGGGCTTCGGTCAACAGCTGATGGGCTTCCTGCAGCCGTACTCCGCGATCGGCGAGGCTGTAACCCAGGGCATTGAGCGCATGGGCGTTTTCCGGGTGGGCTTTCAAGATGCTGCGGATGTCCTGCTCCATTAAGTCGAACTGGCCGTTGCGTTCGTAGGCAGATGATCGGCTGAAGAGCAGGTCAACATCGCCGGGGTGAGCTTCAAGACCCGCTGATGCGGCATCAATCGCCAGTTGGAAACGTCCAGCGCGGGTGAGAATGTCGGTGCGGGTCACCGCCAGCGCGATTCGTTGGCTGTCAAGCTTGCTTTCGGTCTGTTCCAGCAGCGCGAGTGCCTCATTGGTCTCGCCGCGGTTGGCCTGCAGTAGCGCGATACGGATTGCAGCATCGACCCGGTAATCGCGGTCGGTAATTTTGCTGTACCACTCGATTGCCTGATCAATGAGCTGTTCTTTTTCAGCCAGTTTGCCCAGATAGTAGTGGACTCGATTGGCCTGAAAATCTCTCTTTTCCAACGCCAACAGGTGGGATCGGGCGGCTTGCAGATCCCCCAGCTGCAGGTTCAGCAGGCTCAGTGCAAACAGTACCTCGTTGTTGTCCGGTTCATTCTGGAGGAGCTGGTCGTATTGTTGCCGCGCCGCGGCGGGTTGATTGGTCTCCAGCAGCATTCTAGCCAGCGTGTGGCGTACCGGTTGCGACCCCGGGTGGGCGGCTAAATACGACTGCAGGGCTTCGACCCCCTGTTGCGGCTGTTCGTTGATGGCCAGAGCCTGGGCATAAACCAGCATCGCTTCTGGCCACTCCGGTTTCAGCTCGGTGGCCCGTGCGGCGTAGTGCAGCGCCAGTTGCTGTTCATTTAGGCGTAACGCCATGGCGGCGGCGGCGAAGTGGGCTTCGCCATCGTCAGGTCTGGCGCTGGCTATCTCTTCAAGTACGGTTAGCGCAGCTTTCTGGTTGTCCTCGGTGGCAAAATAGCGGGCCAGCGTAAGGTACTGTTTGCTGCTGTTCAGCTCACGCAGCGTGACCAGTGCCATCAGGTGTTCGCGGGCAGCTTCGCGGTTTCCCTGCTGAACATAAATGGCGGACAGCACCTGGCGTGGTTCCACCTGATCCGGCTGCAGTCGTAGCCAGAGTTGGGCAGAGCGCTCCGCCGCCCGGTAGTCCTGGGAAAAGAGGGCAACCTGAGTGGCGCGGCGTACCACGTCGATATCACGGGATTGCTCGGCTGCTACGATATAATGTTCCGCTGCGATGGTTGTCAGTTTGCGTTTCAGTGCCACTTCACCGACCAGCAGATTGTAGAGCATGGCACTGGTGGATGGGTCGGTGAGTGGTTTGGCAGTGTTGGTGGCGGTGTTGTCGGAATCCCCAACTCTGCTTTGGTCCTGTCTGTGCTGACCATGCGCGGCCCTGGCGACGTCGTGGGTAGCACATGCGGCCTGACTGACCAGTACCATGACCACCAGTAGCTGGTAAATTCTGTTCATCATAGTGATCTACTCCGTTGGGGTGATCTGCTCCGTCGGGCCGATCCGCTCCAAAGGTCACGGAGAAATGAGCCGGAGGTTAAAGTGACCGTCTCAGTCGCCGCCAGATTAAGGGCCAGCAGGGATGACGCAAAATCCATCTGGTTTTGATCATTGCCGGCAGTTACCTTATCCGGTCGCAAACAGGTCGATTTTCTTTGGTAGCGGCAAATGTCCATAGGCTTTTAACCGGAATTACTTTCTCTCCATCGCTAGTCTGATGATGCAGTTGCAAACAATTGGCCTCTCCCATCGTACCGCACCGGTGCAGGTAAGAGAACGCATTGCCCTGTCGCCGGAAGGGGTGGTGCCCGCGTTGCAGGAGTTGATCGCGCTCGAACCGGTCAGGGAAGCGAGCATCATTTCGACCTGCAACCGTACCGAAATGTTCATTGTCGTCGACGATTCTGACAACCCTGCGCCGCGCAACTGGTTTCTTGAACTGGATCGTGGCCCAAGAGAGAAACTGGCGCCGTTAATTCATCAACTGGTTGGTGTACCGGTAGCGCGCCATCTGTTTCGCGTGGCTGCCGGGCTTGATTCAATGATTCTCGGCGAACCGCAGATTCTTGGCCAGGTGAAGCAGTCCTATGAGGTCGCCCGCCAGGTCGGTACTATTGGTAAGTATCTCAATCAGTTGTTTCAGCAATCCTTCGCTGCCGCGAAGGCGGTGCGTACCGATACCGCTATCGGCAGTAATCCGGTTTCTGTTGCATATGCCGCAGCAACCCTGTCACAAAGGATTTTTGGCCAGCTGGACGGCGCGACCATCCTGCTGGTCGGTGCCGGCGAGACCATTGAGCTGACTGCCCGTCATCTTCAGCAGGCCGGCGCTGAACGGTTTATTGTCGCCAATCGTACTGTCGGTCGAGCTGAAAAACTGGCTGCAGAGTTCGCTGGTGAGGCGATCAATCTGGCGATGTTGCCTGAACATCTGCACCGGGCAGATATTCTGATCACCTCCACTGCGGCAGATTTGCCGCTGATCGGCAAGGGCGCGGTAGAGAGAGCGTTGAAAGCGAGGCGGCGCAAACCGATGTTTATGGCCGATCTTGCCGTACCGAGGGATATCGAACCGGAAGTGGAGCAGCTGCGGGATGTCTACCTCTACACGGTGGATGATCTGCAGCAGGTTGTGCAGGAGAATTTGCGCTCGCGACACGCCGCAGCGGAAGAGGCGGAACAGATCGTCGGCGAGCGGGTTCGCGGTTTCGAGGAGTGGTTGAATAGCGAGCGTGCAGTGCCGCTGGTGAAAGCCTATCGCAGCCAGCTCGAGCGTACCCGCGACCAGCAGTTGCAACAGGCAGTCAGGTCACTGGCTCATGGCCACGATCCAGAGCGGGTGCTGTCGCGTTTGGCTCACGACCTCACTAACAAGCTGGCTCATGACCCGCTGGTTGCGATTCGCGAGGCGGGTAAGCAGGGTGACGGTGAATTGCTTGCCGCCATGCGCCGATTGATAAAGGTCGATGCAGAAGAACCCTAGGGTTTAGAAGATTCCTGGAGGGTTTGGTGCGGGTTGACTAATCCCTGATTTTTTAAATGCCGGCGTGAGATTCGGGACCGGCCAATAAGCAACCCATTCCCGGCGAAGCCTTGAAATAGTGGAACATCGGCGGCGTCTGGACGTGAGATTAATGATTTGAAAAGTTCTTTGTTGACCAAGTTACAGGCAATGCAGGAGCGTCATGAGGAAATCACGGCACTGCTAGCAGAGCCTGATGTTATCGCCGATAACAACCGCTTTCGTGACCTTGCCCGTGAACATGCCGAGCTTCAGGAAGTGGTCGCCTGTTACCAGCAGTACAGCGAAGCCGAAGCGCAGCTGCAGTCGGCGCTTGAGTTGGCCGAGGATGCCGAATTGCGCGAGATGGCGCTGGAGGAGCAGCAAACCGCGCAGCAGTTAATGCAGGAGCTGGAGCCTCAGTTACAGCGGCTATTGCTGCCAAAAGATCAAAACGACGAGCGCAATGTCTTTCTGGAGATTCGTGCCGGCACTGGCGGTGACGAAGCGGCCCTGTTCGCTGGTGATCTGCTGCGCATGTATCTGCGCTATGCCGAGCAGCAGCGCTGGCAGTGTGAAGTGGTCAGTGATCATGAAGGGGAGAAGGGCGGATACAAAGAGGTGATCGTACGTATTTCGGGGAATTCGGTTTACGGCAGGCTCAAGTTTGAGTCGGGGGGGCATCGGGTACAGCGGGTACCGGAAACTGAGTCTCAGGGCCGGGTACACACCTCCGCCTGCACGGTAGCGATCATGCCTGAGGTGGAGGAGATCGATGCAATCAGGATTGACCCGGCCGACCTGCGGGTCGATACCTACCGTGCTTCAGGTGCTGGTGGACAGCACGTCAACAAGACCGATTCGGCGATTCGCCTGACCCACCTGCCCACCGGTATGGTGGTGGAGTGTCAGGATGAACGCTCGCAGCATAAAAACCGGGCGCGGGCGATGTCGTTGTTGCAGGCGCGCCTGCTGGAGGCTGAACAGGAGAAACAGGCTAGCGAGCAGGCCGAAAACCGGCGTACTTTGATTGGCAGTGGTGACCGGTCGCAGAGAATTCGGACCTACAATTTCCCCCAGGGTCGACTGACCGATCACCGTATAAACCTCACGCTCTACAAGTTGGAAGATATTATTCAGGGCGATCTGGATCAGGTGATCGAACCGTTGCTGCGAGAGTACGAGGCCGATCAGATGCTGGCGCTTGAACAGTAAGTCATAGTGGTCCTGGTGTGGTGACCAATCAGGTGGCGAAAGTCGACTGGAACTGCCCAATAGGTGTGCTGCGCCGGCGGGTGAGTCCGCAGTTAGAAGGAGTTGCCGAGGATTCTGCGTTACTGGAAATCGATCTTCTGCTGATGGAGCTTCTCGGTCTCAGCCGCGCTGGGCTGTTGTTGGCCGCAGACCGGTTGCTGTCTGACAGTGAGCAAGCTGCGCTGGCGGGGCTGGTCGAACGGCGCAGAGCGGGAGAGCCGATCGCCTATATCGTCGGCTATCGCGAGTTCTGGTCGTTACGTTTGGAGGTATCGCCGGCGACACTGATTCCGCGCCCGGAGACGGAGCTACTGGTCGAGAAGGCACTGGCGTTGCCGTTGGGTCGGGCTGCGCGGGTTGCTGATCTGGGTACCGGTAGCGGTGCTATCGCGTTGGCACTGGCGAAAGAACGCCCCGCCTGGCAGCTGGTGGCAACGGACTTCAGCGCGATGGCCCTGGAAGTGGCTGCGCGCAATATCACCCGGTTGCAGTTAAAAACCGTCGAGTTGCGTCGGGGAAGCTGGTTTGCACCTCTAGCCGGGGAGCGGTTTGATCTGATCATCAGTAATCCGCCCTACGTTGCTGACAGACATGACAGTCTCTGCTCTGGAGATACTGCCAGGGAACCAGACAGTGCCCTGGCATCGGGGAAACAGGGGCTTGATGATCTGATACTACTGATTACCGCAGCTGCCGATTACCTCCAGCCCGAAGGCTGGCTGATACTCGAACACGGTTACGATCAGCAGGCGGTTTTGTTGCATCAGCTCAAACATTCGGGTTGGCGCGACCTGCAGGGGTATCAGGACCTTGCTGGACTCGACCGTTGTGTTGTGGCGCGCAGGCCGGCATGATCCCTGCTGGCTCGCATTACGCGGTAAATGGCTCCCGATAGAGAAACTCAGAGAGAACCAAATTGCAGTGGCTAGAAGATAATGATTTGTTGATGCGCTACAGCCGTCAGGTGCTGTTGCCACAATTCGATGTCGAGGGGCAGGACCGGTTGTTAAACAGCCGTGTCGTCGTGATTGGTGCGGGTGGCCTGGGGACGCCGGTGGCCATGTATCTTGCCGGTGCCGGAATTGGCGAACTGGTTATTGCTGATTTTGACCAGGTCGATCTGAGCAATCTGCATCGCCAGGTGATTCACACCACTGCTGATATCGGTATCGCCAAGGTGGAGTCGGCGCGACAACAGATGCTGGCGATCAACCCAACCATTTCGGTGACTACCCTCGAGCAGGCGATGGATATCGATGCGCTAACCGAAGCGCTACATGGTGCGGCCGTTGTAGTCGATGCCAGCGATAACTTTGCCACCCGCTTTGCTGTGAATGCCGCTGCCTTCGCTGCGGGAATACCGCTGGTGTCGGGTGCAGCGATCCGCATGGAAGGGCAGATCAGTGTTTATCACCCCGGTGAACCGGATAGCCCCTGCTATCGCTGCCTGTTTTCCGATGCCGCAGCAGAAGAAGAGAGCTGTAGCCAGACCGGGGTACTTGGCCCGGTAGTCGGGGTGATTGGCTCGATGCAGGCCCTGGAAGTGATCAAACTAATCAGCGGCGTTGGCGAACCGCTGATTGGCCGGTTGCTGTTGTTTGATGGTGCTAGCGGAGAATGGCAACGGATTACTTTACGCCGAGATCCACAATGTCCGGTATGCAGCGAGCGCTGAATCCCCGGTGAATGCCTGGCTGCCTATGTTGCTGATCGGCCTGCTGAGTTGTGCAGCCTGGGCCTGGCCACAACTGTTCACGCCGTTGGGTGCGGCGATTGTGCCGGCGCTGGGTGTGATCATGTTCGGTATGGGCACCGGGCTGTCTGCTGAACAGCTGCGTGGAGTTCTGGCGCAGCCGCGCTGGCTGGTGGTCGGTGTGGTGTTGCAGTTTCTATTGATGCCGTTGCTGGCCTGGGCGATTGCCGCTGGTCTCGCCTTACCGGTGATGGTGGCAGCCGGGTTGATTGTTACCGGAGCCTGTCCCGGTGGTACTGCGTCAAACGTGATGGTCTATCTTGCCGGTGGAAATCTGGCGCTGTCGGTGGCGATGACCACCTGCTCAACCCTGATCGCTCCGCTGGCTACCCCGCTACTGGCGCAGCTGTTTATTGGTGAACGTTTGTCGTTGCCGATGCTACAGATGTACACCAGTATCCTGCAGGTAGTGGTGTTGCCGGTTGCTGCCGGGATGTTGATTCGTTATCGCCTGCCGCAGGTTGGTGTTCAGCTGCAGCGGGTGATGCCCTGGGTTGCCATGGTTCTGGTGGCGATGATCGTTGCCACCATCTTTGCCCTTAACCACAGCCGCCTGGCGCAGGTCGGACCGCTGCTTGTCGTCGCGGTTATTGCTCACAATCTTGCTGGCCTTACCCTTGGATACTGGGTTACTGCATTTTTGGGTGGTGATGTTCAGCAGCGACGGACAGTGGCGTTGGAAGTAGGTATGCAGAACTCGGGTCTGGCGAGCGCATTGGCTGTCAAGTTTCTGGCCCCCGCAGCAGCGCTGCCAGCAGCGCTGTTCTCCTTTTTTCACAACGTTTCCGCACTGGTTTGGATCGGTATTGTTGGCAGGCGCGACCAGCAGCGGGATAGATCTATGTTGGCAGAACAGCAATGAAGCGGCGGTTGCCCAGTGTCAAACAGCTCAGGTATCTGGTGGCACTGGAAGAGACGCGCCATTTCGGCCGCGCTGCAGAACACTGTTTTGTTTCCCAGTCCGCGTTCAGTACCGCTATCAAGGAGCTCGAAACCACGCTGGAAGTGCAGCTGGTCGATCGCACCAACAGGAGTGTCACCCTGACCGACAGCGGGCGGCAGTTTGTGATTCGTGCACGTCGGCTGTTACAGGAGCTGGAGGCGATGGCGGATGCGGTGCGGGCAGATGGTGAGCCGCTGTCTGGAAGTTTAAAACTGGGGGTGATCCCGACTATTGCCCCTTTTCTGTTGCCGCGACTGATGAGTCATCTAAAACAGCACTACCCACAGCTGCAGCTCTACATTCGTGAAGAACAGACCCAGCGTCTCTACCATGAACTGATGCGTGGCGAGCTGGATTTACTGCTGCTGGCGCTGCCCTGGAAGCTGGATCAGGCGCAAACGGCAGTGCTGTTTCAGGACCGTTTTTGCCTGGCTTACCGTGCCCACAGTCGCCACCTGAATCCAGAGCAGTACCAACCTGAGGATCTGGCCGACGGTAGTGTACTTTTGCTGGAGGATGGTCACTGCCTGCGAGACCATGCGCTTGTTGCCTGTCGTCTTGGGGCGACTGCGGCAATTAACGAATTCAAGGGTAGTAGCCTGGCGACGCTGATTCAGATGGTTGATGAGGATCTTGGCGTCACCTATCTGCCTGAGATGGCGTTGGCCTCCAATCTGCTGGAGGGCACGGAAATAGAGACCCTGGCCCTCGGTGCTGCCGCGGCGCGCGATATAGGGCTGGCCTGGCGTCTGGGAACCGCCCGGGAGCAGGACTTCCAACTGCTGGGAAAAGTGATTGAGGAGATTGGGAAGAAGATCATCGTTGAATAAAAATAGAATGATCCGTGCTTCTTTGGTTTGTTCTAAAAAACAGGATAAAACGATACAAATATTTCATTTTATTTATTTATCAGATTCGATCATCCTACTCTCCGTCGCCACTGTTGCTGTATCAGCTGACAGTAGCCCGCTAAAACAGACGGAGAAAGAACATGGAAAACAGAGAAGGAACTGCGGTTCCCCAGATCACCTTTCGTTGCCGCGATGGAGCCCAGTGGCTCGACCTCACCAGCAGCGACCTCTTCGCCGGTCGTTCAGTGATTGTTTTTTCCTTACCTGGCGCTTTTACGCCGACCTGCTCCAGCAGCCACCTGCCTCGTTATGAGGAGCTCGCCGGCAATTTTCGCGATCTGGGAATTGACGAGATAGTCTGCGTATCGGTTAACGACGGCTTCGTGATGGAAGCCTGGGCACGAGATCAACAGGCCAAACAGGTTAAGGTGATTGCGGATGGCAATGGTGAGTTCACCGAAGGAATGGGCATGCTGGTGGATAAATCTGAGCTCGGATTTGGCAAACGGTCATGGCGTTATTCGATGTTGGTCAGGGATGGCGTTATCGAGAAAATGTTCATTGAACCCGATGAACCGGGAGACCCTTTCAAAGTGTCTGATGCCGATACCATGCTCAACTACCTGGCGCCGGGTGTGAAACCAGCGGAGCCGGTGGCGCTGTTTTCACGTTCCGGCTGCCCCCACTGTGCACGAGCTAAATCAATACTCGATCAACAGGGTGTGGTTTACGATGAACTGGTGGTTGGAGAGCAGGTTTCCAACCGAGTGTTACGAGCAGTCACCGGAGCCACGACGGTGCCGCAGGTTTTTGTCGGCGGTGTTCACATTGGCGGAGCGGAAGCGTTGGCTGCCCGCTTTGAAACCGAGGGCAAGCTCAACTAGTGCTCAGCGGTATTCTCAGTTAATTTACCGAACTACCTCAGGAGAAGTGAGATGGCTAAAAGTGTCAAAGGAACCCGAACCGAGAAAAACCTGATGATCTCCTTTGCCGGGGAGTCGCAGGCACGCAATCGCTACACCATGTATGCAGCGGCTGCCCGAAAAGAAGGACTGCGGCAGATTGCCGAAATATTTGAAGAGACTGCGGATCAGGAAAAGGAGCATGCCAAGCGGTTCTTTAAATTTCTTGGTGGCGGAGAGGTGGAAATTACTGCCAGCTTTCCGTCTGATCAGGTGGCTTCAACGCTGGAGAATCTTCAGGCGGCGGCAGCCGGTGAGCACGAAGAGTGGAGCGATATGTATCCAGAGTTTGCCCGCATCGCCCGTGAAGAGGGCTTCACTGCGATTGCGATGGCCTGGGAGTCGATCTGCGTGGCTGAAAAGCAACATGAAAAACGTTACCGTGATCTTGCCGAGAACCTCAAGGCCGGAAGGGTGTTCAAGCGCAATGGTGTGGTTACCTGGCGTTGCCTGAATTGCGGCTATCTGCACGAGGCAGAAGAAGCGCCGGATGTCTGTCCCGCCTGCCTTCATCCGCAGGCCCACTTCGAGATCCTGGGTGAGAACTGGTAACGCTTTATCAAACAAGAAAAAAGGCGCCGAAAGGCGCCTTTTTTCTTTCTCGACCTTTTGCCAGAAACTACATATTGGCGATGATCGCGTCACCGAACTCGGCGCTGCCAAGCTTGGTAGCACCGTCCATGAGCCTGTCGAAATCATAGGTCACGGTTTTCGCGGTAATCGCTCCGCCAAGCCCCTTAACGATCAGGTCCGCCGCCTCAGTCCAGCCAAGGTGGCGCAGCATCATCTCCGCAGAGAGAATCAGCGAGCCGGGGTTGGACATGTTTTTGCCGGCATATTTGGGTGCGGTTCCGTGGGTCGCCTCAAACAGGCCAATGGTGTCGGAGAGATTGGCTCCCGGCGCGATGCCGATACCACCAACCTGGGCAGCCAGCGCATCGGAGATGTAGTCGCCGTTGAGGTTGAGGGTGGCGATAACATCGTACTCTTTCGGCCGTGTCAGAATCTGCTGCAGCATCGCGTCGGCGATCACATCCTTGACGACAATTTCGCTGCCGGTTCTGGGGTTTTTGAAACTGCACCAGGGACCGCCGTCGATCTCCACCGCGCCAAACTCCTCTTTGGCCAGTTCATAGCCCCAGTCTTTAAAGGCTCCCTCGGTGAACTTCATGATGTTGCCTTTGTGCACCAGGGTGACTGACGGGCGGTCGTTATCGATGGCGTAACGGATCGCGGCGCGCACCAGCCGTTTGGTTCCTTCGGAAGAGACCGGTTTAATGCCGATGCCGGAGGTTTCCGGAAAGCGGATCTTGGTGACGCCCATCTCGTTTTGCAGGAAGTCGATCACTTTTTTCACTTCCGGGGTGCCGGCGCGAAATTCAACCCCGGCATAGATGTCCTCGGAATTTTCACGGAAGATCACCATATCGGTGTTTTCCGGTTCTTTCAGTGGGCTTGGGGTGCCGGCGTAATAACGCACCGGACGCAGGCAGGTGTAGAGATCCAGCTCCTGGCGCAGGGCGACGTTGAGAGAGCGGATACCGCCACCTACCGGTGTGGTTAACGGTCCCTTGATGCCGACCAGAAATTCGCGCATTGCATCCAGAGTCTCCTCCGGCATCCAGGTATCGCCGCCATAGGTCGCTACCGCCTTTTCACCCGCGTAAACCTCCATCCAGGATATCTTACGGTTGCTGCCGTAGGCTTTGTCGATGGCAGCATCGACCACTTTGATCATCGGTGGAGTGACATCAATGCCAATGCCGTCACCTTCAATGAAGGGAATAATGGGCCGGTCTGGCACATTAAGGCTGTTATCGGCGTTGGCGGTTATTTTTTCGCCGTCGGTCGGTACAATGATTTTGTCGTAAGCCATGATGCTGTCTGTCCCTGTTGCGTTGTTCGAGTTAGGGTCGGTTGCCTGTCGCCGGATTCAGCGTTGAAACCTCGGCAAAAAAGGAGCGACATTCTAGCGCATATTCAGTGATTTCTGCCCGGACCACTTTCCCGATGGCAACGGCTGAGCACTGCGGCGCCAGTTTTAGATGGTCTGTGAACAGATTTATAAAGAGGATTTTGGTTGGCTCAACAACACCAGATAGCGGTGATCGGTACCGAAGTAAGTTTTCCCTGTAGCGAGGAGGAGTCAGTCCTTGCAGGTATGGCAAAAACCGGGCGTCGTGGAATTCCCAAAGGCTGTTTTGGCGGTGGTTGTGGTATCTGTCGGGTCAGGGTGGTCAGTGGTGACTACCGGACCGGCAAAATGAGCCGCGAGCAGGTTACCGAGCAGGAGGCGTCAGAAGGCTTTGCCCTCGCCTGCAAATGTTATCCGCAGGGTGATCTGCAGCTGGAAGTAGTCGGCAAAATTAGCCGGGCACTGCAGCGCTAGAGCCAGATGCTCCAGTGCCTGCCTGGAGGTTTCTACCGACCTGGCTAATTCGGACGGCCCTGAAACAGAACCTGGGTAGGGTCGGCCATATTGCCTCAGCTGGCGCGGTTCTCTACCAGGTGGTCGACCACCGCTGGATCGGCGAGAGTACTGGTGTCACCGAGTGAATCGATCTCATTAGCGGCAATTTTGCGTAGGATACGGCGCATAATTTTCCCCGAGCGGGTTTTTGGCAGGGCTGGTGCCCACTGGATTACATCGGGGCTGGCGATGGCGCCGATTTCACTGCGCACCAGCTTGATCAGCTCCTGGCGCAGCTCTTCCGTCGGTTCCAATCCGGCCATTGGGGTCACGTAGGCATAGATGCCCTGCCCCTTGATGTCATGGGGATAGCCCACTACCGCCGCCTCAGCGACACTTGGGTGCAGAACCAGCGCGCTCTCTACTTCGGCAGTGCCGAGCCGGTGTCCGGAGACGTTGATGACGTCGTCAACCCGGCCGGTAATCCAGTAATAGCCATCCTCATCGCGACGGCAACCATCGCCGGTGAAATATTTGCCCGGATAGGTTTTTAGATAGGTGTCAATAAATCGCTGGTGGTCGCCGTAGACACTGCGCATCATGCCGGGCCATGAGTGGTTGATGCAGAGGTTGCCTTCGGTAGCGCCCTCCAGAATCTGGCCTTCGGCATCGACCAGTACCGGTTCGACGCCAAAAAAAGGTCGGGTCGCTGAACCCGGTTTTAAGGCTGTGGCGCCAGGCAGCGGTGAGATCATGATGCCGCCGGTTTCGGTCTGCCACCAGGTATCTACAATCGGGCAGCGCTCATCGCCAACCACGTGGTAATACCACTCCCATGCCTCCGGATTGATCGGTTCGCCAACCGTGCCGAGTAATCGCAGTGATTGGCGGCTGGTGCTTTTCACCGGCCCGTCACCATCACGCATCAACGCTCTGAGCGCAGTCGGTGCGGTGTAGAAAATGTTCACCTGGTGTTTGTCGACGACCTGCCAGAAGCGCGCGGTGTCGGGATAGGTGGGCACGCCTTCGAACATCAGCGTCACCGCGCCGTTGGCCAGCGGACCGTAGACGATATAGCTGTGACCGGTTACCCAGCCCACATCGGCGGTACACCAGTAGATCTCGCCGTCGTGGTAATCGAATACATATTTGTGGGTCATCGCGGCATAGAGAATATAACCGCCAGTGGTGTGCATAACCCCCTTTGGTTTACCGGTGGAACCCGAGGTGTAGAGGATAAACAGTGGGTCTTCTGCGTCCATCGGTTCAGCCGGGCAATCACTGCTCATTGCCTGCAGCGCCTCCTGATACCAGACATCACGGCCTTCCTGCCAGCCGATTTCGCCGCCAGTATGTTTGACGGTAATCACACTATGGACGTTCGGGCACTGTTGCAGCGCGGTGTCGACATTGGCTTTCAGTGGGATTGGGCGGCCGCCACGGATACCCTCGTCAGCGGTGATTATGGTCTGACAATCAGAATCGAGGATGCGGCTGGCCAGAGCATCCGGTGAAAAACCACCAAATACCACCGAGTGGATGGCACCTATGCGGGTGCAGGCCAGCATCGCAGCCGCAGCGGCAGGAATCATTGGCATATAGATGCAGACACGGTCACCCTTGCTTACACCTCGGGATTTGAGCAGATTGGCCAGACGACACACCTCTTCGTGCAGTTCACGGTAGGTGATCTGTTTGGAGTCCGAGGGGTCATCGCCCTCCCAGATGATCGCTGTCTGGTCGGCGCGTTTGGCCAGGTGTCGATCCAGGCAGTTGGAGGAGACATTGGTCTCTGCGTCGATGAACCATTTGACCTCGCCCTCGGCAAGGTTTTCCTCAACCACCTTGCTCCAGGGCTTGCTCCAGTCGATCATCTCAGTGGCGCGTTCGGCCCAAAAATTTTCGCGATCAGTGATCGACTGGCTGTACCAGTCGAGATAGTTTTCGTTGTTGAGTAACGCTTTCTCGGCTACTGATGCTGATACAGGATAGGTTTTGATTTCAGACATGGGGGTTAACCGGGTTGGAAGTGTTTAATCAATTAATTCGGGTTATGGAGACGTCGATCTGCAGAGCTGGTGCGCCCCTTATGGTATTTCCCAGTCCGGCTTGCGGGTGGTAGCTACCAGCGAAACATAGTGCCGCATAGCGGGACAAAAAGCAGGGTGGTTTTGCCGATGCCAATGCGGTCATAGGGCTTCAGGTCAATGATTTCCAGTACTGGTTCGTCATTGTGATAGCTGAGATTACGGCTGCTGCCGTGTTGTAGTTTGAAGCCGTTAGTCCGTGGATCATAGATGATGCGTGTATGGTCACGGCGACTCACTTCACCATCCGATTTGTCGCCGAAATAGAGGGGAATCGCCTGTTCAGGGGATCGCCCGATAGAGTTGATGCCTGAGCGAATCGGCAGCGAATGACCCTTCCCCGGACCGTCGACCACAATTACCCAGCCAACGACAAAATGGGCGTCGAGGGCATTCGCCGGAGCGCCGTTGGTGGTTGTGATTACCGTTGCGTCACCGTCAAATACTGGCTCTGGTCGCTTTTCAACTAGCGGTTCTGTTTTGGCGGCGACTGGACTGGGGACAGGTTGGTCGAGTTTAACCGTTGCCAACTGTTGGTAATCGATGCTCTGTTCGGGGTTAATCGTTTCCGCCGCGGCCTGTTCGCCGGTGACATCAATAGCGGAAACTGTTTCTTCTGCCATTTCTGATTCAATTGCCCGGTTGTCCTCAACGGCAGGAAAGTCTTCGCTTAGATCAAGATCGAATTCGTCAAGCGCCGCACTGGACCCGCTTCCCTCCCTCTGAGGTGTGTCGGGCTGAGGCGAGCTCAGTGACTCACCGGCCAAAAAATCTTTACCGAGAGGTGCTGGGACATCACTGATGTCTGGAGCCCGCGAACCTGAGGTGGATATCTCAGGTTCTGAATCAAACTCCAGATTGGGCATCTCCCGGACCGACGGAGGCGGACTGCCTTTGGGGGGGGGGCTGGTATCGGGTGTCGGCACAGCGCCCGCCGCAAATGCACCAGGCGAATCACTGGTGCTGGAAGGCGGTTCTTCAAAAATTGCTGTGTGTTGTTGGTCTGAACTGACATCAAAATCAGGTGGTTCTGCAGAGAGATCGTCAGCGTTGAATACGGCGGTCTGTTGCTGACCTGAATCGTCTTCGAAATCAAGACTGATTTCACCGCTCTGCTCCGCCGGGTCATCCTGCAGGTATTGATCAATCAGACTGGGTTGGTCTGCAGACGAAGAGCTGAGTTCACCACTCAGATCCGCTGAGCTTTCCGGGTCCAGCCCGGCCAGTTCGCTGATCATACTGCTTCTGGAGGAGGGGGAATCGGGTTGAAAAGGCTCATCGCCGCCAAACAGAACCGTTTCGTCGGTTACACCACTCTGGTTGGAGTCGGATTTATCCTTGCCCTTCTTACCGATTTTTTTTAACCAGCTCATAAACCGATCCAGATTCTACAGGGTGTGACTCTCCCGAAAAGAGAAGCAGCTCTTCGTGAACGAGGTCGTGTTACTCCATGGCGACCTTTCATCTGCCAATAAAGCAGTTACAGATGGCCGCCTGCTGCACAGGGGTAGTAATTTGGTGCCGGTGATAGGATTTGAACCTACGACCTACTGATTACGAATCAGTTGCTCTACCGAGCTGAGCTACACCGGCTACCGGAACAAAAACCCTTTTCAATTGCGTGGATTATAACCAACTAGCTCGAAATGAGTTGAAAAGATGATTCGCCGGTTAAACAGGGGTTATGTCTGGTGGTCAGCTTAAATGTTGGGCGGTTGCTGGCAGTTCACGGTCCAGGCGGTAGGGGGTGGCCGGAACGCTGGATGAACCGCCGGTGACCATGCCTGCCACCATTTCTGCGGTTGCCGGCGCCAGCATCAGTCCATTGCGGAAGTGCCCCAGTGCTGCGTGAAAATTATGGATTTCGGGGTGTGGGCCTATGTAGGGTACGCCATTCGGACTCCCCGGACGTAGTCCCGCCCAGTGGTGTTCAATGGGGAATTCCGCCAGTTGTGGCGCCAGTGCGATAGCGGATTTGAGTAGCTCTTCCCGCGCTCCCGCAGTAGTCTGTTTGTTAAATCCGCAGCGTTCGATGGTGCTGCCAACGAGAACCCGGCCATCGCGGCGCGGAATCAGGTATCGATTATTGTGCAGTACTACGCGCGTGAGGGTGCCAGGCGGGGTCCTGATGATTATCATCTGGCCGCGTACCGGCTCCAGGGGTAGCTGAAGTCCCGTCGTCGCCAGCAATTCTCCCCCCCAGGCACCGGCGCAGAGAATGACATTGGAGACTTTCCTTGGTCCATCCGTGGTATCCAATCCAGAGACGCGGTTCTGCCGGATATTAAACCCATTGACTGCCTGGTTCGGATAAATCTTCACGTCGAGTCTTTGCAGATCTGCCTGCAGTGCCTGTAACAGACGCGGGTTTCTCACCTGGGCGATTTCAGGCAGGAACAGCGCTTCGCTAATTGACCGGTTTAGCGCCGGTTCGCAATCGATCAGCGCCTCACCGGACAGAGGCACCAGTTCTGTCTGCCAACGTTTACCCCAATCCAGTGCTCGACTGGTCTCCTGGTTATCAGTAATCAACAGGCCGCACTGATGCCACTCCGGGTCGACCCCGGTTTCGGTATGCAGAGTAGAAGCGACTTTGTAAAAAAGCTGCTGGCTTCTTTTGGCAAGGGCGAGCAGGGCATCGGGATAGCGCCATGGATGCAGCGGCGAGAGAATGCCACCTCCCGCCCAGGAGGCTTCCTGGCCAGGTTGTCCCTGGTCGAGGAGCTCGACGGTGGTACCCTGGAGTGCCAATTCGCGGGCAACCATCATGCCGATGACGCCGCCGCCGATAACAGTAAACTCAGTCACGCATAGGCCCCTGTTGCGTGGAATTCAAAATAGAATCAGTCTCAAGCAGGGTCGTTAGAGCGGCGAATACCCCTCAGGTTTGGCGGAGGTGGTTTCGCCTTCGCCAAAAAGAAATTTCTCCATCTCCGCGAGCAGAAATTTACGCGCCTCACTGTCCGCCATCGACAGTCGATTTTCGTTGATCAGCATGGTCTGGTGGGCAATCCACTGTTGCCAGCCCTCCTGTGAAATCTCACGCAGAATTCGCTGGCCTGTTTCGCCTGGGTAGGGGGCACGTTCCAGTGCTTCTGCCTCGCGGCCGAGCAGTCGACACATTACTGTTTTGCTCATGGTCCGGTCACTCCTGAAAGGTATTCTGAATATCTGGTTATTACTCGACTGACGGCTGTGGGCAGGCCAATCTGGTGGGTGGCGTGGTTATACCAGAGCTGTCCCGGTCGATCCATGATCGAACCGGTTACCCCCTGGCGAGCCTGACAGACCACCGGTATCAGGGTCAGGTCAAAGTGGGTGAATTTATGCTCCACCGGTTCCAGCTCGGTTATCGGCGTGGCTGTGAAACCGAGCTGATCTGCGCTCCAGCTGCCGATGTCGGTCTGCGCTACCTCGATCTCCGGCGGTGACCAGAGTCCGCCCCAAATACCGCTCGGTGGCCGTTGCCGTAACAGTAGTGCGCCGGCGGGGTCACTGATCAGCAACATCCGCCATGACTTATGGGGTCGCTCTTTTCGTGGCCGTGAAGCCGGGTAAAGCGCGACCTCATTATGCTGCCAGGCGCCGCAGTCAGCGCTCAGTGGGCAGTTATGGCAGTCCGGGTTGCGGCGACGGCAGACGGTGGCGCCCAGATCCATAATCGCCTGGGTATAGCTGCGGCAATTGGTTACAGGGGTCTGTCGGTCGGCTAATCTCCACAGCTGTTGCTGTACTTTGCTCTCGCCACTCCAGCCAGCGACACGATGGTAACGGGACAGTACCCGTTTGACATTGCCATCAAGGATGGTTGCCCGCCGATTCCAGGTCAGCGCCACAATTGCAGCGGCAGTTGAGGGACCGATACCGGGCAAATTAGTCAACAACTCCGCCGTAGCGGGTAGTTGGCCATCAAACTGCTCAACCACCTCCTGTGCGGCGCGATGCAGGTTGCGGGCACGAGCGTAATAGCCGAGACCGCTCCAGTGTGACAGCACGTCGTCGAGGGGCGCTGCGGCGAGGACATCGATCTGTGGAAACCGCTCCATGAACCGCAGATAGTAGGGAATCACCGTACTCACCTGGGTCTGCTGCAGCATCACCTCGGAGACCCATACCGGATAAGGATCGCCGGCGACCTGCCAGGGCAGATCATGGCGGCCACGGTGGTCGAACCAGGCTAACAGCCTCTCGCTAATCAGGGGCGGTGAGGTTTCCTCGCCTAGGTTGTTGGCGGCGCTCAGTTGAAAAAGCCCCGCAGCAGTTGCTTTTTCAGCTGGTCTTCGGGTGAGTCGTCCTCGGCGGGGGCGAGCTTCTCGTCGAGTTTTTCCTGAATCTTCGATTTGGCTTTGGTTTTGATCAGGCTGCTGACGTCAGGTGTCACGCTGGGCGAGTCTATTGGTCCGGTGATTTTTACCGGAATCGGTGTGCCGCGGGTTTCATAGCGCTCCTCTGCCAGCTTGCGAACACTGCTGGCAGTGACCCGGTAATCGATCTGCTGCTGGTTCAAATCTGCCTTGCCTTTCCCGGTAATGTGGAGAAACTTATCCGCGTCACTACGACTCTGTTCAATAAAGAGGTCGTCGTTGGCGGCAACGCCGTTAACAACCCTGGCGCTGGCGCGAAACATGGTGAAGCGGGTCGGTTCGTCAGCTGGACAGGCCTCTCCCGCCTCGCCTTTTAGAGTCTGCAGCTGCTGCTGGGCCAGGCAGACACTGCGGTCGACGTTAAAGCCGGATACGGTGCCGTCGCGAATTTCGAAACCGAGATTGCCATTGAGCTGCTCTGTCAGTTCGGCTTCATTGTTGCCCTGGGTGGTCAGGTCGAGGTTGATGTGGGCGCTTCCACTCACCGGTTGTACTTTGTCGGTACCTGCGAGGTCAGTCAGCAGAGGTGCGAGCTCGACGTCGGCGAGCTTCTGTTTCACGGAGATTCGCGGCGGTGCTGCTGCACCATTGACCAGGACCGACCCACTGAGGTTACCCTGATAGAGATTTGCGCTGAGTGGATTGATCGACAGCCGGTGATCTTTGGCACGTACTACGATCTTGATTTCGCTGCTGCGAATTCCTGCCACTTTAAGTTTGCCGATGGTCAGCGAACCGTCGACATCAAGCAGTGCCAGCCCCGCCAGTGTTTCAGCCAGGTTGAGTGGTTCGGGCTCTCCGGTTGCTGTCTGATCAACGGTCTCATTCCCCCCCCCGGTTGCTGGCGGCAGGTAACGGTCGACGTCGATATCATCGATCATGAGGGTGAAAACAATCGCCGGTGCAGCAAAATTATCCGCCGAAAGCTTACCGTCGATGTGGGTCTCATCGATAACCGCAGCGAGGCTGGTTACCGCCAGATTGTTGCCATCTCCGGCGATATTCAGCTTCAGTTGGACTGCAGAGAGGCTGTTGTCATCTGCTGTCACCAGAGGGGCGCTGCTGAACTGGCTTATAATTTTGCGCGCGTCGAATGTCGGGACAGAGAGCTGGCCGGAGAAAGCCGGCTCACTGCTTATGGCTGTGGCGTAGAGCTCACCGATGAGTTTGAGCTCTGCCAGCTGCAGCTGTAGCTGCGATACCGTTAGAGTGTCGGCGATGAGGTCCACAGTAGCTGCGGAAGTGAGATCGGCCTTTAGTTTTCCTCCCGGAATAGTCTCGCCCTCGGTGGTCAAAGCGACCTTGAGCTGGTCGAGCGTGACCAGGGTAAGCTCATCGTTGAGAGCCATGGTCAAATCGGCGGAGATGCGGTGGGTCAGTTCGGGTTCTGCGGTATCGACCCGGGCGGAGAAAGAGAGCTCTACCGGTTGCCCCGGTATCACCTGGCCACTTACAAGGTCGAGTTCGTCAACGATGGTCTCGCTACCTGCAGCAAGATCGGTAATGGTGATACGTGCGTCAGCGATGTTAATACCTCCCAGAGTGAGGCCGGCCAGGGCCACACCAGCCGCGGAGGAAGCAGCATCGGCATCTGCAGTGGATGGACTGGTGGTGTCTGCTGATCTACTCAGGTCATCAAGGTTGGAGCGGCCATCTCTATCGGTTTGCAGGTTTACCCGTAATCCATTCAGGGTAACAGTGTCTATTTCAACTTTGCGGCTCAGCAGCGGCAGCAGTTTCAGGCTCGCCGAGAGCTGATCAAACGCAATCATCGGCTGGTCGTCGAAGCCCGGTGCGTTGCTCAGGGTGGTGCGGCCAAGATCTACGCTAACCCAGGGAAAAAACGAGAACTCAACGTCGCCTTCAATAGTCAGGGTGCGGCCGGTCTGTTTGGCCACCTGTTC
>JBPEXY010000143.1:0-10265 GCA_052031065.1 Immundisolibacteraceae bacterium | reverse complement strand
CCTCGATTTACAACTAATCCACTGATATAGTGCGCCGCAGTACTTTATTAGGCACCTAGTTTATAGAAATGGGATCAACGCTATGGCGACTGCGAACCCAACAATCGTTTTGACCGGCCTGGCGCGCAAGCTGGTTGATGAAGGCCTGCTGGATGAAGCCAGGGCAGAGTCAGCCGTCACTAACTCTGCCAAAGAAAAAACCCCCCTGGTTTCATATCTGGTGTCCAACAATCTGGTGGAAGCCAAAGCCATCGCGACAGCCGCATCCAACGATTTCGGCATTCCAATTTTCGACCTCGATTCTCTCGATATTGAGGCTTCAGCCACCAAGCTGGTGGGTGAAAAGCTGATCCGTAAACATCATTCCCTGCCCCTTTATAAGCGCGGTCAACGGCTATTCGTTGCGGTCTCGGACCCCACAAACTACCAGGGTCTCGACGAAATCAAATTCAACGTCGGATTGTCAACCGAAGCCATCCTGGTTGAAGAAGACAAGCTAACGGTCTGGATCGAAAAGGCGCTCGAACAGGAGGAGGAACCGACTGGGCTGGATGACTTTGGCGATGAGGACCTGGAAGACCTCGATCTCATTTCAGATGAGGAAGAAGGACAAGAAGAGGCCGCAAGTGACGCTGATGTCGACGATGCACCGGTGGTCCGTTATGTCAACAAACTCCTGCTGGATGCAATCAACAAGGGGGCTTCTGATCTCCATTTCGAGCCATATGAGAAGAGATACCGTATCCGGTTTCGTATCGACGGAGTGCTAAAAGAGGTTGCGGCAGCGCCGATCAGTATGGCGCGCAAAATTGCAGCGCGTATCAAGGTTGTTGCCTCACTGGATATTTCCGAGAAAAGAGTCCCGCAGGACGGCAGAATGAAGCTCAAGATCGGTAAACGATCTATCGATTTTCGTGTTAGTACCTGCCCGATGCTGTTCGGCGAAAAGATCGTTATGCGTATTCTCGACCCTTCCAGCGCCCAGCTCGGTATTGAAATGCTTGGCTACGAACCGGATCAGCAGGCACTGTTTGAGGAAAACCTGCACAAACCCTACGGGATGTTGCTGATTACCGGACCAACCGGTAGTGGTAAAACGGTCTCCCTATATACCGGCATCAACATCATCAACAACCCTGACATCAACATCTCAACCGCAGAAGACCCTGCCGAAATCGTGTTGGAGGGGGTCAATCAAGTTAATGTCAATGTCAAACAGGGACTCACCTTCGCCTCAGCTCTAAAATCCTTCCTCCGCCAGGACCCGGATGTCATTCTTATTGGTGAGATCCGTGATCTGGAAACCGGTGAGATCGCCATCAAGGCAGCCCAGACCGGCCATATGGTAATGGCGACGTTGCATACCAATGACGCTCCGCAGACCATTACCCGTCTGCTCAACATGGGTATCCCCTCCTATAATATTGCTTCTGCCCTGAACCTGATCATTGCTCAGCGGCTGACCCGTCGTCTCTGCAAACACTGTAAAAAACCGCTGGAGATCCCTGAACCCGCGCTGCTCGCAGAGGGGTTTACCGAAGAACAGATCAAAGAAGGATTTACGGTTTATGGCGCGGTGGGATGCGACCAGTGCGTGGAAGGGTACAAAGGCAGAGCGGGTATTTACCAGGTAATGCCGATTTCTGAAGAGATGGCAAAAATGATCATGTCCGAAGCAACCGCCCTTGAGCTGGCGGAACAGGCCCGTAAAGAAGGTATCAAGGATCTCAGACAGTCCGGCCTGCTAAAGGTGATGCAGGGCATTACCACACTGGATGAAGTCAACCGGGTAACGAAGGAATAACACCATGGCTACACGAGCAGCAGCAGCAAAAAAAGGTAAGGCTGTCAAAGTCTCCAGCTTTACCTGGTCCGGCAAGGACAAAGCGGGAAAGAAAGCCAAGGGAGTGATTCGCGCCACGGATATCAACTCCGTCCGTTCTCAGCTGCGCAGCCAGGGCATCAGCAACCCCAAAGTTGCCAAAAACCTGGAGCTGTTTGGCTCCGGTCAGCAGAAGATCACCCCCAAAGACATCACTCTCTTCTCCAGGCAGATGGCGACCATGCTGGATGCTGGGGTGCCAATGGTGATGGCCTTTGACATTGTCGGCAAAGGTCACGAAAACCCGAGCATGGCCGACCTGATCATGAACATAAAATCAGATGTCGAAGGGGGAAGTAGTTTTGCTGAGGCATTGGCAAAGCACCCGCTTCAGTTTAACGAACTCTATGTCAACCTGGTTACCGCCGGTGAAGCGGCAGGTATTCTCGACGACCTGCTCGATAAACTCGCCACCTTCATGGAGAAAACCGAGGCGATCAAAGGCAAAATCAAATCGGCCATGTTCTATCCGGCGGCAATATTGGTTGTCGCTTTTGCGGTTACAGTCATCCTGTTGTTGTTCGTTATTCCACAGTTCGAAAGCCTGTTTGAGAACTTTGGTGGCGAACTGCCGGCACCAACCCAGTTTGTGGTTAATCTATCAAAATGGGTCCAGCAGTACTGGTTCATCATGTTTGCAGCAATCGGCGGTGTAGTCGTCGGTATTCTGCAACTGAAGAAAAGGTCCAAGCCCTTTAATGTCGCCCTGGATAAACTTGCCCTAAAAGCACCTGTAATCGGCGAAATCGTCTCCAAAGGCACCATCGCCCGCTTCGCCCGCACCCTGTCGACCATGTTCGCAGCCGGGGTACCGCTGGTCGAGGCAATGGAAAACGTCGCCCGGGCTTCTGGTAATGTGGTTTATGAAACCGCTCTACTGAAAGTGCGCGACGAAATATCGACCGGGACCACTCTCACGACAGCACTTGAACGCACCGGGTTATTTGCCAATATGGTCACGCAGATGGTTTCAATCGGCGAGGAAGCGGGCTCGGTTGACGCAATGCTCGCTAAAGTAGCCGATTTTTACGAAGAAGAGGTCGACCTGCTGGTCGATGGGCTAACCAGCATGCTGGAACCGCTGATCATGGCCTTTCTTGGTGTCGTCATTGGTGGACTGGTCGTCGCCATGTATCTGCCTATCTTCAAAATGGGCTCTGTGGTTTAAACCGCACCTTAACCGCTGAGCAAAGTAGCCTAACTGTGCTGGAGGAGTTCCTGGCGCTGCTGAGCAGCGCGACCTGGTTTTATCTGCTTGTTCTGGGAACATTGGGGCTCACGGTCGGTAGCTTCCTCAACGTGGTGATCTTCAGGGTGCCAGTGATGCTGGAAAACTACTGGCAACAACAAGCCAGGGAATATCTCAGCATTGAACCGGCCCACTCATCTGAAGATAAGCCACCGCGCAAATTCAACCTCGCCACTCCTCGCTCAACCTGCCCTTGCTGCGAAACCCCGATTAAAGCCCGGCACAACATTCCGCTGCTGAGTTACCTGTTGTTACAAGGTAGATGTGCTTACTGCAGTGCCCCAATCACCATACGCTACCCGTTGATAGAACTGCTCTGCGCGGTCGTCACCACCATCGTGGGCTATGAACTGGGGGTGACCCCCTATGTACTTGCAGCGCTGTGTCTTAGCTGGTATTTGATCGCACTGACCTTCATTGACCTGGACCACATGCTGCTGCCCGATAACATGACCCTGCCGCTCATGTGGGGCGGAATTGCCCTGGCGCTCACCGGGTTGGGACCCATCAGCCTTGTCGACTCGGTAGCCGGGGCTATGGTTGGGTATCTGATCTTATGGTCGGTGTTCTGGGCTTTTAAACTGCTCACCGGTAAAGACGGCATGGGATACGGGGATTTCAAACTACTTGCCGCGCTGGGTGCCTGGCTAGGCTGGCAACAGCTTCCACTGATTATTCTGCTCTCGTCTGTTATCGGAGCCATTGTCGGCATTGCCATGATCAGTATGGCTCGGTCCCGGCGAGGCAAACCCATTCCGTTTGGTCCCTACCTGGCAGGTGCCGGGTGGATCTCTCTGCTCTGGGGCGAACAGCTAACCCGTATTTACCTCTCTGTTTAAACTCTGGCACAGAAGGAACAAGGTTTGACGACAGTTATCGGCCTGACCGGAGGCATTGCCTGCGGTAAGACAACGGCCAGCAATTTCTTTGCCGAGCAGGGCATCGAAATCATTGATGCCGATATTGCCGCACGTGAAGTGGTTGCGCCTGGGGAGCCCGCGCTGACGGAAATCGCTACTCGATTTGGCGATGAGGTGTTACAACCCGATGGCTCCCTGGACAGAAAAAAGATGCGCGAACTGGTGTTCGCTGATGCTGACAAACGCAAACAGCTGGAAGCCATCCTTCACCCCAGAATTCGTCAACGACTACGCAAGCAACTCGAGCAGGCCAAAGGCCCCTACGTCATCTTCAGCGTTCCCCTGATGTTCGAATCGGGCCTTGACCAACTCACCGACCGGGTGCTGGTTATCGACGTTTCCCCAGAGGTACAACGTCAGCGGCTGATAGAAAGGGACGGTAGCAGTGTCGAACAGGCTAACGCCATCGTCAGTGCACAGATGCCCCGGGAAGAGCGAAACAGCCGCGCGGATGACATCGTCGACAACTCAACCAACCTGGATGACTTTATCAGTCAGCTCACCAGCATACACGCTGTTTATCTACAGCTAGCCAACAGGGTAGATAATCCGTAACACGCAGAGTCAACAGACCCGAATAAACTGAAGATTAGCCGCCAACCAGAAACGAACCGCCCCAAAGTTACTCCTCGATGGTGACAATCGACTAGAATAAACCGCTCCTGTGCTCGAAGCAGAATCCCATCGAAGCAGAATCGACCACTTCTATCCAGGTGCGAACATTGCACAGCCCTGTCTGGTACGAACAGCCTATGAATGAACGCATGAGACTTCTCATGCGACTGGAATACGTTTTTTCACGACTTCACATTGCCGATAAAGACCAGTCAGTTTCGTCACAGAACTCTACCCTCCATGCCTTCCTGGACCTTATCGACCTTGTGACCCGGGGCGACACGACCAGCGAAGTGATCAAAGAGTTAGAGCGTGTTGCTGAAAATCTGCGCATCCTTCAGGACAACCCGTCGGTAGATGCTCAGCGGCTGAGTGATATTCTCGACAACGTGGACAACCTGATCCGACGGCTGAACCAGCAAGGGAACCGGCACTATCAACCCACCGTCGACAATGACCTGTTAAGCACGTTAAAAAGACGCCACCACGTCACCTGCGGCAATGTTGAGTTCGACCAACCCGCGTTACGCCACTGGTTTGCAAAACCGGAACAGGAACGATTCGAACAGCTGCTTTTCTGGAGGGAGCCATTCGAGACTCTGCGCTTGGCGGTTAAACTCCTGCTGCAGCTGATCCGCGAAGCAGCGCAGCCCATTACCCCTGTTGCTGAAGCCGGTTTCTATCAAATGGCACTGGAGGCCGACCAGCCGGTACAGCTGATTCGTGTGGCACCATCAGACCCCGCCTGTTACCCGATTATCAGCGCTGGCCGCCACCGACTGTCAGTGAGATTTATGCACCAGCACGGCAACGAGGCTCCAAGCCAGGTTGATACGCCGCTATCATTTAGACTGTGCTGCTGTTCATTATGAGCCGCTATAACTGCCCAAACTGCCGGGCTTCTATCACCTGGTCGAACGACAATCCTCACCGGCCGTTCTGTAGCGAACGGTGCAAACTAAGCGACCTGGATGGCTGGTTTAATGACGAATACACCATTCCGGTAGAAGAGCCTGGGGATACCGGCAAACAGTGGGACATCGACGACCACAGCGCTCACTGATACTCTGCCAATCAACCCTGTCACCACGGCTATATTGCCTTGCTCCTGCCTGCTCCTACTGGTGACGATAAAGGCTTTCAATCGCCGCAGTCAGCCCCCGACTGCACCCAGAATGGTGCTCGTAAACCTCACCCATCAGGCGCCAGTCTTGCGCTTTGATTAACTCCCGATCTTCAGGTCTGTTTAACAGTGGCCTGAAGTTTCTTAACCGCCTGGATTTACTCAACGGACCCCGGTAGAAGCGCATATCAGCAACATCGATCAGGGCCAGCTCATTTGATTCCAGCCGCAGCAGGTTGCCAAGATGCAATGATCGAAAATAGACCCCGTTTTGATGTAACTGGGCGACGATTTCTCCCAGCTGGGTAAATACTTCGTCCCGTTCGTCTCGCTGTAGATGTTCGCGCAGGCTACTACCGACGAGCAGTGGATAACTGACCAGGTGATAGCCCAGCCCACGACACCAGCTGATCCCGCCTGCCTCCAATGTATTGAACCCCAATGTCCGCAAACGGTCGGCGTTATCTACAAATCGCAGCGCATAGGGCTTAATCAGGGCCGAACTAAACCATCTTTTTCGTCGGAACAGCTTATGGATCGTTTGACCATCCGCAGACAACAGGACTTTAGGTCCGTAGAGGTCAGCTTCCAGCACCTTGCACTGCGCGATCAGGCCCTGCAGCTCTATTACAGAAATTTTTTCCATATTAATTAACGAGTTCGAGGTAAGGCAACAGGTGTCGCCGCAGCCGCACCAAACCTATAATTAGGTCATGCATATCAATTACCCACTCTACGTGGTCGCCAGTCATCTGCTGTTACCCGTCGCCCTTACTCGTTTACTGATCAAGTCGCGAAATTCTCCACCCTACAGAGAACGACTGGGTGAACGCTTTGGCTATTACCGGCAACCCCGGTGCCAGAAACCGATATGGATTCACACGGTCTCTGTGGGCGAATTCAATGCCGCCAGGCCACTCATCACCCGGTTGCAGGAACGCTACCCGCAAATTCCGTTGCTGGTTACCACCACAACGCCGACAGGTTCAGCCGAGGTACGTCGTTTTTCAACGAACCTGGACCATTGTTATCTACCCTATGACCTACCGTGGGTAGTAAACCGTTTTTTACGCCATTTCAAACCACGCCTGGCAATCATTTTCGAGACTGAACTCTGGCCAACCCTGTTCCGTCGCTGCCAGCATGCCGATATCCCCATCATCATCGGCAATGCACGACTTTCCGACCGGTCTATGCGCGGCTACAGCCGCTTCCAGCCCCTGATTAGAGAGACGTTACAGATTCCCTCACGAATCGCTGCTGCCACCGACGAGACTGCGCAGAGACTGCAAACCTTAGGGGCCATACCGGATCGAACATCACGGGTCGGCAACACCAAATTCGATTATCAACCGGAACAGGAAATTCCCGAACAAGCCAACAGATTAAGAGATCAGGTATTGGGCAAGAACCGTCCGGTCTGGATCGCTGCAAGCACCCACGAAGGCGAGGAAGAACAGCTCATTCGTGCCCACATGGGTTTGCTGCAAGAAAAACCAGACGCCTTACTGATTGTCGTGCCACGTCATCCAGAACGATTTGATCGAGTCGCCGGTCTCTGCAGTGACTACCTGAGCACCGTACGTCGCTCCAGTGGAATACAGTGCTCTGACGAAACAAAAATATATCTGGGCGACAGTATGGGCGAACTCCCCCTGCTTTACGCTGCCGCAGACATTGCGTTCATCGGTGGCAGTCTGCAGCCTGTTGGCGGTCACAACCCGATAGAGCCAGCCGCATTTTCAAAACCAGTGCTGTTTGGACCTCATGTGGATAATTTCCGCGAGATTACCGCGTTATTGCTTAATACAGAGGCAGCGTTACAAATCGACAATAGACAGCAGCTGGTCAGTCAGTTGCTGTTGCTTCTAAATGACTCGCAAACTGCCAAAAAAATGGGGGCCGCTGGCGCCAGGTTAGTAGCAAGCCACCGCGGCGCCAGCAACCGGTTGATGGCGCTGATTAGCGAAACGCTGGCAAAACAGTCCAGCGGCTATCTATAACCACTCACGAATTGTGTTCGAGCCACTCATTAACCAGCTCAAGATCTACCGGCTGCAAGGTTCCCGCAGCCTGTTTTAGCCGCAATGTATTAAGAATGTACTGGTAACGCGACTTGGCCAACGCCCGCTTGGCACCAAAAAGTTCCCGCTGAGAATCGAGAACATCCACAGAGGTCCGGGTGCCAACCTTAAAACCCAGCTCGGTCGCATCCAGGGCACTTTGTGAAGAGACCAGGGCTTGCCGCAGTGCAATCACCGAGCTGATCGAGGCAGTAATATTCATGTAGGAATCACGCGTCTGCCGCACCAGTTCCCGCTGCGCCTGTTCCAGCTGGTCCTTCGCCTGAGCATGACGGTAAGAAGCTTCCCGGGTACGTGAATTAACCAGCCCACCGGAGAAAATCGGGACTTTCACCTCCATCTTCAGCAGCGTGTCTTCTGACGTTGTTGCTCCGTTGCTAAAGCGGCTCGCGTTTGCCGAACTAAAGGCGTGGGTACCGACAAGATCGAGGGTCGGAAAGTGTCCAGCGCGCTGTCGCCGCGACTCCTGCAGCGCAGCCTCAACAGCATAGACTCGCGACTGCACGGTGGCATTCTGTGACATCGCCGTGGTTACCCAGGCGTCCACGTCTTCCGGATCCGGTGACGAGAGTGGCGACTCCTGCTTTAAGGTCGCCAGTTTGTCGTAATACTCGAACGTCACCTCCCGTAGCGCTTCCCGGGTACGCATGGAAAGATTCTCTGCAGCGATCTCCGCAGCAACCGACTGATCAAAACGGGCCTGTGCTTCGTGGATATCGGTAATCGCGATCAAACCCACTTCAAACCGCTGTCGCGCCTGCTCCAGCTGGCGCTCAATAGCAGCCTTTTCCGCCTGGGCAAAGGCTAGATCGTCGTCCGCGGCCAACACCGCGAAATAGCGATCAGCAGCGCGAATCATCAGCTCCTGCTCTGCCGCGGTATAGCTGGAGAGCGCCTGATTGACCAATGCTTTGACCTGTTTTAAACCGACAAACAGGGTGTGGTTATAAACGGGTTGGCGCAACGTCAGATTGTAGCCGTGGCTGTTGTAACTCTGGCGCAGATTTAAATTGAGACCCTGACTAAAACCGGTGGGCGAACTGCGTGTCTTGTTTTTGGTGCTATCGGCAGTCACTTCAATATTGGGCAGCAGGACCGCGCGCGCCTGCACCGGCAACTCTTCGGTTGCCAGCAGATTCTGCCGCTCGGCCTTGAGCGTCGGGTCATTTTCCAGCGCCTTCTGATAAATCGCCAACAGGTCGTTTGCCGCTATTGCGCCGCTGCTAAACAGCATCACCATTGATGCAGCGATTATGTTCTTTATCTTAATCATCACTGATTTCCCTTCATCCTCTAAACCGCCATCTGCGTACCGGTGAACCACTAGTAGGTCGCCATCTCAGGATCGACACACCGGGCCCAACGATCCACTCCTCCTTCCAGATTAAACAGCTGACTAAAACCGGACCGCTCCAGGTACTGCGCTACCTGCAAACTGCGCACGCCGTGGTGGCAAACACATACCGTCGCCCTGGCGGGGTCCAGTTCACCGACTCGCTCCGGTATCTGCTGCATTGGTATTGCCAGAGCACCGGGTAGCCTACAGATATCCAGCTCCCACGGTTCCCGAACATCAAGCAACAGCGGCTGCAGGTCACGATCTCCGCACAGCCACTCCCTCAACTCTTCCGGACTGAGGTTTTTTACTTTTTTATCCAATGAGTTTCCAAAAGGTGAGAACGACCTTTCCTAGAACTCAAAAACAGCTTCAGGAGCCGCCGACTCGAGATAAGGCAACTCCACCTCAAACAATTTCTTGGTGATCGGGCCATCTGATGAGTTAGTGATTCTGACACAGACCGTCGCGTGTGGATGCCCAACCACTGCCACAAGGCGCCCGTCAGGAGCAAGTTGATCCAGAAATTCTGGCACCACCTCAGGAGCAATCGCTGCAGTTATCAAAATGGCATCGTACGGCGCATGTTGTGGCCATCCACGGGAAGCATCTCCCGTTTCAACACGGACGTTGGTCAAATTTTCCGCCTTCAAGCGCTGTCGTGCCTGCTCCGCTAAAGAAGCACTCGCCTCAACCGAAGAGACATACTCAGCACAGGCAGCCAATAGCGCGGTGAGATAACCATTACCGGTCCCCACCTCAAGAATATGATCCTGTGGACCGGGATCCAGTGCCTGCAAAAGGTGAGCTTCGAGCTTCGGCGGCAACATCACCCGACCATTCTCCAGAGGCAACATGGTGTCGGCGTAAGCAACCCCCTGAAACTCCGCAGCCACGAAATGGTCTCGCGGATAACGGCGAACCAATTGCAAAATTTTATCGCTGACGATTCCCCAGGAACGCAGCTGATTGAGAATCATATTCTCGCGCGCGGCATCGAAATTTGGCTGATTCATACACAGATCAATCCTGCAGAATTAATGTCCGAAAGCACCC
>JBPEXY010000142.1:0-2931 GCA_052031065.1 Immundisolibacteraceae bacterium | reverse complement strand
AGCTGCTGGCGATACCAGAGCATGGACTCCGGCAGTGAGTCGATGCCGGTAATGACGGTGGCCCCGGTGGTGGTGAGCCCGGAGACGGCTTCGAACAACGAGTCGATATAGGTGTAGGGGGCGTTGTTGCTGAGGTAAAAGGGAATAGAGCCGGCCACGCTCAGTACCACCCAGAACAGGGTGGTGATCAGGAAGCCGTCCCGCACCCGCAGGTCACCGGCCACCCGCCGGAAGGGGAGCCACACCACCAGGCCACCGAACATGACCATCATCAGGCCATTGGCAAAGCGCTGCCACTGGCCGTCGTCGTAGAGCAGGGAAATGCCCAGGGGCGGCAGCATGGTGAGGCTGAACAGCATCATCAGCAGGCCGAGTACCTTGGCAATCACCGGCAGGCGCATTCTACAGTCCCTTCGGTTGCGGTGGATGTGTCATCAGAAGAAGGTCAGCCCCACCTGGAACAGCTTTTCCACCTCGCGGATGCGGGTCTTGTCCACCAGGAACAGCACCACGTGGTCGTCCGGCTGCACCCGCAGGTGATCGTGGGCGATCAGTACCTCGTTGTGGCGCACGATGGCGCCAATGGTTGTGCCCTGGGGCAGCTTGATCTCGTCCAGGCGTTTGCCGACAACCCGTGAGGAACGATGATCGCCGTGGGCGATGGCCTCGATCGCCTCCGCCGCGCCCCTTCGCAGGGCGTGCACATTGACCACGTCGCCCTTGCGCACGTGGGTCAGCAGGCTGCCAATGGTGGTTTGCTGAGGCGAGATGGCCACGTCGATTTCGCCACCCTGGATCAGGTCCACGTAATCCGGGTTGTTGATCAGGGTGAGCACCTTGCGGGCACCAAGGCGTTTGGCCAGCAGCGAGGCCATGATGTTGGCCTCGTCATCGTTGGTGACCGCGCAGAATACATCGGTGCTTTCGATGTTCTCTTCCAGCAGGATGTCCTTGTTGGCGGCGTTGCCTTCCAGCACGATGGTCTTGCGCAGGTTCTCCGACAGCATCACGCAGCGGTCCCGGTCCTGCTCCAGCAGCTTGACCTGGTAGCGACTCTCCAGGGTATGGGCCAGGCGCTGGCCGATGTTGCCGCCACCACAGATGAAGACGCGCTTGTAGGGTTTCTCCAGGGGCTGCAGTTCGCTCATCACCGAGCGGATGTGGTCGGTGCCGGCAATGAAGAAGACCTCGTCACCATCCTCGATGACGGTGTCGCCCTGGGGAATGATGGGCCGATCCTTGCGGAAGATGGCCGCCACCCGGGTGTCGACGCGGGGCATGTGGGTGCGCAGATAGGACAGCTCATGGCCCACCAGCGGACCACCCTCGGTGGCGCGGATGGCCACCAGCCGCACCAGGCCGTTGGAGAATTCCAGCACCTGCAGGGCACCGGGATATTCGATCAGCCGGGTGATGTGCTGGGTAACCAGGTGTTCGGGGCTGATCAGGACATCCACCGGGAAGCCGTTCTCGCCAAACAGCTCCTTGCGGGCCAGGTAGGCGTTGGCCCGCACGCGACTGATCTTGGAGGGGGTCTTGAACAGCGAGAAGGCCACCTGGCAGGCAACCATGTTGGTTTCGTCCGAGTTGGTGACGGCAATGAGCATGTCGGCATCTTCGGCACCGGCCTGCCGCAGAACCGTAGCGCTGGCCGGGCGAATCAAGGTGTTCGACCCTCTGCTGGAGCATCACGCATTCGTGCAACAATTGCAGTCAGCGCATGGGCGTAAAAGCAGTTTTTGGGCACGCCTGTAGACTTGATGTAGTATTAAAGCCCGCTAATCGAGCATGAGTCTCATACGGATGCTCGGGTCGAAAGGGAATCCCCAGGCGAGTAACCTGTTTGCGGTGATCCATTAGCTGCAGGAGCAGAAGAGCATACATCTGGAAGCAAAGCCAGGAAAGCGGCCTATGGAGCTGTGCGGCAGCGCTCAGTAGGCAATTTTTCAAAATATTGTTAAGCCTTTTCTGAGCATGGTATTTTTCATGGTGTTACCAATTAGCAGGAAAATAAGCCATTGAATATAAAAGATAAAAATGTCTTGTTTACAATAGAGTGGGAGTGACGGTTTCAGGCGGTCAGCCGCCTGACTTGCACTGTTCTTCACCATGGCCGGTTATCACAGCTGCGGTGAAGAATGCCTTCCGGATGACGCTCTGACCGTTCTCAAAAACTCACCTTACTGCCTGATAAACTCACCCCGCAAATCTGCCAATTTCCTGATCTTTGTTCTGGGCTGGAACAGTCCTGAAATGGCGTCTATATTTCATTTACACCTTGTTACAAACTGGCGTGCAGGTACCTGTCCTGTCGCACAGATGTCATAAGGTGCAGGGATGATTCAATGCAGGGTAACCTCAGAATGGAGCTTCTGGCCTGTATCTCTTTTGTCATGTTCTGACTTTGTGTCTGCGCACCCGTTGTCTGAATTGTTGTCATAGCGTGTTGTGATGGTTCGTTGTGAAAGACAGCAGCCTGGCGATGTCCGCTGAGTGACAGAGCTGATGAAAGAGCCGTTTCTGAAGTTGCTTTTTTACCGCCCGACCGTTCATACAACGGGGTGGTTTGGTTGTTTTCCAGCTGTTCTATTAAGTCGTTCTATAAGTAGTCCTGTACGTCGTTTTAAACGTTTTATTAACGTTGTTTTGCAATCGCTTTGATGGTCGGTTTTATAAATCGTCTGAGCAGAATTTCTATTCAATAGTGTTATTGCTAAGTGGGAGCGCATTTGGATACGGAACCGGAACACGGCTGTCTTGAAGCCTTGCTCGAAGCCTATGGTATTGCGACTGATTTCATCAATTACGCCGGTGAAACCGTTCCTTTAGCGTGGGAAAACCGTCTCAGGGTTCTGGATCTGCTGGATGTGGATATCAGCAGTAAAGAGGCAGCTGAGACCTCGCTGCTGCGTATCAACAGTCAGCGTTTTG
>JBPEXY010000141.1:0-24237 GCA_052031065.1 Immundisolibacteraceae bacterium | reverse complement strand
CAAACGCCTGCGCTGCCAGTCCACCGGTGCCCATGCGCAGGAAATTAAACCCCCAGTAAAGCAGGTTAAACACAGTACCGCCGAGCGCCACCCCACCAAGATAGTGGGGACCATCGAGATGACCGGTCACCGCAGTGTCGGTCAGTCCCAATAAGGCGACCGAAATATTGGAAAGAATTAGTGGCAAGGCGAGGCGCCAGAACTGCCTATTTTGTTGTCGGTCGATCCATTTCATCCGGACAGTCCACGGATCAGTTGGCTCAAAAACCTGGCACCTCAAATTGCACTGCCCGGGAAAGGCAGTACCAGAGCTGGAAGAGCAAAAAAGATTAACCGGCCGGAAACCGAAACGGAAAACCGGGCGCGAGTATCGCGGAGCTGCTCTACAGAAAGCAAACCCGGATCGTCCTCTAACCACGGAACGGACTGTGGGAATTCGATCAGCGGCGAACCACACCGCCCTGTCGTCACTCGACCGGTGACACACCAGAACGACTGGTTAGTGCCGGGAGCGCGCTAGCGGTGGTTTTACTACCCGATAGAAATACCTGGTCTAACAGCAGAAAATTTCGTTGATATGAACGACTGACCGCTGATCAGCGGGCGGGTGAAATCGAGGCATACTCAGCACGGACCCAACGCTGTTTAAGCATCGCCAGCGCCGCACCAGCATCAGCCTGACCAGCCTCTGTGGCATCCAGCCACCACTGCTCCGCTTTACCATAGTCGAGACCGACTCCGTCGCCACGGAAGTAGAGTGAGCCCAGTTCATACTGCGCCTGTGGATGCCCCTTTTCTGCTGCCAAAATCAACCAGGCAACGGCCCTGTCTTCAGTTTTGCCACTATTGTCCAGCAGATATCGGGCCAAACGGTATTCAGCTTCGCCCTGCTGCTCGTGAGCAAGAGACTCTGCCGTCAGCTCTCTCTGTTGTAGCTTCTCATCGACGAGCTGTTGCTGTTGTCGACCGGCAATAACGGCTGCGACCCTGGCATCCACCTCCTGTTGAAAACGGGCGTCTAGCTGCTGACGAATTTTATGAGTCAGTTCAGCAGCGATTTCTACCCTGGCGCGGGCGACCGCCCGTTGCTGGCGGATCTCATTGGCCTGGGCAATCGCCCTTGCCTTGTCCATTGCAAAAGCGGCAGCCTGGCTCCGCGCCTGAGCGAAGGACTTCTTGATCTGCTCATCGGTAAGACACTCGCGTAGCCCGATGGTCTCACCTTTATCACTACCGACATCCAGACCGGTAGCAGCTACGCGACCAGAAGCTGAGAGACCGACGGCTTCATCCGCCATTTTTGCCTGTAGCCGTGCGACCTCCTGATCTACCGTCAGTTCAGCGCCCCCTGCAGCAGCCGTTCCCTCGCCAGATTGTGCTTCGGTTTGCGCTGCGCGGAAAATCTGCTGTTCCGAAGCCATATCGACCTGCTCTAACAACTGGCCCATCATCTGGGGATCATCCAGCGAGCGGATCACCGGCCCGCCCTGCTCAAGTTCAGCAACGGAGAGCTCCTGCTCTGGTTGCACCCGCGCCTGCGCCACCGCCTCTTCTATGGCGGCGGTCAGCTCCTGCCCTTTGGGGTCTTCCGGGTCCATCCGCTCGACCAGCTGGCTGGCCACCGAATAGTGACCACTATTAAAGGCTGAAAGCGCATCCTCGTAGGTACCCGCTGACACAGTCCCGATCAGCACTAGGTAAACAGGCAGTATGGTTTTTCGCAAAGACATAACGTTAACCCGGTTGAGTTCCTGCTGCAGCTATCGGCCTGATCAACTGTTTCTTGATGCTCCTTAATCAACATCCCTGCGGTCAGCTTCAAACCGCTGACGTTTCCCCGTTGACCAAATGCCCCGGAACCTTTCCCGCTAGATGAACGGTCGAGGTCGGGAATGCAATCTCGGCACCATGGCCGCTAATGATGCGCTCGATCTGCAGCAGCACGTCCTGCTTGATCCTGTGAAATTCCACCCAGTTTGTCGTCCTGGTGAAGGTGTAAACAAAAAAGTCCATTGATGAGGTGGAAAATTCATTGAAATTAACCATCAATGTCTGGCCGGTGTCGATTTCCGGATGGTTCTGCAACATCTTTTTCACATCTGCGACTATGTCGGCGACAACCACAGAGTCGTCGTAACGGACACCGATGGTTTCGTAGATACGCCGATTGGTCATGCGTGAGGGGTTTTCCAGCACAATGGTCGCGAATACCGAGTTGGGGATATAAAGCGGCCGTTTATCAAAGGTACGAATGCGGGTTAACCGCCAGCCAATGTCCTCGACGGTGCCCTCAATATCCCGATCAGGGGAACGAACCCAGTCGCCAACCCGAAAAGGCTTGTCGAGATAGATCATCAACCCACCGAAAAAATTAGCCAGCAGGTCACGGGCGGCAAAACCGACTGCAATGCCTCCTACGCCACCAAAAGCCAACACACCGGATATGCTGATCCCCATGGTCTGCAGAGCGACCAGCGCGGCAGTGATGTAGACCGCCGCACGCAGTATTTTACTGACCGCACTCCAGGTGGTTTCATCCAGGGCTTCACCGGTGTACACGGCAGGGTTTTTGATGTTTGCCTCGATGGCTCGAATCAACCGCAACAGAAACCAGACCAGCAGAGCCACCACCCCGAGGTCACGTATCGGGTCGATCGCGTCGATAACAACCATATCGGTTTCCATCGAAACGATCTGCAAAGCAAACAGTAGCCCGATCCCCCAGATAAGCCAGGTTATCGGCTTTTCCGCGGCCTGGATCAGTGCGTCGTCCCACGGGTTGTCAGTACGCTGGGTGCCTCCATGAAGGCGCCGAAAAATCCGCCGTTGCAGATAACCTGCCAGTAACAGCAGCAGCAGAATAGCAAACACCTCAACAACCCAGCCGCGATCCCCCGCGATCAGCATTAGTCCTTCACGCATCGTCGCCAGCATTCGCTTCCCCTGAATGAATAAAGTCGTTAAATAACAGAAACCACTGCCCCGGATGAGGCAATGCAGGCTCAAACGGTAGAATTATATCGGCCAGGCTGCCGAACAGGATCAACGCAGTCGGCTACCCTGTATCCGTGAACACCGTCAAAAAGAGAGTGAGTATTGTCCACGTCCAAGCGAATAGCGCCCAGCGGCGTATTACTGGTAAACCTCGGCAGCCCTGAAAGTGCAGATGCCAATTCAGTGTCGCGCTGGCTGGTGGAGTTTCTCAGTGACCCGTTGGTGGTGCCATTGCCTCGCTGGTTCTGGCTACCACTATTAAAGTGGGTCATCGCGCCGCGACGCTCGCCTCCGGTAGCCAAGCTGTATCAGAAGATCTGGACCGCAAATGGCTCGCCTCTAGTGGCGATCAGCGCTGACCAGGTCAACGCGTTGCAGCAGGAACTGAATCTCCGCAACAGACCCTTCAAAGTCGCCATGGGTATGCGCACCGGAACACCCGATATCGCCGAGCCACTCGCGGCTCTCGTTAATGAGTGTAGCAAGGTGACCATTCTGCTGCTCTACCCCCAGTACGCCACCAGCACCAGTCTCAGCGCCATCAGAGAAATCGAAAAGGTAGTCGGACCCATGCAGACGGTGGCGACCGATCAGCTCACCGGAGGCAATCAGCAGCAGGTTCACGTCATATGCAGTTATGCAACTGACCCAGGGTATATCGATGCCTTGTCACAAAGCGTGACCAGACAATGGCAGCATAAACGCGGCGAACACCTGCTGATGTCGTTTCATGGCGTACCGGAAAAAACCATTAAACAGGGCGATCCATACCAGGATCAGTGCATTGCAACCGCCACCGCACTGGCGCGCAAACTTAACCTGGAAAGTGATGAATACACGATCTGCTACCAGTCCAGGTTCGGCAGGGCACGCTGGCTGGAGCCAGCTACCGACAAGGTCGCGGTAGAACTCGCGCAAAGCGGTGTAAGGTCAATCGATGTGATCTGTCCGGGGTTCAGCGCTGATTGCCTGGAAACCCTCGAAGAGATCGCGCTTCAGTTAAAACAGACTTTTGTCAATGCAGGTGGCTCCAGGCTCTCCTATATCCCCGCCCTCAACAGTTCACCTGAGTGGGCCAGAGCGATGGCAAACCTGATATGCTCAGACACCCATTCTCCGCAAGCAGGGGCAACACAGTGAATCACGATCACCTCTCCTCAGAGGACAACATCGATCCGGCGGAAACTTCCAAATTCAACGGTCACGCAGCCCAGTGGTGGGATCGCCAGGGACCACTGAGAACGCTTCACGACATCAACCCGGTCCGGTTGGAATTCATTCAGCAGCACTCCAGACTGCAAGGTGAACACTTTGTCGATGTTGGCTGCGGTGGCGGCGTGTTGGCAGAGAGCCTGGTGATAGAAGGCGCCACGGTCACCGCAATTGACCTGGCTGAGCAGGCAATTGAAACCGCACGTCTCCACGCCCTGGACTCGGGACTGGCTATCGACTACCGGGTTATGGGTTCATGGCAACTGGCTGCAGAAGAACCCGCCGGTTATAGCGGGGTCACCTGTATGGAGCTTCTGGAACATGTGCCCGATCCACTGGCGGTTGTGAAGGACTGTGCAGCCCTGTTGAAACCGGGTGGAATGGCCTTTTTCGCTACCCTCAACCGCACCCCGACGGCGTTTGCTCAGGCAATCATAGCCGCTGAACACCTGCTGCGACTGTTACCGAAAGGAACTCACGATTATGCTCGGCTGATCCGTCCTTCCGAACTAAGCCGCTGGTGCCGTGAATCTGGACTGGAGGTCACTCGAATACGCGGGTTAGGCTACAACCCGCTGACTCACGGGGCTCGTTTGCGCGGTGACTGTTCGGTTAACTACCTGCTGGCGGCCCGCAAGAGCTCAGCGAGCAGCTAGAGTCTCAGGCGCCACGCGGGGAAACAGACGAAAGAAATTAGCGGTGGTGGCGGCAGCCAGCTCTTCGACCGTAATCTCCCTCAATCCAGCAATATAATCGGCCACATCACGCACATAAGCTGGCTGATTGGTTTTACCGCGCCAGGGGACTGGCGCCAACCAGGGAGAGTCTGTCTCAACCAAAAGAGCATTAAGCGGCAATTGTCGCGCTACCTGCTGCAGTTGGGTGGCGCTTTTAAAAGTGACGATGCCTGAAAATGAGATCATAAACCCGAGATCAATCGCCTGCTTCGCAGTTTCCAGATCTTCAACGAAGCAGTGCATGATGCCACCCACCTGGTCGGCTTTCTCACGCCGTAAAAGCTCCAGGGTATCTGCTGCCGCATCGCGGCAGTGAATAATCAACGGTTTTCCACACTCTCGTGCCACGCCAACATGAAGAGCAAACTGCTGCTGTTGCAATGCCTGATTTTCACTACGGAAGTAATCAAGACCAGTCTCTCCAACGGCGATAACCGAGGGGTGCTGGACCCGTTCCGCCAGTTGTGGATACTCCACCGGCCTTTTAGCTACCTCATTAGGATGAACACCGGCCGAAGCGAATACATTGACTCTCTGATCTGCGATCTCACGAACCCGATCAACATTATTCAAGTCAACTGAAACAACCAGAAAATAGTCGACACCGCGTACACCGGCGTCATCAAGCAATTGGTCTATCGATCCAAGTTCAGGGTCGATCAGGTCGAGGTGACAGTGGGAATCAACCAGCATTTCTAAAGAGACGAAATTCAGGAAAGGGCAGCAAAGTTACATTACGACAGGCGGAGGATGAGCGATAAACCATGCACACTACATGGTGTGGGTAGGTCTGCTGCTATTCAGCGCACCAGCGATCAGTGCCTCAATTTTATGCCGTACCTCTTTGTTACCATCATCGTTGGCGAACTGAATACCAATGCCGGACACCTTACCTCCCTGGGCCCCAGGAGGAGTCATCCAGATAATTTTACCTGCGACCGGCATTTTCGCTTTTTCACCCGGAAGGGTCAGTAGCAGAAAAACCTCGTCACCCATTGAGTAGGGCTTTTTAGTGGGTATAAACAGGCCGCCGCCCTGAATGAAGCTCATGAATGAGCTGTAGAGCTGCGCTTTGTCCTTGAGCACAAGCGAAAGAACCCCCGGGCGGGCACTGCGTTTTGGCGCAGCAGTCGTCTCCGTCTGTTCCGGGACACTCTCTATGTTCGTGCTGGCTTCCTGGTCGTTATCCGACATTGGTCCTGCCAAAGAATCAGTACCTCTTCCCAGACTAAACGATTATTAAGCGCCATGCCGACACTTCCGGCAAGGGTATTTAATCTGGCTAACAATTCAAACAAGGAGGCTAAGTTTACCCGCTCGCGCTGTCGCCGCAACTGCTGTGAAAGTGCTCCTGATCTTGGTTCCGCGCTTTTCGCCAGGGATGAAACCAGCTGATAAATCCAGACCTGCAATAGACGAGTCAACCACGCCCTATCCTGTTTTTCCCAGGCAGTGGCGACTTCGATAACCGTTTGGTCACCATTTAGCAAGCTGGAGAGCTGCTCCAAGGGCTCTATCCAGCGCTTGAGCTCACCGGCTTTAAGGATTTCCTCTGCAAGCCCTGGCGCCCCCGCTGTGAGTGTCAACGCCGCCTCTATATCACTGCTGGAATACTGCTCTCCAAGCCACTCGATGACCTGCAAAACACCAGGGTTCGGCAGATGAATCTGATGACAACGACTCCGGGTCGTCGCCAGTAGTCGGAGTGGCTGTTCTGAAACCAGCAGAAACAGAGTTTTGATCGGGGGCTCCTCGAGTATTTTTAATAGTGCATTAGCCGCTTCAACCGTCATTGCTTCTGCTGGCATGATGACTGCGATTTTGTAACCACCATAATGACTGGTCTGTTGAAGCCGGCGAATCAGCTCCCGAATCTGGTCGACGCTAATCACCATCTGCATCCGCTTTCTGCTGGTACCAGCTTGCTGACTTTGCTGAGGCGGATACTGGGATAAAACCGTTCTGGCGTCCGCATCCGGAGTCAACACAGTACAGTCGGGATAGCTACCAGCGCGGTGCTGCAGACACGCTTCACAATGGCCGCAGCCGTCGGCGGACTCATCCTGCTGCCGACAAATCAGCGCTGCAACCAGAGCGGCGACGAAGTCATCGACACCGCTGCCGGAAACACCGCATAACAGCAGTGCATGGGGCAACTGGCGCTGCGCATGCAGCTCCAACAAACGATTGAACTGTTCGCTGTGCCAGGGATACATCTCTAGTACTCCGTTGGCAATAGCCGGTCGACCCAACCCAGCACCTGCGCCATGACCTGCTCTGGGCTCAAACTAGCATCGACCACCGCGATCCGGTCGGGATCTGCGTCTGCTCTGCGCAGATAAGCACCGCGCACAGCAGAAAAGAAGGCCATGTTTTCCGCTTCGAACCGGTCAGCTGGGGAACGGCTGCCGGCGCGTTGCAGACCCAGATCAACCGGCAGGTCAAACAGCAATGTCAAATCGGGTTGCAGGTCTCCATGTAACCACCGTTCCAAAACCTCGATCCGCGCGAAATCCATCTGGCGCCCGCCACCCTGATAGGCAAAGCTGGAATCGGTAAAGCGGTCACAGATAACCCACTCCCCGCGTACCAACGCTGGTCGTATCACTTCATAAAGGTGCTGAGCGCGGGCAGCAAACACCATCAGCAGCTCACTCTCCACAGCCAACCTGCCGGTATCAGGATTCAGAAGCAACTCGCGCAGGGCCTCTCCCAGCGCGGTTCCGCCCGGCTCGCGAGTGACTACAGGGTAGATCTGTTGACGACGTAACCGCTCAGCCAGGCTCTCTGCCACGGTGCTTTTACCCGCGCCTTCGCTGCCTTCGAGGGTGATGAAACAACCGGGTTTACTCATTGGTTAACACTCCCGTTCTGTTGTTCCGAATTGCTATCCTGCCCAAATTCTGCAATCACTGGCCACCGAGTTGATAACGCCGGACTGCGCGATTATGTTCCTGCAGCGTTGCAGAAAAGTGGTGTGAGCCATCGCCCCTGGCAACGAAATAGAGACTGTCCCCTGCTTCTGGGGAAACTGCAGCATTTATAGATGCGGCCCCGGGAAGAGCGATAGGCGTCGGTGGCAGGCCGTGATGGAGATAACTGTTATAGGGCGTGTCAAAACGCAGGTCGCGACGTTTTATGTCGCCATCGAAGGCGTCACCAAGGCCGTAGATGATGGTCGAATCGGCCTGCAGCCGCATGCCCAGCTTTAAACGGCGGTGAAATACCCCAGAGATTTTTCGCCGTTCACTGTCCCCTCCACTCTCTTTCTCGATGACCGAGGCAAGAATTAGCGCCTGCTCGATGGTGTCGATTTGCAGATCTCCACTGCGGTTGGCCCAGGCGTCGTGAAGCCTCTGTTGCATGGCCTCAAACATCTTCTGCAACAACGCAACATCGGTAGTGTTGCCGTCAAAAAGGTAGGTGTCGGGAAAGAATTGCCCCTCATAATGGGCGGCCTCCACTCCCAGTCGTTCAAACGCCTCCTGTGTAGTGAGGCCGTCGGTGGTCGCCTTGATGCCAGGGGTGCTGTGAAGCAAATCCAGCAGCTGCCGAAAGGTCATTCCTTCAATCACAGTGACTTTCAGTTTAATGGTTTCGCCACGTTGCATAAAACCGAGCAAATCTGCCACTGTGTCACCGGGTGAAAGACGATAGTCCCCAGCAAGAATACGGTCACCATTACCCCGCGCTTTTGCCAGAATTTTCAGCGGCCATGGACTTTCAAGATGTCCAGCGGCAGACAGGCGGTTGGCGACAACAGTGAGATTATCACCCTGACGGACCCGGAATTGTTGCTCAGAAGAGACCTGTAGCGGCAACTCAGCCAGCCAGTGGTCAAAACTCACACCGACCCAGCTGGCCAACCCAACCACCAGAATCAGCAGCAGACCAGCTAGTCTGCGTCGAGTTGAAAACAGAGCCTTCGGACCTGGGCCATTCGCCGCAGAATCAGCCACCTGCGAATAGACCCGCTAACCACTCAACAGCGCTGGAACACCAACGTTGCGTTGGTACCACCAAAGCCGAACGAGTTGGAAATGGCTACCTCCAGTTTGGCATCTCGAGCGCTATGCGCGACGAAATCCAGATCGCATTCATCATCCGGGGTATCAAGATTAATCGTCGGAGGCACCACCTGACGGGCTAATGCCATCACCGTGTAGACTGCCTCAACACCACCCGCTGCACCGAGTAGATGACCCGTCATCGACTTGGTCGAACTTACCGCCAACCTGTCCGCATGGTCTCCAAAAGTTGCGCGCACCGCTCTCACTTCGACCACATCACCCGCAGGCGTCGAAGTACCGTGAGCGTTAACATAATCGACCTGATCAGGATTCAGTCCGGCATTATTTAATGCCAGATTCATACACCGCCTGGCACCATCGCCATTAGGTTCAGGATTGGTCATGTGGTAGGCATCACCACTCAGGCCATAACCAACCAGCTCGCCATAGATATTGGCATTACGAGCCCGAGCATGCTCGTATTCTTCAAGCACCAGCACTCCGGCCCCATCACTGAGCACGAATCCATCGCGGTCTTTGTCCCACGGCCGGCTCGCCCGCTGCGGCTCTTCATTACGGGTCGACAACGCCCGAGCCGCGGCAAACCCCCCAAGGCCGGTGGGGCTGGTGGCCTTTTCCGCCCCGCCCGCAATCATTACATCAGCATCACCATATTCGATGAGCCGCGCCGCATCACCAATGCTGTGGGTTGCAGATGCACAGGCAGAGACAAGCGCGATATTAGGGCCCTGGAACCCCCATGCGACGGAGACGTTACCAGAGACCATATTGATGATATTGCTGGGAACAAAAAATGGAGAGATTTTTCTCGGCCCGGATTTCAGGTACGCCGCGTAGCCACTTTCAATGCCCGGCAGCCCACCGATCCCGGAACCGATTGCCACACCGATTCGCTCGCGATCAGGCTCATCAGCAGTAAGACCGGCATCGTCAATGGCCTGTTTTGCCGCTGCGAAACCGTAATGAATAAAAGTATCCATCTTGCGCGCATCTTTGGGGCTCATGTAATCACTCACATTAAACCCTTTGACTGCGCCACCGATACGGACAGCGAAAGGCTCGGTATCAAACTCGTCAAGCAGTGCTATGCCACTGTTTCCAGCAGTGATATTGCGCCAGTTTTCGGCTAAATCAAGACCAACTGGTGAGACAACACCCAGACCGGTCACGACAACCCGACGTTTACTCATATGCTCTATCTACGGTGCCGCGGAGAGCGCCACCGACCTGATCAGTGACAACTCGCCGCCTCGTTAGTGATACCCGATGGTTAATTAGCCAATGCTTTTAACGTAATCTACCGCTTCCTGGACGGTGGTGATTTTCTCGGCAGCTTCGTCAGCGATTTCACAATCGAACTCTTCCTCGAGCGCCATTACCAGTTCTACGGTGTCCAGTGAATCTGCACCCAGATCATCGACAAATGAGGCATCAAGAGTGACCTCGCTTTCATTGACACCCAGCTGCTCAACAACGATTTTCTGAACGCGCTCTTCTATACTGCTCATGATCTACAAGTCTCCTGCAAGTTAAAAACGGGGTTTTGAAATAGTCTTCGAGGCGGGCACCAGCAGCCCAAAAAGCCAAATTGTGAGACGCTGCCACCTAAATTTTACCGACTAACGGGCGGCGCCAGAAGTTGAATGTGCTATCAGCCCAGGTACATACCACCATTAACGTGGATTGTCTGTCCGGTAATATAACTGCTCGCTGCTGACGCGAGAAAACCGACCAGGCCCGCAACATCGTCTGCCTGCCCAAGCCGTCCGAGAGGAATTTCCTCAGCCAGTCGTTCCCTCTGGCCGGCCTCAAGCGCGTCGGTCATATCCGTTTCAATGAAACCGGGCGCCACTGAATTAACTGTTATGTTGCGACTGGCCACCTCTCGAGCCAAGGCTCGGGTCATTCCTTCCAGTCCTGCTTTTGCCGCAGCATAATTGACCTGCCCGGCGTTACCGGAACTGGCAACCACAGAACTGATATTGATAATCCGCCCAGCTCGCGCCTTGATCATGCCTCGTAAAAATGCCCGGGTTATACGATAAGTACCCGTAAGATTGGTATCAATAACCGACTGCCACTGCGCCTCTTTCATTGCCATCATCAGGCCATCACGGGTAACACCTGCATTGTTGACCAGAATGGTTACCGCTTCGTAGCGGTCGCTAACGATTTTGAAAAACTGCTCAACTGAATCGGCATTATCAATCGTAAGTACCAGCCCCTGACCCTGGTGGCCATTCGCTAAAAACCTTTCGGTAATTGAGTCCGCACCAGCTTCGCTGGTGGCGGTGCCGATCACCGTAGCACCGGCGTCAGCAAGGACCGTAGCAATCGCCCGCCCAATACCACGGCTCGCGCCGGTCACCACCGCAACCTTCTGATCTAGCTTAATATCCAATCCCGCACTCATGATTCAGGTTTTATCTGTTTTCTATTCTGCACACAACATCATTGATCCATCCCGCAGCAGCTGCCTAGTTTAACTCTGCGGCCGCTTCCTGTATCGATTGACGGTCGACCAGCGGGTGGAAGGCTATTTCCCGGGTTATCCGCCTCCCCAGTCCCGTAAGCACTTTCCCGGGACCACACTCAAAGGCTTTTGTCACCCCTGCGGCGGCCATCTTTTCAACAACTTCTACCCAGCGCACCGAACCGGTTACCTGACGGACCAGTGCCTGCTTAATCAATTCCGGGTCGTCAACGATCTCGACATCGATATTGTTAATTACCGGAATCTGCGGCGCGGAGAAAGTAACGTCTTGCAGCAACCCCCTCATCTGGTCGGCCGCTGGCGCCATCAACTGACAATGAAAGGGCGCAGAGACCGGTAACATCACTACCCTCTTCGCGCCTGCTTCACTTGCCAGTCTATTCAGCTGCTCTACCGCTGCAGCCTCTCCGGCAACAACGGTCTGAACCGAAGAATTATAGTTGGCGACCTGCACCACTCCGTGGTCAGCAACCGTCTCGCACAAACGGGCGACCAGCTGCGGATCCAGGTTCATCACCGCCGCCATGGCCCCCTGTCCCTGTGGAACCGCAGACTGCATATACTCACCACGGCAGCGAACAATATCCACCGCATCACTGAAATCGATAACACCGGCACAAACCAGTGCAGTGTATTCGCCAAGGCTGTGGCCCGCCATCAGGTCGGGTTTGCATCCACCCAGTTCCCGCCATACATTCCACGCTGCCACTCCAGCCGTCAACAGTGTCGGCTGGGTAACCGCAGTCTGTTTGAGCTGCTGTTCATCGCCTTCGGTGACCAACTCCCAAAGATCGTAGCCGAGCACCGAGGAAGCCTGGTCATAAGTCTCACGAACAATCGCGTATCCGTCAGCCAGGTCATTCTGCATACCCACCGACTGCGAGCCCTGTCCCGGAAAAATAAATGCTATAGACATGCCTGTTAAAAATTCGCTTGAATGAACTAAGGATTGTTGAAGCGGATACGTGTTAAGGAAGCAGCCAGGGGGTCTCAGTAGACTGCCAGGGCCGAACCCCAGGCAAAACCACCACCAAACGCCTCCAGCAGGATCAATTGCCCACGCTGAATACGGCCGTCCCGGCAGGCTTCATCCAAAGCCAACGGAACGGAAGCTGCAGAAGTATTGCCGTGACGATCAATGGTTTTGACGACGCGCTCCTCGGGGAGACGAAGCCGCTTCGCCACCGCATCGATAATACGCACATTTGCCTGATGGGGTATCAACCAGTCAACATCCTCACGGACGCGGTTATTCGCTGCCAGAGCTTCATCAACTGAACGGCCTAGCTCTTTTACAGCCACCTTGAAAACCTCATTGCCTTTCATCTTCATGGTAGGCGGTGTTGCATAACCCTGGCCGTAGTCGTCACTGACCCAGCCGGGAACTTCTAGCAGATCCTTGTAGGTACCGTTAGCATGAAGATGGGTCGAAAGCACGCCGGGGGTTTCTGATCGCTCCAGTATCACCGCGCCCGCACCATCGGCAAAAATCACACAGGTAGTACGATCCTGCCAGTCGATCACTCTCGACATAGTTTCGGTACCGACCACCAGAGCTCGGCTGGCCATGCCGCTACGAATAAAACTGTCGGCGGTACCAAACGCATAGATAAAACCGGCGCAGGCAGCCTGGACGTCAAACGCTGCGCCGTTTTCAATACCGAGTCGCTGTTGCAACAGGCAGGCGGTACTGGGAAAAACTTTTTCCGGAGTACATGTGGCGACAATCACCAGATCGATATCAGCCGCTGAAAGGCCTGCCAGAGTCAGTGCCTGCAACGCCGCCTGTTCTCCCAGGTCGAGCGAGGTTTCATCTGCTGCGGCAATACGGCGCTCGTGTATACCGGTGCGGGTCACGATCCACTCATCAGAGGTATCGACCAGCTGTTCGAGCTCCGAATTGGTCATTACCCGTTCTGGCAGATGACTTCCGGTACTGACTATGCGTACCTGGTTCATGGCTCAGTGCGCTCCGCCAGCAACTGCAATACCCGCTCTCCAATCCGTTCCGGCACACGCGCATTACTCTCCACCAACGCCGCTTCCAGTGCATAGCCAAAAGCCAGTTGATCTGCCGAACCGTGGCTTTTGATCACCGTCCCCCGCAACCCCAGCAGACTGGCACCGTTATAGCGGCGGTGATCAATACGTCCTTTCAACCGGCTCAAAACCCTCGATGATGCGACCGCAGCGAGTTTGCTGGCAGCACCACGGGTAAACTCCTCACGCAACATCTGTCCAATCATGCGGGCCACGCCTTCGCTGGTTTTAAGCGCCACATTGCCAACGAAGCCGTCACAAACGACGACGTCGACCGTGCCCTCATAGATATCATTACCCTCCACATAACCGTAGTAATTGATATCACATTCGCGCAGTTCTTCGGCGGCCTGGCGCACCAGGTCATTCCCCTTCATCTCTTCGGACCCGATATTGAGCAGTGCGACCGTCGGACTATCGATCCCCTGCACCGCTTCGGCAAGGACCGATCCCATGATGGCAAACTGAACCAGGTGCTCAGGTCTGCATTCTGAATTAGCACCCAGGTCGAGCATCGTGGTCTGCCCACGCATCGACGGTAACGACTGCACGATCGCGGGTCGTTCAATTCCCGGCAACATTTTGAACACAAACCTGGCGATCGCCATCAGCGCGCCGGTATTACCGGCGCTGACGCAGGCTTGTGCTTCGCCGCTTTTTACCGAATCAAGCGCACGGCGCATGGACGATTTCTTCTTGTTCCGCATGGCCGCGGTAGGAGATTCGTCCATCTCCACAACTTGTTCGCAGTGACGGATCTGCAACCGCCTCTCCTGCAGAGCCGTACACGAACCCAAAGACGAAAGGATTTTTTCTTCGTCACCAAACAGAAGTAGATCGACCTCGGGATGATCGCGCAGGAAATCCAGCGCTGCCGGGACAACGGTTTCCGGCCCGACGTCCCCCCCCATAGCGTCGACCGCAAGGGTCGGATTCAATTACTCAGCCTTGTTACTTTCCACCACTTTACGGCCACGGTAATAGCCATTTGGACTGACATGGTGACGCAGATGAGTCTCACCAGTTGTCGGTTCGATGGATAACGCTGACGCAGAAAGCGAATCGTGCGCTCGGCGCATGCCTCGTTTTGATCTGGTTTTACGGTTCTGTTGTACTGCCATGACAGCTCCTGTCGTTTAAAAATAAGTGTTCGGTACCAATCATGAATCGTGCCGCAGGCCTAAGTGCGCGGCCGCTTTAGATTCATCAGGACCTTGAAAGGGTTTTGGTCATCTTCATCCGCTTCCGCGACTAATTGAGCCGACTCTGCCCCAGCCGGCACATGACAAACCAGGTCCTGATGTCTCGCCACGCTGGGCAATGACATTAACAGTTCATCCTCAATCAGGTCGGTCAGTAGTAACAGTTCACTATCAGCGTCAGCAAACAACGGATCAACATCATCCGGCAGTTTTTCAGCGTCGGCTTCATCCTTTACCAGCTGCAGACAGACAACCGCCACCAACGGTACCGCTACGGGCTCCAGACATCGTTGACACTGCATGGTCACGGTGACGCTGCATTGACCAATGACGCGGCTCCTACCCTGTTGATTCCGCTCAAACTGCAGCTCTACCACTACCGGGTCTGCAACACTTGTCACCGCAGCCGCGAGACGTTCCATGCGCTCTGCATGCACGGTTCCTGCAAGCGTTTCACCTGCCCTGCAAAGTAGCCACGGATTCACTTTTTCGGGCAGGTCAGACGGCATAAGGGCGCGAATGATACGGTTGCGACCAGGGACTGTCAAAAGAGACTGGTTAGGGCCTCTATGGAAGCGCGGATGGTTGCAGATTCACCGGCTACCTGAGGACTACTGAAGCAGAAACGCCGACTCGCCACGGAGCTGATTGACCAGTGGTTCACTAATCGATGCGCCCAGCGAGCGACTAAAACGATCAACATAACTGTGGCTAACGGTAAAATCCACCACCCGCTGCTCCTTAACGATATCCCGCGCCACTGTTCCCAGACTCGCCAACTCGTCCACCAGGCCCAATTCCACGCCCTGCTGCCCCGTCCAAACCAACCCGGTAAACAGATCCTGGTCATCGCTGAGACGCCCTCCGCGTCCCTGTTTGACAACATCGACAAACTGCTGGTGTATGGTGTGCAGCAATCCCTCCAGGTGGGATTTAGCGTCTTCAGTCAAGGGGGAAAAAGGATCCATAAAGCCCTTGTGCTCGCCGGCGGTCAATAGCCGCCGCTGAATCCCGACCTTTTCCATCGCATCAACGAATCCGAAGGAATTCATCAATACGCCGATGGAACCAACGATACTGGCTCTGTTGGCAAATATCCGGTCACTGGCAACAGCGACGTAATAACCACCGGATGCACAGATATCTTCTATCACCGTGTAAAGCGGAATATCCGGGTATTTGTTGCGCAGGCGTAGAATCTCATCATGGATTTCCCCCGCCTGCACCGGGCTACCGCCGGGACTGTTAATCTTCAACACTACGGCAGCGCTATCTTTATCCGCGAAAGCGGCCTTAAGCCCCTTGACCACCAACCGGGCGCTGGCTTCACTCTGGTCTGAAATCACACCCTCCAGACGCACCAGAGCCGTATGTTTTTCACTCTCACTGGAATCGATGGAGAAATCACCAGGCAGCATCAACACAGTCAGCAGGACAAAGTATCCGAGAAACGCGAGACGGAAAAACACCGACCATCGACGGCTACGCCGCTGCTCCTTGAGCGCTTCACTGGCCAGTTTGGCTAGCACATCTCGCTCCCAGGTCGGCTGCTGTAGAGGGCCGGAGTCGCTATCTGTTTGATTATCCATTCGTACACTCCACTGTTTAGTTGTTCCGGTTTACTAATCCCGGCCGGTCAAAACCAAGGGCACGCTGATGTCAATCCTCAGAGAATGTCCCACCTGAGCCTCGATAAAATCTACAGCAACGCAGAGAGATCCCGCACAGATGCAAGACAGCCGGCAGCACCGCTCGCCACCAGTTCGCACTCATCCGCGGCTCCAGTAGCAACCCCCAGCGCCAGGGCGCCGGCAGCGACTGCCATCTGTATATCCATGACCCCATCACCAACCATCAACATCCGCTCGGCACTGACCCCTGTAAAATCTGCCAGCTCATTGAGCATCTGCGGATGCGGCTTGGAAAAACACTCGTCTACAGTGCGGGTGGCAACAAAAAAATCATGCAACCCGGTTTCTGCCAGCGCACGGTCAAGTCCGCGTCGACTTTTTCCCGTAGCAACAGTAATTAAGTAGCCTCTTTCGGTCAGCAGCTCCAGCAAGTCACGCACACCCTCAAACAGAACCACTTCGCGATTCTCCGGGGATAGATAGAAGTCCCGATAACTCTCGACCACTGCGTCGACCGTGGCAGCGGATTGCTCAGAAAAAAGTTCCACCACCGCTTCGCGCAAACCGAGCCCAATAATCGCTTTCACTGAATCGATACCTGGCACCGGCAGGCTACAATCCGCGGCAGCTGCCTGCATACACCTGACGATCGTGGAAATGGAGTCTGCAATGGTGCCGTCCCAGTCAAAAACAACTGTCTCCACTTCAGCAATACGACTGGCATGCCGGTCACGCCACTGCATTAATCAGCTCCTCAAATTCTGATGGTACCGGTGCATCGACACTAAAGGGGTGATCATCGCCGGGCAGAGCAAAGGTTAACGATGAAGCATGCAGAAATAGCCTCGAAAACCCGGCAGCACTGACATCGCCATTCACTCTCTTGTCTCCATATTTGCGATCACCCACCACGGGATGGCCAGATACCGCTGCGTGAACTCTGATCTGGTGTGTCCGTCCAGTAACGATATCAACCTGAGCTAGAGTCATCGCCGAGCCCATCCGTACCGCATCAAATCGACTAAGCGCATGTTTTCCCTGCTTGTCGACCACCACAACCCTTTCACCACTGCGCTCGATTCGGCGTAGCGGCAACTCAACTCGACCACCGTGCCAGCGCCCGGCAAGTACCGCCGTGTATTTTTTTTGCACCGCACCGCTCCGCCATAGTTGATGTAATTCCCGCAACGCACTGCGCTTTTTAGCAACCAACAGGCACCCGGAAGTTTCCCGATCAAGTCGATGAACCAGTTCCAGAAACCGCTCCTGCGGACGCTCCCGCCGGAGCAGTTCAATGACACCAAAACTGAGCCCACTACCACCATGAACCGCGATCCCCGCCGGCTTATCAAGCACCAGAAAGCGCTCTGACTCGAAAATCACACTGCCCCCGATACGCGCCACCGCCGACGCGGGAATCGGTGGCAAAGCCCGCTCCGGATCAGTCAGTTTTGGTGGCAACCTGATCTCATCTCCGGCCACCAACTTATACAGAGGCCGGGTACGCCGTCGATTGACACGAATCTCTCCCTTGCGAAGCAGGCGATAGAGATGGTTTCTGGGCAGGTTCTTGAAGCGACGAAACAGATAGTTGTCTATTCGCTGCCCAGCCTGCTCTTCCTCTATCGTCAGAAATCTTCCGCTTACCATAACCCCTCAAAATCACTAGCCACGAACTTCCATCAAACCATCCATTATCCCCTACTGACAATACATCAACCAGCTATCAGCCAATGGTGTATAAGCATCGTGCAAACTCGGTTCGTGAATGTACCTGTCATGGCGAACAACCGGACCGCAGCCACCGGCACAACCCCAAACTCCTCTTTAACCGTTAAAAAAGAAGATTAAAACACCCTGATTATTGAGATTTGGTTACAATTGTGTGCGGGTTAGATGACCTGCCGCGGGTTGGCGAATCGAAACAGAGTGCTGGCGCCCCCGTGAACTATGCGATCAATATTGATCGATAGCGACTTCCAGGCTGTTGTGAAAACGGCTAGTCCGAGAAATGCTCCGGCGCCAACAGGAACCACTAAAGGAAACTCCTTCGTAACTTTTTTTGGACTCGCGTTTCCGTTGAGTCCGTCAATACTCTCGAAAGTAATTACCCAAGCAAACAGAAAGCTTCACTCACTGAGTCATGTATACATTGTTTCTCACCTTCCTGGGACTGCAGCGCGTTCTACCGCGGATGCGATCCGATGTACTGCCCATCATGGAGGCAGTAGGGGGCCGGGCAATGCGACGCACCGTCTACCGGGATCGTCGTAAAAACAACCGCTCAGTGTTCATTTATTCTTCACCCCCGACCATCAGGATTAGCACACCAGATGTAGCAGCCATGTGGCCAGCGACATGGCTAGTAGCTGCTAAAACCCTTGCAGAGATTACTCCTGGTCGGGGATTAGACGAACAGGAACCAGATAATGAAAAGAATCCTCCTCAACGCGACTCAAACCGAAGAGATTCGCGTTGCTACCGTGGATGGCTCATATCTCTATGACCTAGATATTGAATCAGTCGCGCAGAACAAGCGCAAAAGCAACATATACAAAGGCACCGTTACTCGTGTTGAACCCAGCCTGGAGGCGGCCTTTGTAGATTACGGCGCCGAGCGCCATGGCTTCCTGCCACTAAAAGAGATCGCCCACCACCTTTTCACCGAAGGTGGCGGCAAACGCTCGATCCAGAAGGCTTTGAAAGAAGGCCAGCAGCTGATCGTACAGGTTGAGAAAGAAGAACGAGGCAACAAGGGCGCTGCATTAACCACCCAGGTTAGCCTGGCGGGACGTTATCTGGTATTGATGCCCTGCACGGCTGGTTCCGGTGGGATTTCACGCAAAGTTGAATCCCGTGACCGCGACGAACTGCGGGCGATCATGAACGAAGTCACCGTGCCGGAACAGATGAGTGCCATCGCCCGCACCATGGCTTTGGGGCGTACCCAGGAAGAGCTGCAGTGGGATCTCGATTATCTGCTCGACCTCTGGAATGCCATCACCCGGGCAGCGGATGAGCGCGATGCCCCGTTCCTGATTTATCAGGAAAGCAACATCGTCTCCAGAACCATCCGCGACCACATGCGCAGTGACATCAGCGAGCTGATAATCGACAGCGCTGATGTCTACGCAGAAGCAGTTGAGTTCATGCAGCAGCTGATGCCGCAGAACCTCAACAAGCTCAAACATTATGAAGACAGCATTCCGCTGTTTACCCGCTATCAGATTGAACACCAGATCGAGACTGCCCACCAGCGAACGGTCAACCTGCGCTCCGGTGGCAGCATAGTCATCGACCTTACCGAAGCACTGACCAGTATCGATATTAACTCTGCGCGTGCCACTCAGAGCTCTGATATCGAAGAAACTGCTTTTCGCACCAATATGGAAGCGGCGGCAGAGATCGCCCGGCAGCTGCGCCTGCGTGACCTCGGCGGACTGCTGGTCATCGACTTCATCGACATGAATTCCAATCGCAATCAACGCGAGGTCGAGAACTGTCTACGCGATGCGACCAAAGCTGATCGGGCCAGAATTCAGATCGGCAAAATATCCCGTTTCGGTCTGCTCGAAATGTCCCGTCAACGGCTGGGTGCATCACTGCGCGAAATCAGTGCCATCACCTGTCCACGCTGCGATGGTCAGGGGACTATCCGGACCGTAGAGTCGCTGTCACTGCACATCCTCAGGCTCATCGAAGAGGAGGCAAACAAGGAAAGGACCGCCCGGATTAGTGTCCAGGTTCCGGTACCCGTGGCAACCTTTCTGTTTAACGAAAAACGCGATGTCCTCACCGACCTCGACAACCGACTTGGCATGCAGGTGGTGATACTCGCCAATCCGGCTCTGGAAACGCCCCACTACGATATTCAGCGTACCCGGGTACAGGACCTCAACAAGAGACTCCAGGACACTGCCAGTTTTGACCTGCCGATGATCGAGGCCGAAGAGCAATTCGAGCCTGGCCAAACCAGTCGCGCAGAGTCCGCGGCAGTGAAGCCGGTCAGCCGCGCCACACCACCACCCACGCAAAACCAGAAAAGTTTGCTCGGAAAGGTGTTCGGCTGGCTCGGCAACGATAACGGTAAAGCCAGCGAGCCGACCACCGCAAAAACACGAACTGTAAAGAAGCAAAAAGATCGGCCGGACCAAAACCCGAAGCCAGGCGAATCACATGCCGGCGGCGACAAACGGAGTAAACCAAGACGATCAAACAGGTCAGACTCCGGTAGTCAGGAACGCTCCAGCCAGGATAATAAAAAGCCCGCCCGCTCGAGCAAGGGTGATTCGGGAAAATCTCGCCGTGGCGGCAAGGAAAAGAGCCAACAGGATCAGGGACAGCGCCAGACTGATAAAAACCAGGACAGAGGTCGCCCTGAAGATGACCGATCACGCTCCAACCGGCGTTCCGGAAAAAGCTCACCCAAATCACCAAATGAACAAGGCAGTAGCCGCGAGAAGGAGGCGCAGCAAGCGACCAGGAAAACAGCGACCACCACTACTGATGAGAAACCGGTGTCCAGTGCGTCAGCGACCAGCAAGCCAAAAACGGATGAGCAGAAACCAGGGACTGAAAAAGCTGTTTCATCAACAGAAGACAGCACTAGTCAAACCGCACCAGTGCAGACATCAAAACAGACCCAGGCTCCAGTTGACCAGGCCGATCCGTCACCTGGCAGCAGTCAGATCCAGGGCAAAGTACGACCCGCTGCAGACAGCTCTGTGAGCAACCCCTCAGAGGAGCAAAACACGACATCTGCTGATGGTGATAACGCCAGCCAGAAGCAGTCACAAAAGAGTGACGACGGTTCCTCAACAGCGAGCGCACCCTCTCGCCCACAACGAGGAGAAACTGTCGAAAAAACGCAGCCGTCTGCTCCTGCTTCAACTGGTTCAGCAATATCGACACCAGAGAGCACCTCCACGGCGGTTGAGATCCAGCGTCCAGAAACCGATACTCCCAGGCGGGAAAACATAACAGGTGGACCACAGAGTGAGCCACCCATCGGAGAGCCCTTAACTCGAGAACCGGCGACCCAACAAAGTGATGTATCAACCGCCACCTCTGGAATACCAACGGAAACCAAACCAACCAGGCCGATGCCTCAGAAGCCCAGAAGTGTGCCTGGACAGATCGAAACCCGCGCCGGAGTCAATACCGCAGCAGAGCCCGTTACAACCGAAAAACCCAAACCGGCTCCCCGCCCCACTCAGTGGGCACCACAGGTCGAGGATTCCGGTCCGGTAAAGCAGGTGGAAACACGGCGCGACTAACAGCAAAAGAGCACTTGAAGAGGTACTGGCCTGCCCAGCAAAAAACAGGCAGGCCAGGGTCTTTACAACGGTCAGGTTCTGGGCGATTAATGAGCCGAAGCAACGGATGCTAAGGGAAGGCCAAACGCTGGGTGAAATGCAGCGCTACGACTGGCACGTGATTCCCGACTAGTTTCACGACCCGGAGAATAATGCCTGTCTATTGTTCACTGATAGTTGGTTAGACAGCGGTGATGTGGGCATGCAACAGCGCCAACGTCAGCTATACCTTTAAGACATTCAACAAAGATAGATTAGGTCGGGTGGCGAATGGATATCCGCCCTGTTACTGGAGCAGATACTGGAAAAACCTGGTTCAGTGGTCGAGGCGTGAGAAATCCGCCTGTCGCAGGTCGATTTGGGTAACCAGCCACTTGCTCTGGCAACACTGAAACCCGGTGTCGCTGGCGCCGATTCCTGATTATCCGGTTTATCCGGTTTATCCGGTTTATCCGGTTTATCCGGTTTATCCGGTTTATCCGGTTTATCCGGTTTATCCGGTCAAAGACCTCCAGAGCACTCGGCCAAACATTGCAAAAATGATCAGGTAACAAGGAATAGTAACGTAATAGACCCTTTTTGGCTGCATATTGGCGAGTTTAACGCCGAGTAGTCGCGGATAGAAAAACCTCAAGACCACGTAGGCAGCGCCGAGCAGAGTTGCGAAGGACGACGAGACAAACAACGCACAAAGCCATAATGATGACAGAAACGGGCCCATCTGCTCGAGGGTATTGGCGACCGCCCGATCAGCAGCCAGCATCTCACCGTCCTGGCCAAAATAACGATCAAACTCCTCACCCCGCTGCCGGTAACGACTCTGCAGGGAATATTTTGTTTTTCGCTGGACTCCAATCAGCAGGTAATACCAGAGCACGAAATAACCGACGGTCACCAGTATCGGCCCACGCAATGAGTTCAAATCGACAAACTGCTCAGTCATCCGCCGCTCCCTTGAAAAAGCTCATTCCGGCCGCTGACAGTTTATAGTCGGCGGGAACTATTCATTTAATCACCGTCTAACAACCGGCCCAATCCCCCCAGGACAGAGCCTTCTCCTTTGTCCGCACCACCCTGGGAAGGGGCCGCAGCAATAATGCGGTCGGCCATACGACTAAACGGCAGGCTCTGCAGCCAGACGGTCCCGGTCCCGCGCAGAGTTGCCAGGAACAGCCCCTCCCCGCCAAACACCATGCTTTTCAAACCGCCAGCTCGCTCAATGTCGTAATCGACCCCGGCTGAGAATCCGACCAGACAACCCGTATCCACCCGCAAGGTCTCATCGTTAAGCTGCCGCTGAACCAGAGCACCCCCTGCATGCATAAAAGCCATGCCATCGCCACGCAGCCGCTGGAGGACAAAACCTTCACCACCAAAAAGGCCGGCGCCGAGCTTTTTATTAAAGGCGATACCCACTTCGGTTCCCAACGCGGCACAGAGAAACGCATCTTTCTGACAGAGCATCTCACCACCAGTTGCTGCCAGATCAACTGGCACTATGGAACCCGGATAAGGTGCCGCGAATCCGACATGGCTTTTTCCCTCACCCTGATGAGTGAAATGGGTCATAAACAGCGATTCACCGGTAATCATTCTTGAGCCGGCACTGAAAATCTTGCCAACGAAACCCTGCTCAGGTTTGGAACCATCGCCCATCTTGGTCTCAAATTCGATACCGTTTTCCATGTAGGTCATCGCGCCAGCCTCGGCAATTACTGTCTCGCCGGGATCGAGCTCTATAACCACCATCTGGCTCCCGTGGCCGACAACTTCATAATCTACTTCATGGGCATTCAAAATACGGACTCCTAAGGCTGGATAAAAACGGTTGGTACGGGCAGATCCTATTTCTGTGTAGCCACCACCTGATCACGCAGGGTCTTACGACTGGTTTTACCGCTCGAACCGCGCGGCAATTCGGTCACGAAGCGATACTCCTTGGGTCTCTGGTAATTGGCCAGCTCACTCCGATGGGCAAACTGGTCGAGCTCCTCGGCAGTCAGCTGTTCGTTTGCCCGAATCACAAACGCGGTAATCCGCTGCCCCCATTCAGGGTCTGGCAGACCGATCACCGCACACTCGCTAACGCCGTCATGGCTCAGCAGCAGTTCCTCAATCGGTGCCGGCAACACATTGATGCCACCGGTAATCATCATGTCGTCTACGCGCCCATGGATATAGAGATAACCCTCTTCATCCATATGGCCAAGATCGCCTGAATACCACCAGTCGCCGCGGAACACCTTGCGCGACAGCGGCGGGTCTTCCCACATCTGCACTGCGCGTGACGGACCCTTGATGATAATTTCGCCCTCTTCACCGAACGGAACTTCGTCGTCGATACCTGCTCCTGGGGTAATCACCCGTGCTTCACTATTGAGCATCGGCTTGCCGATACTCTGAATTTTTTCTTCGCGCTCCAGGTCAGCAGGAAACATCACTGTACCAGCAGATGGCCCAGTCTCGGTGGTGCCGTAAGCGTTGATGACATTGGCGCAAACCCGCTCGCGAATCGCTCTGAGTGTCGCAACATCCATCACCTCACCGGCAAATCCCGCCAGAGTGACACTCGAAAGGTCAT
>JBPEXY010000140.1:0-2494 GCA_052031065.1 Immundisolibacteraceae bacterium | reverse complement strand
TACCAACTTGAATACGGTTCGAACGGGTTCGGTGATATAGCGTATGGCTATTTATTTGCCTTTAGTATCTATGTGTCTTTAGTCTTGATACTTGCTGTTTTGGTGTTGCTTGTTTGGTATATGATCAAGAGAAAGAAGGCTAACCTTCTGGTTGCTTCCGGGTCACTCGGCATCCTTCACGTGTTGTCGCTGTTCTTCCTCTCCTAATTCTAAAGATAGAGCGAGATTCGATAAGTTTATGATCTACCAAGGAAGCTGCCACTGCCGGGCAATACAGTTCGAAGTTGAAGCACCAGACGTCATCGAAGCTGACCTCTGTAATTGCTCTATCTGCAGAAAATCAGGTTTTCTGCACCTGATTGTCCCTTTGAGCAAATTCCGTCTGCTAACCGGTGAGGATCACCTGACGACCTATACCTTTAACACTGGTGTGGCTAAACACACCTTCTGCAACGTCTGCGGTGTGAAGCCTTTCTATACACCGCGATCAAACCCCGACGGTATCGATATTAATGTTCACTGCCTGGACATTGAGGATGTAACGGTGAATATCACTGAGTTTGATGGCCGGAACTGGGAAATGAATGCGCATACTCTGGCTCATAAAAGTGAAGCGCCAGAATAGTCACTGGATTGCGTCGCTGTCGCTCGCAATGACGATGTGACTTTGATTCACACCCAATCAAATAAAGAAATGTTAAGGCCCCCAGTGCATTTCGTTATTTATCGGAGTGTCAGGTGTTAAGTGCGCCTGTTGCGAGCCAGGTTATTCAAGAACGAATAGGCACCCGAGACAGGACGTCGAGGGAGGGGCGCTGAGGCATGGATGCCGAATCGCTCCGGAGCCGAAATGAGTTCGCAGAATGACCTGGAACAGCGAGCAACTCAGCGCGAAGCAGGTGGGGTGGCCCGCGCCGGGAGGATGCCGTCCTCCCAGGAGCGAAACTAAAGCCATTAAATTAAAACTTCAGCTTATCTCCACGTGAGTCGGGTCTAGGCGTTCCCATTTGTCCTCGCGGGAGCGACAAACCACAACTTCTGATAACCGCTGGGTTACGCTTCACTAACCCAGCCTACGAGCTGGTTCGCTGACCCAGCCTTCCGGAAATTAAAAACAACATCTCCCCAGTTACACTCCTTAACAAAAACTTCCCCCTTACCCCCAAAGCAGGAACACTTCCTGCAACTACCTGTAAAACCACCAATTTTTTGACACAGGTAGATTCATGGCGGGTGCTTCTACATCGGCAAATCCCAACCTCAGCGGTCAGCTGAAGAAGAGCCTTTCGTTCCTGGCGCAGGGTAATCTGGGTATTCCGGTGATGCTGTTGGTGCTGCTGGGCATGATGACTCTGCCGCTACCACCATTCCTGCTCGATACCTTCTTTACCTTCAATATTGCGCTGTCCATCGTGGTTCTGTTGGTCAGTGTGTATTCCAAGCGTCCACTCGATTTCGCCATTTTCCCGACGATCCTGCTGATTGCGACGTTATTGCGTCTGGCACTGAACGTGGCGTCGACCCGTGTCGTTCTGCTTGAAGGTCATGAGGGTGGTGATGCGGCCGGTAAGGTGATCGAGGCGTTTGGTGAGGTGCTGATCGGCGGTAACTACGCGGTCGGTCTGGTGGTGTTCGCCATTCTGATGATCATTAACTTTGTGGTGGTTACCAAAGGTGCGGGCCGTGTGTCGGAGGTGAGTGCGCGATTCACCCTGGATGCCATGCCGGGTAAACAGATGGCGATTGATGCGGACCTGAATGCGGGTCTGATTGATGCCGAGGCGGCGAAAACCCGTCGTGCCGATATTGCCGCTGAGGCGGACTTCTATGGGGCCATGGACGGTGCCAGTAAGTTTGTTAAGGGCGATGCTGTCGCCGGTATTCTGATTCTGCTGATTAACGTGGCCGGTGGCTTCGCCATTGGTATGGCGCAGCACAATCTGACCTTTGGTCAGGCGGTGTCGGCGTACACGCTGCTGGCCATTGGTGATGGTCTGGTGGCGCAGATTCCTTCCTTACTGCTGTCGACCGCAACGGCGATTATGGTGACCCGTAATGGCGGTGACGAGGACATGGGTGAGCAGGTCATCGGGCAGATGTTCGGCTCGGTGCGGGCGCTGTCGGTCTCGGCGGTACTGTTGTTCCTGATGGGCATTGTCCCGGGTATGCCTCACCTGGTGTTTCTGTCGGCGGCGGCGATTGCCGGTCTGGCGGCGTATATCCTGCACTGGAAGAAAGAGGGCGGTCAGCTTGGCGATGCGGTGATGTCACGTCTTGGTGGTAAACCAGCTCTACCGGCGGGCTCTCCGGGTATCGGCTCTGACGCCGGGGGCAATGCTCTGTCGGCGCCAAAAGAAAAAGCGCAGGAGACGATCAAACAACTGGAAGTGAAAGAACTCGGCTGGGATGACGTAGAGCCTGTGGACCAGCTCGGTCTTGAGGTGGGTTACCGCCTGATTCCTCTGGTGGATAAGAACCAGGGTGGCCAGTTGCT
>JBPEXY010000014.1:0-4402 GCA_052031065.1 Immundisolibacteraceae bacterium | reverse complement strand
CGACAGCGTGAATTTATAGCAGGTTCTGTGCCAAACCCTTTTTGACCCGTCTGTTTCCATGAATGCCGGGTCGACAGATGGCGGCGAACTGCATTGGAACGACCGCCCTGCAGAAGACGTGGAACGCTGAGAAGAAAGCGGGTGGCAAGGAACCCGGGTAGCCCCCGGCTGGCCAGATCACCGCACCACGATGAGCCTGGTGGTTCCCGGTTCCACAGCGCGGATCAATTTGGGTGATTTATGACACATTGGCGACTAGTGAGGCACTATTGCGGTGCAAACGATTCACCGATCCCTAATATGGTGCATCATTTCACCAGCTTGCCGACCTGCTGGTAGGGGGCGACAATAACGCCCCCTAACGCTACTGGTAAACCAATGAAATCCAAACTGGAAAGCGACCTGCAACAACTCACCGGCCTGCTCGGCGAGCTATCCAATCATGCCCGGGACAATCTCGAAGGGGCTGGAGAAGCGCTGTTAAACCGACTTAATCTGGTCACCCGCGAGGAATTTGAAACCCAACGCGCGCTGGTGACCGCCCTGCATGAACGATTAGCTGCACTGGAAAAGCGGGTCGATGCTGTGGTGCGGAACGGCGCTAGCGACTGAGCCCGGCCTCCATCGCGCTTTAGTAGACGGATACCGCTACCAATATGTCTCTGGCGACTGCAACCAGTCGGGCATTAAAGGGGGTAACAACCGCGCCGGTGGTAGTGGAAACCCACATTTCCAGCGGCCTTCCGTCGCTGGCAATCGTCGGCATGCCAGAAACTGCGGTGCGAGAAAGCCGCGACCGGGTCCGTAGCGCGATTATCAACAGCCATTTCGATTTCCCACTGGGACGTATCACCGTTAACCTGGCTCCGGCGGACCTGCCTAAAAGCGGTGGCCGTTTCGATCTGGCTATTGCCCTGACCATTCTCGCCGCCTCCGATCAAATACCCGGCGAACTACTAAACGGCCATGAACTGATCGGCGAACTGGGCCTGGATGGCAGCCTGCGACCGGTCAACGGAGTGTTGCCCAGCGCCCTGGCCTGCCGTGACGCACAACGCACGCTGATACTCCCCGCTGACAACGGCACCGAAGCAGCGCTGGTCAGCGACTTGCACTGTGTTGCAGCAGAGAGTTTGCTGGAAGCGTGCGCTCACCTGTCGGGCCAACAGCCACTACCGCTAATCCCAACCACCGGCTATACCAGCCCCCCCAGGTTAACCGACCTCGCCGATGTTCATGGGCAGCAGCGGGGTAAGAGAGCACTGGAAATTGCCGCCAGCGGCGGTCACAGCCTGCTGTTCATCGGGCCACCAGGAGGTGGCAAAACCATGCTCGCCTCACGCCTGACCGGACTATTACCACCACTGACGGAACAGCAAGCGCTGGAGACCGCTATCGTCCATTCGGTCAGCCGTGATGGCCTTGACCCACAACAGTGGCGAACGCGACCGTTTCAGGCACCTCACCACACTGCCTCTCCGGTGGCGCTGGTCGGCGGTGGGCAGCCGCCGGCGCCGGGAGAAATTTCTCTCGCGCACAATGGCGTGCTGTTTCTCGATGAACTACCGGAATTTAGTCGAAATGTGCTGGAGTCGCTGCGCGAACCGCTGGAGTCGGGACAGATCCGCATCTCCCGCGCCGGCCAGCAGGCAGACTTCCCTGCCCGGTTTCAGCTGGTCGCGGCGATGAACCCCTGCCCCTGCGGCTATGTAGGTCACAGCTCCGGCAAATGTCGCTGCACCCCGGATCAGATTAGTCGCTATCGCAATCGTCTCTCCGGCCCACTGCTTGACCGCATCGACATGCATGTCGAATTACCGGCAGTCAGCTTTAACGAACTGCAACCAAACAACGAAACCCCTGAAGAACAGAGCGCGATGGTTGCACAGCGGGTATTTTCTGTACAAAAGCATCAAATGCAGCGGCAGGAGCGGTTAAATGGCCAGCTCAGCAGCCGGGAAATAGAGCAGTACTGCCGGACCGACAAGGCCGCCAGTGAGCTGCTGGCGCGAGCCATGGACCGGCTGGCGCTCTCCGCGCGCGCCTACCACCGGGTGCTAATGCTGGCGCGCACCATCGCCGACATGGACGAACAGGAAGTGATCGGCAGTGACCAGATCAGCGAGGCTATTGGCTACCGGGTGCTGGATCGGCAAAACGCCCCTGTCTGAATCAAAAGCCGACAGGCCAGCCCCCGAACAATCTTTAAATATATTCCCAAAGATAACGGCCATTCCTGATCTCTCAATTGGTCTCTTGATCACTGCGGCACGTCGCCGTACTTTATCCAGCCTGTTCCCGCTTCTGAAAACAACCACTCAATTTCCCTGTTGACTTGCCGAAACAAATATTTAGAATGCTGGCGTAATCACCGCGGCGCAGAAACCACAGCACTGCCCGGCCTTCTGAAATTTCTGATATTTAAAGTCAAGCCGTTCAGGCTCAAATACAGCACCGGAACCGTCAGTGCCGACTGGTGCCAGCCGATCACTGCTGGCGAGTGCTATAACCACTGACCGAAAGTCCGAACAGCCCCAGACCCACGCTCTCTTAAACCACCCAACGTTTCAACCGACCAGAACACTTTTTTATTCACAGGAACAGGCAACCTATGAGTTCAGCAATTAGTCATGTAACCGATGCATCTTTCGAAACCGATGTATTAAACGCCGACCGGCCGGTACTGGTGGACTACTGGGCTGAATGGTGCGGCCCGTGCAAAATGATTGCCCCGGTGCTGGAAGAGATCAGCACCGAGTACGCGGAAAAGTTGAGTATCGTCAAACTGAACATCGACGAGAATCCGCAGACGCCGCCTAAATACGGCATACGCGGCATCCCAACATTGATGATTTTTAAAAACGGTCAGGTCGAAGCGACCAAAGTGGGCGCAGTATCGAAATCACAGCTCGCTGCGTTCATAGACAGCAACCTGTAATCTGTCGATCCACTGGTGATCCGGGCCAACCTGATCATGGCCGTGTCGCCAAGCCTGGTCGCAAATACCAGTCAGCGCAGGCCCGGCAAGCCGTGATCAATGACCAATCACCCGGCGCTGAATCACAGTTAATTTTTAACCAGCAGTTCCCATCTCCAATCCATTTAGTGATCCACGCCCGACCAGGCAGTTGATGCTGTCCGGTCCCAACCCCCAACATCGCCGGTTTACCTGTTCTGGTAAACCCAACTCCCGGACAGACCCCTCCAAAACAAGACAGAATCAATGAATATCAACGAATTAAAAGAGAAACCGATCTCCCAGCTGGTGGAAATAGCCAGACAGAACAAACTCGACAATATTGCCCGCCTGCCAAAAGAGGAGATCATCTTCGCGCTACTCAAGGCGCACGCCAAAAAAGGTGAAGATATCTACGGCGAGGGGGTGCTGGAAGTCCTGCAGGATGGCTTCGGTTTTCTGCGCTCACCACGCAGCTCCTATGTGGCCGGTGTCGACGACATCTATGTGTCGCCAAGCCAGATACGACGTTTTGGTCTGCGCACCGGTGACACCATCGCCGGAAAAATCAGACCACCCAAAGACAGTGAACGCTATTTCGCCCTGCTCAAGGTTGCAGAAATCAACTTTGAACAGCCGGAAAATGCCCGCAAGAAAATTCTCTTCCAGAATCTCACACCGCTATTCGCTGAGGATCAGCTAATCCTGGAAACCGGCAACGGTACTACCGCCGACATCACCCCCAGGGTGATCGACATGATCGCGCCAATCGGCAAGGGCCAGCGCGGCCTGATCGTCTCGTCACCCAAATCCGGTAAAACCATGATGCTGCAGAGCATCGCCCACTCTATCGCCACCAACCACCCCGAATGCTATCTGATCGTTCTGCTGATTGATGAGCGGCCGGAAGAGGTCACGGAGATGGCGCGTTCAGTCCGCGGAGAAGTGGTTTCCAGCACCTTTGATGAGCCGGCAACCCGCCACGTTCAGGTTGCTGAAATGGTGATCGAAAAAGCCAAACGACTGGTCGAGCACAAACGCGATGTGGTGATTCTGCTGGACTCGATCACCCGTCTTGCCCGCGCCTACAACACCACCGTTCCCTCCAGCGGCAAGGTACTCACCGGCGGCGTTGATGCCAATGCGCTGGACCGACCGAAGAAATTCTTTGGCGCCGCCCGTAATGTAGAGGAAGGCGGCAGTCTGACCATCATCGCCACCTCGCTGGTGGAAACCGGCTCGCGGATGGACGACGTGATTTATGAAGAGTTCAAGGGTACCGGTAATATGGAAATTCACCTTGAGCGCAAAATCGCCGAAAAACGTATCTACCCGGCGATGAATATCAACCGCTCCGGCACCCGCCGCGAAGAACTCATGATCCCCACCGAAGAGCTGCAGAAGATCTGGATCCTGCGCAAGTTGCTGCACCCGATGGATGAACTG
>JBPEXY010000139.1:0-5279 GCA_052031065.1 Immundisolibacteraceae bacterium | reverse complement strand
ACAGCTACAAGGTGCGTGGCCGCGAGATTAAGGGCGACAACTATTTTCAAAGCCTGAGCCACCTGAAGATACCCAAAATTGCGCCGCCGGATTATCGAGACCCGGGTGATCTGCTCAATTTTCTTGGCCGTGAACACCTACCCGGATACTTCCCCTATACCGGTGGCGTCTACCCCTACCGGCGTCAGGGTGAAGATCCGGTGCGCATGTTTGCTGGTGAGGGGACTCCGGAACGGACTAACCGCCGTTTTCATTATCTGGCAGGTGGCCACCCGGCGACGCGGCTCTCCACTGCCTTCGATTCGGTAACTCTTTACGGTGAAGACCCTCATACCCGACCGGATATTTATGGCAAGGTCGGCAACTCCGGGGTTTCCATCGCCACGCTGGACGACGCCAAAAAGCTCTATTCAGGTTTTGACCTCTGTGACCCAACGACTTCAGTATCGCTGACCATTAACGGGCCGGCACCGATGATTCTGGCGATCTTTCTCAACACGGCCATCGATCAGCAGGTGGAGAAATATCTGCGCAACAGCGGCGAGTGGGAATCGGCCGAGAAGAAAATTGCCGACCTGTATCGCGACCGACTGCGTCCCGCCTACCGCGGAGAGTTGCCGGAAGGCAACGATGGACTCGGGTTGGGCATGCTTGGCGTGACCGGTGACCAGTTGCTGGAGCCTGAGGTTTACCAGCGTATCCGCAGCGATGCGCTGCAGCAGGTGCGCGGCACGGTTCAGGCCGATATTCTCAAGGAGGACCAGGCGCAGAACACCTGTATTTTCTCCACCGAATTTGCCATGCGCATGATGGGCGATGTGCAGCAGTGGTTCACCGACACAGGCGTGCGTAATTTCTACAGCGTCTCCATCAGTGGCTATCACATTGCCGAAGCGGGTGCGAACCCGATATCGCAGCTGGCGTTTACCCTTTCCAATGGGTTCACCATTGTTGAGTATTACCTGGCGCGGGGGATGAAGATCGACGATTTTGCGCCCAACCTGTCGTTTTTCTTCTCCAATGGTATGGACCCCGAATATGCGGTGCTGGGCCGGGTAGCACGGCGGATCTGGGCGCGGGCGATGCGCGAGCGTTATGGCGCCTCACCCCGCGGACAGATGATGAAATACCACATCCAGACCTCCGGACGCAGCTTGCACGCCCAGGAGGTGCAGTTCAATGATATCCGCACCACGCTGCAGGCGCTCTATGCCCTTTACGATTCCTGCAATAGCCTGCATACCAACGCTTATGACGAGGCGGTGACCACGCCGACCGAAGAGTCAGTGCGGCGCGCGGTGGCGATTCAACTGATCATCAACCGTGAACTGGGGCTGAATCAGAACGAAAACCCGCTGCAGGGCTCCTATGTGATCAGTGCCCTGACTGACCTGGTGGAGGAGGCGGTCTATCAGGAATTTGAACGCATTTCGGAGCGCGGTGGTGTGCTTGGTGCGATGGAGACCATGTACCAGCGCGGCAGGATTCAGGACGAGAGCATGGAGTACGAACATCGTAAGCATAATGGCTCGTTGCCACTGATCGGTGTGAACACTTTCATGGATGAGCAGGCCGATGTGGCTAATGAAACACTACTCGAGCTGGTTCGTTCTTCCGCAAAAGAGAAGCAGCAGCAGATCGACGCGGTGAATGCCTTCCACGAATTCCACGCTGAAAAGACGGAACTGGCTCTGGCGTCGCTGCGCAAAACCGCGGTTTCCGGCGGCAACCTGTTCGGCCAGTTGATGGAGACGGTGAAACAGAGCTCGTTGGGACAGATTAGTGGTGCGCTTTACCAGGTGGGTGGGGAGTATCGGCGCAGCATGTAGAGGCTCCGCTATAGAGCTGAAGCGGTCTTGGTGGGGCGCAGTCTCAGTAAAAACTTAACGGATGTTTAGTTAACGGGTATATTCGTGGCAGGGATGAAAAAAAACAGTGTGACGGACAACACAGGTGGGCGGAGTTTGAGAGGAGAACCTGTAATGACGGAAGTGAAACTTTCCGAGTTTCAGAGTCGTTTTAACGAACTGCTGGACTCGGTGATCAGTGACGGTCGTTGTGTCAAAATCACCGATGAGGGGAAGCTGGTAGCGCAGTTGATTCCAAACATTGAGCGCCCGGAAACGTTAATGGGCCATCTGCCAGGATCAGTGGTGATTCGCGGTGATATCGTCAGTCCTTCCCTGGCTTCGGGGAAATCGAAGTGATTGTGCTCGATACCCATGTGCTGATCTGGGTGACTCAGGACTGTGACATCCTCGGCCAGGAAGCACGTGATGCCATTGACGCAGCGTTGGGTAACAATGAGTTGTTTGTCAGCGCCATCAGCTTCTGGGAAATGACCATGCTGCAGTATCGCAATCAGCTGGAGATGGTGATGCCGCTGCGAACATGGCGTACCCGTTTACTGCAGGCGGGAGTGCGCGAAGCGCCCATTGATGGTGAAGTAGGGCTGTTGGCGGTAGAGCTGGAAGGGCTGACTCCCGATCCGGCGGACCGGATGATCGCCGCGACCTCGGTTTTATTGTCGGCAACGCTGATTACCGCTGATGAAGCGATCCTCAAATGGCCGGGCACATTGCGGCGAATGGATGCCCGTGCCTGAGCTTATCCTGACCTTACCGGGAGTCGTGTTCAGTTGCTGCCGATGACCCGGTGCAAAATGGAGAGGTAGATCTGCGTCAGTTGTTCCAGCTCATCGATGGGCGTCGATTCATTGATTTTATGAATCGACGCATTACGCGGTCCGAGTTCCACCACCTGGGTTCCGGTGGTGGCGATGAAACGACCATCTGATGTTCCACCACCGGTTGAGAGTTCAGGCTTTGTACCGCAATTTTCGGCTATGGCGTCGCAGACCGAGTCGATGAAGGAGCCGGCGGGGCAAAAAAACGGTGCGCCGCTGGTTGTCCAGCTCAGTTCATAATCGCAGCCAGCGGTTTCGACAATCCGTGTGAGTCGACTTTTCAGCGACTCCTGTGGGCTGGCCGGACCATGGCGAAAGTTAAAATCGAGCCTGACCTGACCGGGTATGACATTGGTCGCGCCAGTTCCACCATTAATATTGCTGATCTGAAAACTGGTCGGCGGAAAGCGCTCGTCTCCCTGGTCCCATTCGGTGGCAGCCAGATCGCTGATGATCTGTCCCACCCGGTGTATGGGGTTGTCCGCATCGTCTGGATAGGCAACGTGGCCCTGCACGCCGAACAGCTTCAGTGTGCCGTTGAGTGAACCGCGTCTGCCGTTGCGGATTCGGTCGGCGAGGCGTTCGGCGCTGCTCGGTTCACCAACCAGGCAGCAGTCAATTTGAATATCCCGTTCAGCAAGCCAGTCGAGGACACGGGTGGTACCGTCTACGGCTGGTCCCTCCTCATCGCTGGTGATCAGAAACGCCAGCCTGCCCTGCAGTTGGTTACTGGCGAGAAACAGTTCGGTAGCGACGACCATAGCCGCCAGACTGCCTTTCATGTCGGCAGCGCCGCGACCGAAGAGCATGCCATCACGAATGGTTGGTTCGAACGGGTCGCTGTGCCACTGTTCCAGCTCACCGGGCGGCACCACATCGGTATGGCCGGCGAAACAGAACAGCGGGCCGCTATCGCCAATTACCGCCCAGAGATTATCGACTTCGCCAAAGCGCAGATGCTCGATAGTGAACCCTAATGGTTGCAGGCGTGCCGCCAGTAGTTGCTGGCAACCGCTGTCGTCGGGAGTGACCGACGGGCGCGCTACCAGTTCACTACAGAGCTGCAGAACGCTACTCATCGACGTTGAAAAGCTCAGCGTAACGGGCTGCCTTGAAGCCAATCTCGATTCCGGTATCAGTCACCAGTACCGGACGCTTGATCAAAGTCGGATGGGAGACCATCAGCTCAACGGCGCGTGGCTGATCAACAGCGGCCGTGGCGTTTTCATCCAGCTGTCGCCATGTGGTACTGCGGCGATTGAGGAGCTGCTCCCATGAAACCAGTTGACACCATTGTTGAACAGTATCAGCGTCGATACCATCGGCGCGCAGGTCGTGAAAACGGTAATCGATCTGCTGCTGATCGAGCCAGCGTCGTGCTTTGCGCACGGTGTCACAGTTACTGATTCCGTAGACAATCATCAGTCGCGCAGCAGTTCGTTGATACTCACCTTGGAGCGGGTCTGGGCGTCGATCTGTTTGACAATGACTGCGCAATACAGGCTATGGCTACCATCACCTGCCGGCAGGTTGCCGGACACCACGACCGATCCGGCCGGTACACGGCCGTAACTAACCTCGCCGGTAGCGCGGTTATAGATCTTGGTGCTTTGGCCTATATAGACCCCCATGGAGATCACGGAGTCGTGCTCAACGATCACACCCTCGACAATTTCCGAGCGGGCGCCGATGAAACAGTTGTCTTCGATAATGGTTGGTGCTGCCTGCAGCGGCTCGAGTACTCCGCCGATGCCAACACCGCCGGAAAGGTGAACGTTTTTGCCAATCTGCGCGCAGGAACCGACTGTCGCCCATGTGTCGACCATGGTGCCATCATCGACGTAGGCGCCGATGTTGACGTATGAGGGCATCAGCACCACGTTACGGCCGATATAGCTGCCTTTACGGACCACCGCAGGCGGTACGACACGACAGCCTGCAGCCGCAAACTGCGCGTCACTCCAGCCGTCAAATTTACTCTCTACCTTGTCGAAATAGCGGGTGAATCCACCTTCCAATGGCGCGTTATCGTTGAGTCGGAACGACAGCAGAACCGCTTTTTTTAGCCAGTCGTTGACCTGCCAGCCGCCGGTGGTCGGTTCAGCTACCCGCTGTTCTCCGCTGTCGATCAGCGCCAACGCCTGATTTACTGCATCGACAACCTGTGGGTCCGCGTTGCCGGGTGATAGTTCTGCGCGGTTTTCGAAGGCCGATTCAATCACGCTTTGCAAGGTTTCCATAAGTTCTCTTCAGTCTCTGGTTTTAGTTGACGGTGGTGGTAAATCCGCCGCAGCGGACAGCAGGATTAAGCCTGTTCCGCTAGCGCGGCTGGTTATTCTAAAGGGTCGCGCTGTTTTGTGGCGCGGCTATCGCCTGTAGTGTCCAGTGGTAATCAACGCATTACTCAAGCAACCTGTTCAAGCAAATGGGCGATGCGGCGTAATCCCTGTTCACACTCCGCAACGGGTGCCACCAGTGCACAACGCACATAGTGGCGGCCGGGGTTATTCCGGTCCGATGCGCTGGCACTGACAAACTGCCCGTGGCTGGCTGACTGATTACCATCGCGGCCAAGAAAGGAGCCTGGTATCAC
>JBPEXY010000138.1:0-8979 GCA_052031065.1 Immundisolibacteraceae bacterium | reverse complement strand
CTTCAGCCAGGTTAAACAGCTGCCAGCGGGCGGTACCGAAAGGTTTGTTGATGGTGGAGATTTTCCAGTCCCCCAGGCGCAGCCCCTGCATACCAAACAGTTCGAATCCGAACGGGTGCTCGGGCGGGTAGAGCGGCTCATCGCCCCCTGCCAGCAGGCTGACCATTGATCGACCCTCCATCGCCAGCACCGGGCGGCCCTGAAATTCTGCCGGCGGCACAATGCCGGCCATCTCCAGCAGGGTCGGCATCAGATCACGTACGGTGGTGATGTTGGCAACCTGATCGGCCCGCTGTACCACGCCCGGCCCGGCAATAATCAACGGCGCGCGGATGCCGCCCTCACTGATAAACAACTTGTGTAGTGCAAAGGGGGCGGTGCTGGCCAGCGCCCAGCCCGGCCCGGTGGAGGGTCGTGAGCCCTTGCGGCCGATGTTCTCCAGCCGGTTATCGGAATTACGCTCCACCCAGCCCTCCGGCACCAGTGGGTTCTGCTGCAGGATGATGCCGTTGGCGCCGTTATCAGAGATGAACAGAATCACCGTGTTGTCGTAGCGCCCCTGCTGTTTGAGTGTTTCGATCAGCCGGCCGACGTTGGCGTCGAGGTTTTCAACCATGGCAGCATAAATCTCCATGGCGCGGGCAGACAGGGCCTGCTGTTCGGGTGTGAGTGTCTGCCACGCCGGTACGTGGGGCGGCCGTGGCGCCGCCAGCGAGGCATCGGCCAGCAAGCCCAGCTCCACCAGTCTTTGCACGCGCTGTTCACGCAGCTGGTCATACCCCTGGTCGTAACGGCCGCGATATTTGTCCAGCCATTCGTCGGGCACATGCAGGGGGTCGTGGGGCGCGGTGAACGGCAGATAGGTAAACAGCGGCTGACTGACCGGGGTTTCAGCCATCCACTCGATCAGCTGGTCTGTATAGTAATCGGAAGAGTAGAACTGGTCGGGCACATGCACCCGTTTACCGTTGAGGCGATAGATCGGCGGATAGTTCATGGTGTAGGCCGCTTCGTCGCCAAAGTGGCTGGCAGCACCAAGAAACATGCCCAGCGAGCGGTCAAACCCTTTTGCGACAGGGTCCTGCTCAGGGCCGAGACCGAGATGCCACTTGCCGGCCATTAGCGTGCGATAACCCGCCTGCTGTAACAGTTGCGGCAGGGTAACCGCGCTATCGTTGAGGTGGCCTTCGTACCCCGGCTGGCCGATCTGATTGGGCCGCAGCAGCTCTTTCATCGACCCCAGGCCAACCCGGTGGTGATCGATCCCGGTGAGCAGCATGGCGCGAGTCGGCGAACAGGTTGGCGCAGTGTAGAAATGACTGAATTTTTGTCCTCGCGCGGCCAGCGCATCCAGATGTGGTGTGCGAATTTCGCCGCCGAAGCCGCCCCAGTCGGTATAGCCCATGTCATCCGCAACTATGAGCAGAAAGTCCGGCGGCCGCTCACTACTCACCACCGCTAGCGCCAGTAACCACCCGGCAAGGGTCGCCGCAATGCCTCTGCCTCCCTTCATCTCCTCCCTCCTTTGGTATTGCTTTTATGGTTACGCTCGAAAGCGTCTGGTTAAATCAATGGCAGACCCCGCTCCCGGTGCCAGGTGAGAATTGCCGCCCACGCCTGATCGGCGGTTTCAACGTAGCGCACCAGCGCGGCATCCTGCGCGGTGATCATGCCTTCGCTGGTCAGAAACGGGATATCTATCACCCGAGTCCAGTACGCCTCGCCCACCAGAATGATCGGCAGTGGTTCTATCTTTTCGGTCTGGATCAGCGTCAATGCATCGAACAGCTCATCGAGGGTGCCGTAACCACCGGGAAACGCAACCAGCGCGCGCGCCCGCAACAGAAAGTGCAGTTTGCGGGTGGCAAAATAGTGAAAGCCGAAACAGAGCCCCGGGGTGATGTAACTGTTGGGCAGTTGCTCCTCCGGCAGGGTGATGTTGAGCCCCACCGATTTGGCGCCGGCATCGTAGGCGCCGCGGTTTGCCGCTTCCATAATCCCCGGCCCACCGCCGGTGATCAGCGTCACCGGGGGATGATCACCCCCATCCACCGAACCGACCAGCGTTCCAAACCGGCGCGCCTCTTCGTAGTAATGACTCTTTGCCGCAACCCGTTCCGCCCGCGCCAGCCGCTGCTGCAGGCCGTTGTCATCAGGGTCGCTGGCTAGCGCCTCGCGGAGCTGCTCGACACGTCGCGCCGCTTCTGTGGGTTCAACCAGCTGGGTGCTGCCAAAAACGACAATGGTCTGTTCGATACCGTGGCGCTGCATCTGCCGGTGCGCCTTTTGATAATCGAGCTGCAGACGAATACCGCGGGTCTCGTCGGTGTTGAGATAATCGACATCCTGGTCGGCCTGCCGGTAGGCGGGGTCGGCCATGATTGCCGCCAGCCGGTTTGCGCCAGCTTCCTGCTGCAGTTCGGGGTCCTGAGAATCACTCGCCATCAGTCGCTGCCTTCTGGTCACCCTTGAGAAAAGTTCTACGTCGCGGCAATCGCCGCCGGGTCTGCTGGCTGGAATTTCACCAGCGTGGTCTGTTCATCCAGATCATCGAAACAGACCGTCACCGGCAGCCCAATGGTCACCGCAGCAGGGTCAATGCCGGTGAGGTTGGTGGTCAGGTGCGGTCCCTCTTCCAGCTCCACAATGGCCACGATCAACGGCAACTGATCGATAAAACCGGGATGAGGTGGTGAGTGCAGCACCGTGTAACTGTAGACACTCCCCCGGCCGCTCATCGGGTGCCAGCTCAATGCCGGGGAGAGACATTCGCTACAGACCTGTCGCGGGTAGAAAATCCATTCACCACAATCATCACAACGCTGCAGTTCCAGTCGATGCGCCCGGGCAGCCTCCCAGTAGGGGCGGCTGACATCGGTAACCCGGGGCCGTGGTGCCTGCACGCCACTCATGGCTCCAACCCCAGAATCAAGCTGCACTGTTCGGCCATGATGCCTCCATTACCATTCACATAACCGAGGCTGGCATCGGCGATCTGACGCTCCCCACCCCGCCCCATCAGCTGTCGCACCCCCTCAATCACATGACTCATGCCCCCGGCAATTCCCGGCTGGCCGAACGACAGTTGCCCACCATGGGTGTTGCAGGGCAGGTCACCGCACCAGGTGAGGTCATGCTCGGCGACAAACGGACCACCCTCACCCTTTTTGCAGAAACCGGCATCCTCAAGGGTGACCAGCACGGTGATGGTGTAGCAGTCATAGGGCTGAACGAAATCGACCTGATCGGGTGTGATTCCAGCCATTCTGAAGGCCCGTTCCGACGCCGGTTTTACCAGTGAATGGGTGATGTTTGGCGCACGGGTGACACTGGAGTGCTCCCCCGCTTCGCCAGCACCGAGCAGGTAGACCGGCCGGTTTCGGCCACGCCGCGCCAGATCAGCGCGGGTAACGATAAAAGCACCGCCACCGGTGGCCGGGCTGACAATTTCCAGCAGGTGTAGCGGCTCGGCAATCATTCGCGAGCTGAGCACATCATCAATGGTGATCGGCTTGTCACCGAACAGTGCCAGCGGGTTGGCACAGGCATTGGTGCGCTGATCAACAGCGACCTTCGCCAGCTGCTCGGCTTTAGTGCCAAACTCGTGCATATGGCGCTGCGCAATCAGCGCATAACCGGGGTTGGCGCCGGCCAGCCCGTAAGGGGCATCAAACTCCGCCTCGGTGGCCGGGAACGGCGGCGGGTTCTCCATGAACAGGCGGCTGTCCCAGGTATCGCCGATCACACAGAGTACGGTTTCACACATGCCGGCCTCAATCGCCGCAGCGGCACGCCAGACCATTGCGGCGCTGGAGGCACCGCCCAGTTCAACCTGGTCGAAATAGCGCGGCTTCAGGTGAAGATACTCCACCACCGCTGATGGCCAGAGCATGGCAAAATCACTTAACGAAGCGGCGGTTAACAGGCCATCAATCTGGCCTTTCTCCAGACCGGCATCGGCGATCGCCTCACGCGCCATCTGCGCAATAATACCCAGAGAGGTTTTACCCTCCGGTTTTTTCTGCGGCGCCATCTCCGCAATTCCGACGATGGCGGCACTGCCCTTTAACGACATGGGTCAACTCCCCTGAATCCCACAGCTGAAATTCACAGCTGAATTCCACAGCCGGCTATTGTAGTTAGAATCCTCGCCATGCCCAGACATACTGACGTTAACAGCAATCCCTACACGGCTACCGGCCTGCATCGATTCGGCCATTACCAGACCATTGTGCCAACCCTGCTGCGCCGTGTTGAGGGTATCCACTGGCAGCGCCAGCGCATTGATACGGCAGATGGGGATTTTATCGACCTCGACTGGCTGACCGGCGACCATCAACGCCTGGTGTTGCTCTGCCACGGCCTCGAAGGCAGCAGCGACACCCACTATATGAAGGGCATGGCGCGCGCCTGTCTGCGCGCTGGCTGGGACGTGGTGGCCTACCATTTTCGCGGGTGCAGCGGCGAACCAAACCGGCTGGCTCGCAGTTACCACAGCGGTGCTACCGATGATCTGGCCGAGGTGATTGGGCAGGTGTTATCTGCAGATCAATATCGGCATCTGGTGCTGGTTGGGTTTAGTCTGGGTGGCAATCTGGTGCTTAAGTATCTGGGCGAGCCAAACGACAGCCGTCCTGCCCAGCTGCGGGGCGGGGTGGCCATATCGCCGCCGGTTGACCTGGCGGGTTGTTGTGACCGGCTTAACCAGGCGCAGAACTGGCTATATCAGTGGCGCTTTCTGCGCTCGCTGCAGGGCAAGATGATCGCCAAGGGCGATTTGGTCAAACAGGCTCTGGGGGTGGACCAACTGCCCCGCTGCCGCAGCGTATGGGAGTTTGATCATCGCTATACCGCCCCGCTTCACGGCTTTGATGGCGCCGAGGATTATTATCGGCAGAGCAGCTCGCGGCAGTTTTTAGGTGAGATTAACTATCCGGCCCTGCTGCTTAGCGCCGGTGATGACCCACTGCTTAGCCCCGGCTGTTTTCCAGGCGTTGATGAAGTCAGCGACCAGGTGACACTGCAATACAGCCGCCACGGCGGCCATGTCAGTTTTATGCAACGACATCCGTCGGGACGCTACTGGGCCGAACAGCAGTGCGTGGAGTTCTTAAAGTCCTGGGCTTGAGTCCGGATAAATATTGACAACAACTGCGGTTAAAACCATTATGAAACCATATTGGTTTTAACTCTGGAGTCACCCATGCCAGCGCTCACTATCAAGAACATTCCTGACAGCCTCTACAATCAGCTAAAAATCGCGGCCAAAGCACATCATCGCAGCTTGAACAGCGAATTTATCTACTGTGTAGAACAGGCGTTGGGTACCCACAAAATTGACATCGCTGCACACCTGGCCACCGCCGCCCAATTACGGGAAAAAACGGCTGCTCACCCCATTAATGAGGAGCAGTTGATCGCCGCAAAAAATCATGGCCGGCCATGATCGTCGTCGATACCAATATCATCGCGTATCTCTATCTAACCGGTGATCGGTCACAACAGGTCGCCCAGCTTTTAGAGGCCGACCCAATATGGGCATCACCTGTTTTATGGCGGAGTGAATTCAGAAGTGTTCTCAGCCAATACCTGCGCAACGACCTGCTGAGCTTTGATGATGTTCTGGTCATCCTGGCGCAGGCCGAGCAGTTACTCGCCGGCAACGAATACCATATCTCCTCGACACAGGTCATGGACCTGGTCAGATCAAGTAGCTGTTCTGCCTACGATTGTGAATTTGTCGCACTGGCCCAGCAGCTGCAGGTGCCCTTAATCACAGCGGACAAAAAGCTACTCGAGGCATTTGCAGACACGGCAATGTCATTAGAGCGGTATCCAGGCAACACTTGAGCAACCATTTCAGATACCTACAGCTAAAACCTCACCTGATAAGCAAAAGCCGCCCAGGCGCTGGGCATTTCACCCTCGGTGGTACCGTTGATCATCAGCGAGGCCTTGCCATTGCCAAGGTTACCTTCGACACCAATACCCGCTTTAAACCAGTTTTGGTCGTAATCAGTCCCAGGCAGATCAAAACTAAACAGGCCAATCAACTGGCCTGAGGTGCGGCTGCCATCATCGTCAAACCGGTGGGCAGCTTCCAGATTACCCAGCAGGCGGACACGATCAGAAAACAGCGGTAGTTCACCATTCACCCCCAAGCGTAGTTCGGTGATCTCTTCATCTTTGTCATCAAAGAAGGCGGGGAAGGCACCGCCCACTTCGGTAAAACTATCCAGGTGCGAGTCGCTGTAACTTAAATCCACGTAGGGAGTGTAGTCAGCGTTTCGCCACGAGAAGGCATTTTGCCAGTCGAGTCGGGCGCGCAGGCCCCAGGTACGGCTATCCGGGCTGGCGGTGGAAAAGTCAGGTGTACCGGCGTTGATATAACCGCGCTCCAGGTCCACATCCCCCCAGTGACGGTAACCGGTCACGGTGGCGTGGAGGCCATCAATACCCGCCACGGGGATAATCCCCTCCACCATCACAAATTTACCGTCTGCCTCGATAGAGCCACCCAGCAGGGTGTCCTGGTCAGACCAGGTTTTTCCCAGTGCCAGATTTATCTGAGCAAAGCCAAAGTGATAACCCATTCCCACTTCGGCCAGCCCCAGGTCGCCGTGACGAGAGTCGTGGTGGTCTACGCCCCAGTCACCAGCGACCCAGCCGGTTTTTTCACCCTTATCCACTAATCTGGACAACGGACGGCTGTGGGCGCCGTTGAGGACCGTACTGATTGAGGACATCACCAACCCACCGGCGACAGAGGTACTGACGATACTCTGGGTAGCGTCTGCGAGCGTGATAACAGGGGGTAAAACGATACTGATGGTGCCCGACAGGTTTACCGAGGGTCCTATGGGTAGCGATTCGCCAGGAAAAAAATAACCCGTTCCGAATGCCCCGGCCGCCGACGTGACCTCAAAGCCCCCGGCAACGGCGACTAGTGTTCCGCCGAATGTAAGGAAGAGATTCCCACCCCCGGTACCTTCAGCGTTTAGGTGTAGTACGCCGTCTGCTTGAAGCGAAGAAACCCCATCGAAAGCGCTCAACAAAACCGCGTCGGCAGAAAGGACCGAGACGCTAAAAATATTGTTGACAAAGGTGATCGATGCAGTTTCGCCACCACTGGTGAATTCAACACTATTGCCAACTGTAGTGGCCGTAATACCGTCAGGATGATCGACGGTAAGATCACCTGAAAGACTAAAGGTCACTGTAAATCCCGTCACAGTGGCGGCCGAAAAAGTGCCGGCGGAGATAGTGCCGGCGGAAAGCGCCGGCGAACAACAGAGAAATACCACCCATAGCCTAAAAGCCCAATGGCCGCAGTGACCGAGCGAGTTTGGGAGGAGGCGAAACATTTGCGAAGTCCTTTTCCGAGAGTTATTCCTCCCTAACTTACACGTTTATTTCTATACTGCAAAGGCAGATTAGAAGGCTTGTTGCAAATAGGGCGCAATCAATACATAGCCCACTGTCGTCAGGGTCATCACGGTACTAAACAGCGCTGAGTCGAGCTTGAACCGCTCACTCAGCGCAATGCCCACCGCAATCGAGGGTGCCGCGGCGGTGATCACGGTTGCGCCCAGCAGTTCGCCCTCCAGCCCCAGGGCGCTGGCCGCAAAATAGCCCGCTGCTGCGCCACCGACCAGTTTTACCACCAGTGCCGGCAGGGCGATCAGTAGCAGTCTTGGATTGCTCAGGTCGAAGGTGGTGCCGACCAGAAACAGCAGCAGCGGCACCGCCGCCATGCCGAGACTGGCAACGGCACTACCGACACTTTCCGGCAGGGTGACCCCGGAGAGGTTCAAACCAATCGCCACCAGCAGGGTCCAGAACGGCGGCAGTTTCAGGAACACCAGCCCCATGCCTGCTGGCGGCCCCTCGCTGCCGTAGCGAGCCACCAGCATCACTCCGACGGACCAGACGATTGGAATAGTGGCGAGCAGGTCATAGAGCATCGGCACGCGGATCGACTCTGCCGCACCGTAGAGCCCTTCGATAACCGGCACTGCGGCCCCCAGACCATTACCAAATGCGGTCGCCAGAATCAGCGCGCCCGCCTGTGGACGGGTGATCCAGCCGAGTTTTTCCATCGCCCCGAACAGCAGCAGACAGGCGACCATACCGGCGACGATCACCACCACCCCGGCCAGCGGCACCTTCAACAGGGTGAGATCCGGCGACGAGGTGAGAAACACATTCAGTATCAGTGCCGGTGCCAGCAGGTTGATGACCAGCGAGTTGAGGGCGCCACGAATATCTGCCACCGGAATACCCCCCGGTTGCAACCGTTTCCAGACAACCCCGGCAAGCAGGATCAGGAATATCGGTACCAGCCGTTCGTACATGTTCTCTCTCCACTCTCGATAGATCCGTATTTAATACAATAACCCGCCGTAACGGCCGCATATTAGCCGATTCTGATTCAACTCCATCTTCATGGTGATCAATGCACCTCCTTGATGAGCCGTGAAGTGACAAGAGCCTGCCGCTGCGCAACAATCGTGTGCTTCAGTTTCAACCCCTTGCCAATGAAACAGATACACAGGAACAGAACATGAAAAAAGTCGAAAAGAGTGACGAACAGTGGCGCGAGGAACTATCTCCAGAGCAGTATGAAGTGTGCCGCAGGGCCGGCACAGAGCGCGCCTTTACCGGCCAGTACTGGGACACCAAGGAAGACGGCGTTTACCGCTGTAGCTGCTGTGGTGAACCGCTGTTTGACTCGGCGGCGAAATTTGATTCCGGGACCGGCTGGCCGAGTTTCTGGGCGCCGATCAGCGACGAACATGTCGGCACTCATACCGATAACAGCTATGGCATGGTGCGCACCGAAGTCCATTGCAGCCGTTGCGATGCCCACCTCGGCCATATCTTTCCAGACGGTCCGCAGGAGCAGACCGGCCTGCGCTACTGCATTAACTCGGTATCACTGGAACTGACCGACCGCGAAGAATGAATCAGCCGTCTCCA
>JBPEXY010000137.1:0-35338 GCA_052031065.1 Immundisolibacteraceae bacterium | reverse complement strand
CTGCTGTCCAATAAATATTATCTGGATGACATTAATCAGGTGGTGTTTGCCGGTGGATTGCGTGCGATCGGCCAATTCCTCTGGCGAGTCGGGGACGTGTCAATCATTGACGGCCTGCTGGTCAACGGCACGGCCAGAACTGTCGGCGCTGCGGCTGGTGCATTGCGCCGAATCCAGACCGGATACCTCTACCATTATGCATTTGCAATGATGATCGGTTTAACGCTGCTACTGAGCATGCTCTGGTTTATCGCCCCTTAAGGTCTGAATGTTCCAATGAATTCTTTTCCACTGTTAAGCGCTGCAATCTGGCTTCCGATTATCGGCGGTGCGCTGGTCCTGGTTACCGGCGGTGAGAGTCGGTTGCCGCTAAGTCGGTGGTTGGCATTGACCGTCGCACTGCTGACGCTGCTGGTCACAGTCCCGCTCTACACAGCTTTTGACACCACCACCGCAGCGATGCAGTTTCAGGAGTCAGTGCCCTGGGTGGAGGCGCTGTCGATCAACTATCACCTCGGTATTGATGGTATCTCCCTGCCACTGATTCTGCTCACCAGCGTGATTACCGTGCTGGTGGTGATTTCATCCTGGAGCAATATCACCAGTGGTCTGACTGCCTACCTGGGTGCTGTACTGATCATGGAAGGGATGATGATTGGTGTTTTCGCGGCCCTTGATGCGGTGCTTTTCTACGTGTTCTGGGAAGCGATGTTGATACCGATGTTTCTGATTATCGGTATCTGGGGTGGCCCCAATCGGGTCTACGCGACCATTAAGTTCTTTCTCTATACCTTTCTCGGTTCGGTCCTGTTTCTGGTCGCACTGCTCTACCTCTATCTGCAGTCCGGCACCTTTTCGTTGCTCGATTTTCAGCAACTGGCGATCAGCTCTGAAGTGCAGACGCTGTTGTTCTTTGCGTTCTTCGCAGCTTTTGCGGTGAAGATTCCGATGTGGCCGGTCCACACCTGGCTGCCTGATGCGCATGTTGAAGCGCCCACCGGCGGTTCGGTGATTCTGGCGGCAATCATGTTGAAAATGGGTGGCTACGGATTTCTCCGCTTCAACCTGCCGATTGTTCCAGATGCCAGTCAGGCCTGGGCAGGACTAATGATTGGCCTCTCCCTGGTCGCTGTGGTTTACGTCGGCGCGGTAGCACTGGTGCAGAAAGATATGAAGAAGCTGATCGCTTACTCTTCGATCTCCCATATGGGGTTTGTGACCCTCGGTATCTTTCTGTTCTCTGCACAGGGGATCGAAGGTGGCATGGTGCAGATGATTTCCCACGGCTTTATCTCCGCCGCGATGTTCCTCTGCGTTGGTGTGATCTACGACCGAATGCATACCCGACAGATTGCTGATTACGGCGGCGTCGTCAATACCATGCCGGCGTTTGCTGCACTGATGATGTTTTTTGTTATGGCCAATTCCGGCCTGCCGGGTACCTCTGGTTTTGTCGGCGAGTTCCTGGTGATCATTGCCGCGTTTAAGCAGAATTTCTGGGTAGCGCTGGCGGTGGCTTCGTCATTGGTGCTGGGCGCGGCCTATAACCTCTGGATGTATCGTCGGGTGATATTTGGTGACGTTGCCAACGAAGCTGTGGCCGCCCTCAAGGATCTGCTACCGCGCGAACGGCTGGTGTTGTCGCTGCTGGCAATCGCGGTGCTGGGGCTGGGTGTTGCGCCCAACCCGCTTTTTGATGTCATGCATACCAGTGTCGAGGCGCTACTCGCACACGTCAGTCAAGGCAAACTGTAATGAGTTTTTCTACCCAGGAACTGATCCCTGTACTTCCGGAACTGGTGTTGCTGTCGGCAGCCAGTGTCGTACTGCTGATTGACCTGTTTACCCCTGGAAAAGAGCGCGGCGCCACTCATCTGTGGAGCCTCGTCGCGCTGGCGGTTACCGCGCTGACCCTTGTCTATTCCTATTCTGGCCCACAGCAGGTGCTCGGTAACCACTACCAGAGCGATGGTCTGGCGTTGGTGTTGAAGCTGGCAATGGTGATAGGCCTGGCGGCGGTGTTTATTTACGGGCGCAGTTATTTACTGGTTCGCGGGTTACTGAGTGGTGAGTTTTATACGTTGAGCCTTTTTGCGCTTCTCGGGATGATGATTATTGCCTCTGGTGGTTCTCTGCTCACGCTCTATCTCGGTCTCGAGACTCTCTCCCTGTCGCTCTATGCGCTGGTAGGGTTTGATCGCAGGTCAGTAGCGTCCAGCGAGGCGGCGATCAAGTATTTTATTCTCGGCGCTCTCGCGTCCGGAATGCTGCTCTACGGCATTTCGATTATCTACGGGGTGACCGGAAGTCTGATCACCGGCATCGTGCAGGCCGAAATAGGTGCGGTTTTGGCAACTGCCGCTGAGTACCAGTTGCTGCTGGGTCTGGGCCTGGTGTTTGTCGTGGTTGGTGCTGCGTTTAAACTGGGAGCGGCACCGTTTCATATGTGGCTGCCGGACATTTACCAGGGTTCACCGACCGCTATCACCAATATCATTGCAACGGTGAGCAAACTTGCCGCCATTGCCCTGGTCCTTCGTCTTTTCGCAGATACCTTGCAGCCGTTGATTGCACAGTGGCAGCAGATGGTGCTGCTGCTGGTTGTTGTGTCGCTGGCAGTCGGTAATGTCATTGCCATCGCACAGACCAATATCAAGCGTATGCTTGGTTATTCGGCAATTTCGCATATGGGATTTGTGCTTCTTGGCGTGTTGGCCGGTAGCAAGGCCGGTTATTCAGCGGCACTTTTCTATATGCTCACCTATGCACTTACCGGCCTCGCCGCTTTTGGTATGGTGATGATTCTGAGTAGAAACGGCTTCGAAGCGGACCAGCTTAGTGACTATAAGGGGCTTGGCAAAAGGTCACCGGTGCTGGCGCTGGTGATGCTCGTGGTGATGTTTTCTATGGCCGGAGTGCCGCCAACTGTCGGGTTTTTCGCCAAACTTTCTGTTATTGAAGCGATCATCGCTGAAGGCTTCACCTGGCTTGCGGTGGTTGCAGTACTGTTTTCGGTAATTGGGGCCTTTTATTATCTGCGCATTGTCAAATTGATTTATTTTGATGAGGTGGATGATCCCAGCCCGATCGAAGCGGCGTGGGATGAAAAACTGGTTGTTTCCTTAAATGGCGCGGCGGTGCTGCTGCTGGGGCTTTTCCCCGGCGGCCTGTTGGCGGTTTGTGGCCAGCTTTTTTAAAGGTTTACGCTCTTAGCCCCAATTCCGTTTCCGTGCCCTGATCACCAATGTATTTGCTCGCGGGTGGTTGCGTCAGACTCCTCTCTTTTGTAGAATTCGCCTCCTTTCAACGGCTGCGGGGTGGAGCAGTCCGGTAGCTCGTCGGGCTCATAACCCGAAGGTCGTAGGTTCGAATCCTACCCCCGCTACCAGTGCCGTTGAGTTTGATGTCCTTAATAAACGAGGTTAGGGGCTGAAAAGGGAGTGCCTTTTCAGGACTTAACCATAGATAAAGATTGGGCCTTTGGCCCTTTTTTTTTAGGTCGAGTTTGTGGGCGGCGATGGTCTGAGGCTGTCGGAAAATCAATCCGCTACAGGTCGGGTGCCGATTAGTTGCACACCAGGAAACGGGTAGAGTGGGTGAGTTAAATAGTCAGCTTGAGCAGACGTTACGCAAGGGGATTGAAGCCCTGGGCTATGAGCTGGTTTGTGTTGAATATCTCCAGCGTCGACAGTCTTTGCTGCGGCTCTATCTGGATTCACCCGACGGCATCGGTGTTGACGATTGTGAGCAGGTCAGCCGCTACGTCAGCGGCGTATTGGATGTCGATGATCCGCTGGCTGGCAGTTACACCTTAGAGGTCTCATCGCCAGGTGCGGATCGGCCGCTTGTCACTGCGGATCACTTTCGCCGGTTTGCTGGTGAAGAAGCAAAAGTGCAGCTGCGCCACGCGATTGGCGGGCGCAAGAATTTTCGTGGTCGCATCCTTGATGTGGATGGTGGTGAACTGTTTTTGGTTGTGGATGGTACTGAATTGCACTTGCCGTTGGTTGCTATTCGTAAAGCACGCCTGGTGCCCTCTTTTGCAGAGTCGGAACTTCATTAAATGAACAATAAAGAGATCTTGCAGGTTGTTGAAGTTGTCTCCAACGAGAAGGGGCTCGAGGCTGACACGATATTCTTAGCCATTGAACTGGCGTTGGCAGCAGCAAGGAAAAAAATTGCTACGGATGAGTCGGAATACCGGGTGGTGATAGATCGCAGTACTGGAGAATATGAAACTTTTCGCGTCTGGCAGGTGGTCGCCGATGAAGCTGATGCGGCAAGTGAGGACGGTAGCTCTGACCCAGAGCTGGTTTTTAACCCCGACGCAATGATTCGTGTGGCCGAGGCACGGCAGAAGAATCCAGATATCCAGCCCGGCGATGTGGTCGAGGAGCTGGTTGAAGGCGTCCCTTTCGGGCGCATCGCTTCACAACAGGCCAAGCAGGTTATCGTACAGAAGGTGCGCGAAGCGGAACGGGCCAAGATCAACGCGCTTTTTGAGCCCCGTGTCGGCGAGATGTTGACCGGTCAGGTTAAGCGGGTTGATCGGGGCAATGTCATCGTCGACCTCGGCGGTGGTGCTGAAGGGATCATCACGCGCGACAAGTTGATTCCCCGCGAAAACGTCAGGGGAGGTGACCGGGTTTCAGCACTGTTGACCGGTATCAGTGAGGAAAACCGCGGTCCGCAGCTGCTGCTATCGCGTACCGCGCCGCAGCTGTTGATTGAGTTGTTTCGCCGTGAGGTGCCGGAAGTCAGCGAAGGGGTGGTAGAAATCACCGGTGCGGCTCGCGATCCGGGGGTAAGGGCTAAAATTGCGGTATTAAGTCACGAGGCGCGAATCGACCCGATTGGTGCCTGTGTAGGTATGCATGGTACCCGGGTTCAGAGTGTTTCCAATGAGCTCGGTGGCGAGCGGGTTGACATCGTTCTGGATGATGACAATGCCGGCCAGTTCGTCATTAATGCGCTGTCGCCGGCAAAGATCGTTTCCATCACCGTTGATGAAGAGAGCCAGAGTATGGATATCGCGGTGGAGGAAGACCAGCTGTCGTTAGCCATCGGGCGCGGCGGTCAGAACGTGCGTCTTGCCAGTGAGCTGACCGGTTGGTCGCTGAACATGATGTCTATCGACGAGGTTGAACAGAAGCAGGAAGCAGAAGTCCTGGAGATCGCCAAGAAGCTGGTTGACCTGCTCGACGTCGGTCAGGACGTTGCCGAGGTGCTCGCGCTGGAAGGGTTCACTAACCTGGAAGAAATTGCATTTGTGCCGGTTGGTGAGTTGCTGGATATTGAGGGCTTTGACGAAGAGCTAGTGGAAGAGTTGCGCCAGCGCGCACAGGACGTTTTGCTTACCCAGGAAATCTCACTGGAAGAAAACGTTGATGAAGCGAAACCAGCAGATGATTTGATGGAAGTGGACGGGATGACCCAGAGGATGGCGCTTTTGCTGGCTGCAGCGGGCGTGGTCACGCGTGAGGATCTTGCCGAGCAGGCAGTTGATGACCTGCTGCCGATTAACGAGATGACCGAAGAGTTGGCGGGGCGGTTGATTATGGCTGCTCGCGCTGTCTGGTTTGAATAAGCACTGAGCAGGCAGAAAAAGGACACTATGAAAACGGTTACGGTCGCGGATTTTGCCGATAGCGTAAAGATTCCGGTGGATAAGTTGATGCACCAACTGGCTGATGCCGGTGTTGCAGCAGAGAGCCCCGATTCTGAAATCACCAGCGAACAGAAGACCCAGTTGTTGCTGTTTCTGCGCAAAGCACATGGTGCTGCAGCTGGTGCAGAAGTTGCCAAACCGGCGCGGGTCACATTAAGGCGCAACGTAACCAGCGAATTACCCCAGGGTAGCGGACCAGCCGGACGTAGTCGTCTTGGCGCCAGCAGAAGTGCTGAAAAGGTCACCGTAACAGTCCGCAAAAAGCGCACCTTTGTCAAGAAAGAGGCTGTCGAGGCGCCAGAGCCCGCTGAGCTCGAAGCGGAACAGGAGCAGCCAGTTACAGTGGCTGTTGAAGAAGTTTCCGCCGAGCAGCCTTCCGCTGAACAAGCTGGCCAGGTCGCTGCAGATGTAGAGGCTGGAGAGGTTGGTGACGCAGTCGAAGCGGTTGCTGATAGTGTCGACTCCGGCGAGGTTGAAGCAGTGGAAGCCGCTCAACAGCAGCGGGAGGGCGAATCAGTAACCACTAAGGGGCCGGAAACTACTCCAGAGAGAGAGAAAGATACCGTCACTGACCAATCCGCTGCGGATGAGGCCAAAGCTCCGGCACAACAGGCACCGCGTGTGGCAGCGGGTGATCCGGTTGCAGCGCCCGCCGCCAAACCTTCCGGGAAAGACAACGATCGTGGTGGCCGGAAGAAAAAGCATGGCGAGAAAGGCGAGAAGCGCAAAGCAGAGAAACCTTCTGTATTAGGTGGCCTGGCGAGTAAAAGAAGGCGTGCAAAGGTTCAGAAGAAAAGCCCGCAGCAGACTCAGCATGGTTTTGAGATGCCAACTGGGCAGCAGGTTAAGGAGATCGCGATTGGCGAGACCATAACCTTAGCTGAATTGGCGAATAAACTTTCCATCAAGGCCGCTGAGGTGATCAAGGCGGCGATGCAGATGGGGCAGATGGTGACCATCAACCAGGTCATCGACCAGGATACTGCAATCCTGCTAACGGAAGAGCTCGGCCATAAAGCCCAGATCGCCGATTCAGACAGCCCGGAAGGGCAGCTCGCAGGCGAATATGGTGAATCCACACCGCGGGCGCCGGTGGTGACCGTAATGGGTCATGTCGATCATGGTAAAACCACGCTACTCGACTATATTCGTAACAGTAAGGTAGCGGCAGGTGAGAGCGGCGGTATCACCCAGCATATCGGCGCCTACCATGTTGAGACGGACAAAGGTGCGATCACATTTCTGGATACTCCCGGCCATGCTGCCTTCTCGGCAATGCGTGCCCGTGGCGCAAAACTCACCGACATGATTGTGCTTGTCGTTGCGGCGGACGATGGTGTCATGCCACAGACCCTCGAAGTGATCAAGCTGGCGGCAGAGACCGAAGTGCCGTTGGTGGTCGCGGTTAACAAAATGGATAAACCAGAGGCTGATCCCAATCGGGTTAAACAGGAGCTCTCTTCTCATGGGGTAGCGCCTGATGATTGGGGTGGTGAGTCCCAGTTTGTTGAAATTTCTGCCAAGAGCGGCGAAGGTGTTGACGATCTGCTTGATGCGCTGCTGCTGCAGGCGGAGCTGCTTGAACTGGCTGCGCCGCAGGAAGGTGCCGGTTGTGGTGTGGTGATCGAATCCAAACTGGATCGCGGACGTGGTCCGGTGGCGACGGTACTGATCCAGAAAGGCACCCTGGAGCAGGGGAATATTATTCTTGCCGGAACCGAGTTTGGCCGTGCTCGAGTACTGACCAATGAATACGGTAAAAATGTAGATAAAGTAGGTCCGGCGCTGCCGATAGAAATCGTTGGGCTTTCCGGCGCACCCGCAGTGGGTGACGATTTCAACGTCGTTGTCGACGAGAAAAAGGCGCGTGAGGTGGCTGAATTCCGCCGCGCCCAGTTGCGCGACAAGGCGCTTGCCAGCCGCACTGCCGGCGAAGAGGATATTTTTAGTCAGCTCAAAGCGAGCGAAATCAGTAAGCTGAATGTGATCATCAAAGCAGATGTCCACGGTTCGTCCGAAGCGTTGGTTGGTGCACTGCTGGAGCTGCCTAGCGATGAAGTGGCGGTCAATGTGGTGCACAGCGGTGTTGGTGCGATTACCGAAACCGATGTCAACAGGGCGATATCGAGCGGCGCAATGATTATTGGCTTTAATGTGCGCGCAGATGCGACAGCGCGAAAACTGGCGCAGGATTCGGCCATTGATTTGCGTTATCACAGCGTGATTTACGAGGCGATTGACGATATCACCCAGGCTTTGACCGGGATGCTCAAGCCTGAATACGCACAGCAGATTATCGGCCTGGCAGAAGTTCGTGAAGTGTTCCGTTCGCCCAAGTTTGGTGATATTGCCGGTTGTATGGTTAGTGAAGGACGGGTACAGCGAGATGCCCCAATCAGGGTGTTGCGGGATAATGTTGTGGTCTTTGAGGGTGAGCTGGAGTCTTTGCGCAGGTTCAAGGATGACGTCAACGAGGTTAAGAGTGGCACCGAGTGTGGGATCGGTGTGAAAGGTTATGACAACGTGCAGCCTGGTGACCAGATCGAGTGTTTCGAACGGGTCCAGGTAGAGCGCAAGCTCTGATTCGGCGCCTGTTAATTTCTCATGCAGGGAGTCGAACGCCGGCGCCGGGTAGGGCATGCCATTCAGCGAGAACTGCCGGAGTTGCTGCGCGCAGTCAAGGATCCCAGGGTCGATGAGTTGATCTGCTTTTCCAGTGTCGATGTCAGCCCCGATTTAACCCAGGCGAAGGTCTACTTTACCCGCTTGGGTGGTGGCGATATCACTGAAGCGCTTGAAGGTTTGCGCCATGCTGCCGGTTTTCTGCGCCGGGGCATTGCGCGGAGGCTGAGTAGTAAGAGGGTCCCAAGACTGGAATTTGTGATTGATGAACTGCCCGAACAGAGTAGTCGGGTGGATGAGTTATTGCGTAGAGCGGCGGCTAAAGATGGTGGCGGCTGAGTCAGTTCTTAAACGACGCCAGACGGTTGACGGTGTGTTGTTGCTGGATAAGCCTTCCGGAGTCACCTCCAATCGGGCTCTGCAGCGGGTCAAGGGAATGTTGCGGTTGGCGAAAGCCGGTCATACCGGAACCCTTGATCCATTGGCGACCGGGTTGCTGCCTATTTGCTGCGGTGAAGCGACCAAGTTTTCCCGTTTCCAGTTGGAGGCGGACAAGCATTACCAGGTGAGTGCCCGGTTTGGTCAGGTTTCCGATACCGGCGATAGTGACGGCGTGGTGACAGATCGACAGTCCGAAGTGACGCTCGATGTGAACGAGCTGGAGTCCGCCCTTGATGGTTTCAGGGGTAAAATCATGCAGCGGCCACCTGTTTACTCAGCTTTGAAAGTTAATGGTCGGCGGTTATGTGACCATGCCCGTGACGGGGTGATTCTGGAACCGCAGTCCCGTGCGGTAGAGGTGAGCAGTTTTCGGCTGCTTGAAATAGACGGTGTCGTTGCCAGTTTTGATATCGTCTGCAGCAAGGGTACCTATGTGCGTAGTCTGATTGCCGATCTCGGTGATCAGCTCGGATGTGGAGCCCATGTGGTGGGCCTGCGGCGGCTCGGTTCTGGCGGGTTGTCTGTGGATCGCGCGGTGACGTTTGAAGCGTTGGAGCAGGAGATCGAACGGCAGCGTCCTCTGCTGGAACTGCTGTTACCGGTTTCTGAGCTGGTGAAAGGACTGCCCCAGCTGGAGGTGTCGACAGAACAGGCAGCAGCCCTGCGCAATGGACAGAGTATCGCCACTCAGAGTCATGCGGTTGCAGCGGGTTCCACGGTCGCATTGCAATCCGCGGGGCAATTTTTCGGTGTCGGTGAATACCAACATGGAAGGCTGGTACCGAAAAGATTATGCCGACACTAGAGGGAAATAGTCGGGAATCAGCGATCAGTTAGGTGATTGATTGTTTAACTGTCATAATTGCAAGTATTAAATAGAGTTTATTTTTTGGAGTAGGTTGAAGATGTCATTGTCTGCAGAAAACAAGGCGGAAGTTGTTAAGAAATTTCAGCGAAGCGAAGGGGATACCGGATCGCCAGAGGTGCAGATAGCCCTTCTGTCGGCGCGGCTGGATTACTTGACTGACCATTTCAAAAGTCACAAGCATGACCATCATTCCCGCCAGGGACTGCTGCGGGTGGTTAACCAGCGCCGCAAACTGCTGGATTATCTGAAGAAGAAAGATCTTGAGCGTTACCGTAATGTGGTAAGCAGCCTGGGATTGAGAAAGTAACGCATTGTCTCGCTCCGCCAGGTTATCAGTTTCGATTTTCAGCCCTGTATTTGTAATTACGAGTACGGGGCTGATGTTATTTAGGCACTGGAATAACCGCGGACACATGCTCCCGAGTGCAAACCTGCGTTCATTTAGAAATTAATTAATTTTTTTATCCATAGATAGAGAGAAGCCGTGACAGCCATCAGCAAAGAGATTCAACTTGGTCAACATACCCTTGTACTGGAAACCGGAGAAATTGCCAGGCAGGCGAGCAGTGTGTTGGTAACCATGGGCGATACCGTGGTGCTGGTGGCTATGACCGGCCGCCAGGAGGCTAAGGCGGGGCAGGACTTTTTTCCTCTGACCGTTGATTTCGTTGAGAAATATTACGCTGCCGGCAAAATTCCGGGCGGTTTTTTCAAACGGGAGGCAAGGCCCTCAGAGAACGCCACCCTGACTTCACGTCTGATCGACCGCTGCATCAGGCCGCTGTTTCCAGATGGTTTCTACAATGAAATACAGATCGTCGCCACGGTGATGTCAGTGGACGACAAGGTTAACCCCGATATTCCGGCGCTGATTGGCGCGTCTGCCGCGTTGGCCATTTCTGGTTGCCCCTACCAGGGACCAGTCGCCGGAGTCCGGGTGGGTTACATCAATGACGAATATGTGATCAACCCGGATATCGATCAGATGGCGGAATCTCGTCTGGATCTGGTGGTCGCGGGAATTGAAAGTGGCGTAGTGATGGTTGAGTCTGAGGCGGACCAGCTCAGTGAAGCGGTGATGTTGGGCGCAGTCACCAGTGGCCAGACCGCATTGCAGGACTTGATCAAAGGCATCAACGAGTTTGCTGACCAGGCCCGCCAGCCAGCCTGGGACTGGCAGCCAGCGCAGAAAAACCAGCAGATAGCGGCGCAGATTGGCAGTGGTTATCGGGACCAGGTCGTTGCCGCCTATAAAGTGCGCGACAAAGCCGAACGTCAGAGTGCCGTAAAGGTTCTCAAAGATAAGATTAAAGTCGAGTTTGCTGACGATGAGGCTGCTCTGGAAGAGGCGCTAGAGGCGCTTCATGATCTTGAAAAAGAGGTCGTGCGAGGAACCATTCTCAGTGGCGAACCGCGCATTGATGGTCGTACCACCCGCGATGTTCGGCCGATTACTATTCGCACCGGTCTGTTGCCACGGACCCATGGTTCAGCACTGTTTACCCGTGGCGAAACCCAGGCCATGGTGGTCACAACACTGGGTACCGAGCGCGACGCACAGGTTATCGATGCACTGCAGGGGGAATACAAAGACAGCTTTATGTTGCACTACAACTTCCCGCCCTATTGTGTTGGTGAAACTGGTCGCATGGGTGCAACCAAAAGGCGTGAGCTGGGTCATGGCCGACTGGCCAAGCGTGCTCTCGCAGCGATGGTGCCGACACGGGAGGAGTTTCCCTACACCCTGCGAGTGGTTTCCGAGATTACCGAATCCAACGGCTCCAGTTCCATGGCGTCGGTTTGCGGTGGCAGTCTGGCGATGATGGATGCCGGCGTGCCGATCAAGGCGGCGGTCGCTGGAATTGCCATGGGGTTGATCAAAGATCAGGATCGGTTTGCGGTGCTCAGCGATATTCTGGGTGACGAGGACCACCTCGGCGACATGGACTTTAAGGTTGCCGGGACCCGTGATGGGGTTACCGCTCTGCAGATGGACATCAAGGTTGCTGGCATTACCGACGAGATCATGGGCGTGGCGCTGGACCAGGCTCAGGAAGGTCGGCTGCATATTCTCGACTGTATGGAATCGGCAATTTCGTCACCGCGTCAAGAGATGTCCGATTATGCGCCCCGTATCCTGGCGATAAAAATCAATCCCGAAAAAATTCGTGATGTGATTGGTAAAGGCGGCGCCACTATCAGGTCAATTACCGAAAATACTGGCGCAACCATTGACATTGATGATGATGGCACGGTGCGTATTGCCAGTGTTGACAAGTCAGCGGGTGAAGAGGCTCGACGCATGGTAGAGCAGATCGCAGCAGATGTAGAGGTTGGCGCGGTCTATGAGGGCAAAGTGGTCAAGCTTATGGACTTTGGTGCCTTTGTAACCATTCTACCGGGCCGTGATGGTTTGTTACACATCTCGCAGATATCCAATGAGCGGGTGGAGAAAGTCAGCGATAAGCTCAGCGAAGGCGATGTCGTCAAAGTGAAAGTGCTTGAGGTCGATCGTCAGGGGCGTATTCGGCTCAGTGTCAAGGCGTTGCTGGAAGAGGGCGCGGAAAACTAATCTGCGTCGAGTTGGGCAATAAACTTCGAAGTTGATTTTGTGAGTAAATTATCCAAAAAACCTGATCTTGGCATTTACTGTGTTCAAAAAACCTTACTAAATAGTATTTTAATAACAATTTGGGTATTCTTGGCCGATAGATTGTGATTGTTTTCTGTATTGACCGCACCAGGAATCGAGAAGCTAAAAGGGTAACTACGATGGTTTCAAAAAGGATCTTTCTACCAGTAATTTTACCTGCTGGGTTGGTAGCCGGATTTATTGCCAGTAGTGCGTGGGCGTTGGATGTCGGCAGCCTGCGCCAGGCCTGGGAATCCGGGCACCATCAACAGGCGTACGATCTGGCGTTACCGCAGCTCGAAGAGGGTGAGGGAGAGCCCGAGTTCGATTTTTACTATGGCGTGGCGGCGATTGAAACCGGCCATATAAACGAAGGCGTGTTTGCGCTGGAGCGGGTGCTACTGGTTCAGCCCAATAACTTGCGTGCGCGGCTGGAGCTAGCCCGCGGTTATTTTATTTTGAAAGAGGATTCACGTGCACAGCAGGAATTCAATGCGGTCCTGAAGCAGAACCCCTCGGCTAATGTGCAAGCTAATGTGCAGCGCTTTCTAGATGCGATCCGGCTGCGTGAAGGGCGTTATCGGCCCACCGCCAATGCTTATGTCGAGGCAGGGTTCGGACACGATACCAATGTCAGTTCTTCGACGGATGGTGATGTGGTGCTGTTTAATTTTCTTACCAGTAACCTTTCTGACGAGTCGGACGAATTCATTTACGCCCGCGCCGGCGGTAGCTACAACAAGCCATTCAGGCCCGGCCGCTCCTTGTTTACCAGTGTAGAAGTGCAGTCTCGTCACAATCTCAACGACGATAACTTTGATACTAGCTATATCAATGCAACAGCCGGGCTGAGTATTATCAAAGGTGCCGATCAGTACCGGGTTAGTTTGCAGGGCCAGAAATACCATGTGGGCGAAAGCAATCTGAACGATTTTCTCGCCAGTGACGAGGATACCTTTCGTCAGTTGATTGGCATTAACGGCGAATGGCGGCGCACGGTAAGCAGCGCCACCCAGGTGAGTCTGTTTGGCCAGGTGGCCGATTTACACTATCCAGGCGCTGATATTCGTGACTCGCTGCTGTTTACTGCCGGTGTCGGCGCCACTCACGTGGTCAGTAACGATGAAGCCTGGGTTAAACGCTACAAGCCGGTAGTTTTTGGTAGCGCGTGGCTGGGCATGGAGCATTCTGATGATCGTTCTCAGGCGGCGCAGTCGTTGGCTGATAGAGAATTTCTCGGTGTGCGTGGTGGTATCCGTATCCTGCCGACTGCAAAGTTGAGTCTGGACGCCAGCGTCACCTATCAGTGGGGAGAATACAACGACGATAGTCTGATCATTTTTAACAGCAGTGGTGCGGTAACCCGCGAAGATGATTTCTATTATGCGGCGGTTGGCGCCAAATACCTGCTCACTGACCAAATCATTCTCGGTGGGGAACTCAGTTACACCGATAACGATTCGACTTTGAGTCTCAACGATTTTGATCGTACCCAGGCGCGTGCCTACGTGCGTTATAGCTTTAATTAAGCAGGAGGCGGGACAAGATGATTTATAAACTGATCAATACGCCTCGTTCTCTGGCAACCAACGCCAGGAATGGTCTCATCGGCATGGCCGCGGCAATCTCTTTAGGACTGGTTCTTGTACCCCCTGTACAGGCGACCACCACAGCAGAACAGGCGCGAAGTGCAGGTATCTGGACAGTCGAGTCAGGCCAATGGCTCGGTCGTATCGTCGCAGCTCTGGAGCCGAACCCTGCCAAACGGGCTCGGTTGATGGAGGAGATTGTTTTTCTCAATCCGCAAGCGTTTGTTAACGCCGATCCCAACCGCATGCTCGCGGGAGCGCAGCTGCGGCTTCCAGAAGGCTCAAGTGGCTCGGATAGCGCAACTGTTGCGGCTCCTGATAAGCCCGTGGCGGTGACGGATTCGGTCGCTGTGTCAGACCGGATTGGCCGGGTGACCAGCATGCGCGGCAAACTGACCGCAACTGGCAGCGATGGCACCAGCCGTCAACTCAGGCGCCGCTCCTACATCCGCCAGGGCGATACCCTGAACACCAGTGAGAAGGGCGGAGCTCAGGTTCGATTTAATGATGGCGCGCAGATTGCGTTGCGACGCGATTCATCGCTAAAAATTGATGAGTACAACTGGCAGGGTAGTGAGGATGGCCAGGAGAAAGCGGTATTGAGTCTGGTGAAAGGCGGTTTTCGTACCATCACCGGCGCCATCGGCCGTGTTAACAAGGCTAACTATCGGGTCAATTCACCCTTTGCGACTATCGGGATTCGCGGTACCCACTATGCGTTGATGGCCTGCCAGGGTGGCAGTTGTGCGGCCCTGCCGGGTGGCGGTAGCGACGATGGCCTGTTTGGTGGTACAGCATTTGGTCGTATAGCCGTTGACGATACTCATGAAGTCGGTCCGCAGCAGTATTTCCGCCATGACGGACAGAGCTTTCAGACGTTGATGGGGCCACCACCGTTTCTGTTTGCGCCTGATACCCAGATTGGAGACGATGGCGAGGGAGATACCCCCGGGCCGCTGGCGGGTGATGGCAGCGGCGATGAAGGTGGCAGCGATAGTTTCTCCTCTGACGGCGGAACCGAGACGGGCGGTTTAATTGCCGGTCTACCGGTGGCACTGCCGGGGCAGGAGGATGACTCGCTATTTGCCGAAGGTGAGGAGGTAGCGGCTGCAGAATCAGAAGGAGGGGCGTTTGACCCCAATTTCGTTAATCTACAGGGCGATCTGAGTGGAGTCGGCGCCGGCTTAACCCAGTTTTTTGCTGATCTGGGTATTGCCAACGTGGTATTGCACGATAGCGCGCCTGGTGACGTGGCCTATGGCGCCGCAGTTGTGTCCGAACTGGGGCTGTTTGATGCCGGTGATGAGGAAATTTCACCCGGGTTTGGTAATGATTTTTTCATAACCGGTGACGCAAACGGTTCAGGTTTTGATGCTTTGATAGGGTCGCTCTCTTCTGATACCGAAAACGGGTTTTTTGAAGCAAGCCTGTTTTTTGGTCCGCCGGGTGGCAATTTAATCGCCCAGAAAACGGTGATGAAACCGGCGTTCAGTGGCTATCTGGGCCGTTGGGATGCTGGAGCGACTCATCTGTTCTATGAAGAACAATTTGATGAGCTGGGTCAGGATTTCCCTCTCGCAACGGAGTTTGTCTGGTCGCCGAATCGTACTCCAGATGCACAGTTGGCCAATCTTTCAGGGTTAGGCAGTTTTGTAAACTTTCAGTCCCTGCATGGTTTTGGTAGTGATGAGCAGGGACAGGGGTTTGAAATTTTTGCTGGTGATATTCAGTTTGATGTCAATTTTGTCAGTATGACAATCGAGCAGGCGTCGATAGGCATCAGCGACGCTCAGGGAAGGTTCTGGAGCCTGTTTGGGTCATCGCTCGGGGTATCTCTCGAAAATGACGCGCACTTGGTGATTCAGGGTGGCTGTTCGGGTTGTGGAGGAGGTTCCGCGAGTGCAGAGGGTTTTATCTACGCAACATTTCTCGGCGCTAATGCTGAGGGCGTTCTGGGCTCATTTGGAGGTCACGCGCATCCCTCATTGCCGGGCCTTGGACTACTGGACCAGGATGTGCCCTTCGCTATTGGGGGCGTTTATATCGGCGAGCGCTTTTTGCCCTAGAACAGAGAAGGGGGTTAGGCATCCATAAAAAAACCCGCCAACTGGCGGGTTTTTTTATGGATGCCTAACATCAAGTCTTCGTTTCTCAGCTGTAGAACTACCCCATCTGTTTTTCGCGGATTTCCGCCAGTGATTTGCAGTCGATACATTGCTCGGCGGTGGGCCTGGCCTCCAGTCGGCGTAGGCCGATTTCAGCGCCACACTCATCACAGTAGCCGTATTCGCCCTCTTCGAGATGTTGCAGGGTTTTGTCGATGCGGTTGATCAGCTTGCGCTCGCGGTCGCGGGTGCGCAGCTCCAGCGCCATTTCCGATTCCTGGGTGGCGCGGTCGGTCGGGTCGGGGCAGTTGATCGCCTCGTCCTGCATGCGCTGGCGCATCTTGTCCAGTTCATCGGTCAACTCTTTACGCCATGCACTGAGGATAGCGGTGAAATGCTCGAGCTGTTTGGGAGACATGTACTGCTCGTTCTTTTTCGCCTTGTAGGGCTTGAAATCACGCCAGGTTGATTCTTCACCAGCCATGGTCAGTTCCACCTCTTGTATATAGGGCCTGTCAAAATCGAAACGCGGATTCTATAACAATGGGCCTGGCCGGGTTGATTATTTTTTGGCACTGTGGCGGGCGCCACTGTCTACTGGTTTGTCCTTGCCATTATGCGGGTTTTGAATAGGGGCCTGGCGAACACGGCCAGATTCGCTATTTGCATGGGGCTACCTTGTGGTTCAGGGCGTCGCAAACTAGAATGACCGCCGCATTGGTTACCCCGTTTCCATACTGATTACACAACGGCGTGTGATCCTATTGGCGAAGCCACGGGGTAACGTTTTCCTTTTCTGATCGCCTATTATTCGAGGAGTATGGGTATGGTTCAGGGGCAGAGGCCGTTGTCCCCCCACCTTGAGGTTTACCGGCCCTTAACCGGATCCTTCACATCTATCCTGCATCGGGCAATGAATGCCGCGCTGCTCGGTGGGCTGGTCGTGTTTACGCTCTGGCTTGTTGCGGTTGCCGTCGGTGGCCTGATGTTTGACTGGGTGAACGGTCTGTTCCACAGCTACATTGGCCGCGTTGCGCTGGTCGGCTGGACTTTTGCAGCTATATATAGTGCTGCTCAGTGGATACGCCATTTTTTCTGGGATCTGGGTTACGGCTTTGAACTACAGACTGCGCATATAACGGGTCGGGCTGCAGTGATTGTCTCAGCGGTCCTTACCCTGGCAATCTGGTTTGTGGTCATTGGCAGGGGGGGAGCATGAGCCAGTTTCGATCTGCGATGGCGATGGCGCGTAATCATGGCGCGGCCGGTCGCGGTACCGGCGAGTTTATCGTCGAGCGATTTACCGCGCTCGGGCTGATCCTGCTTGGGCTGGTGCTGGGAGTTCAACTGCTGCTGCTTTCCAGCGGCGGGATAACGCTGCCTGAAGCGCGGGCGTGGGTTGCCGCCCCTTTTACAGCGGCGGCACTGGTTCTTTTTGTGCTGCTGGCAGCGTTACATGCGTTTGTCTGCAGCAAAGTGCTGTTAGAAGACTACGTTCATATTGCCGGGATTAAAGTGCTGTTGGTGTTTTTACTGGCAGCGCTGACCAGTGCAATCGCGGTAGTCGGTACCGTTTCGATCCTCCGCTGCCTGTTTCTATTGGCAGGCTGATCAGGGATCTGCCCTCAAGTTTTTCAACGAGAGTTACATGCTCAATAAATACAACGTTGTCGATCACCAGTTTGATGTCGTGGTGGTAGGTGCCGGCGGTGCGGGGTTGCGCGCCACTTTTGGCATGGCATCCGCCGGGATGTCGGTGGGATGTATTACCAAAGTGTTTCCAACCCGTTCGCATACCGTGGCGGCCCAGGGGGGTATCAATGCGGCGCTCGGCAACGTGGTTGAGGATAACTGGCGCAACCACTTTTTCGATACGGTGAAGGGGGCTGACTGGCTTGGTGATCAGGATGCGATCCAGTACATGACCCAGCAGGCAATCCCGGCGGTAATCGAACTTGAGAACGCCGGCTTGCCATTCTCCCGAACCGATGATGGCAAGATCTACCAGCGACCGTTTGGCGGGCAATACCTTGAAGATCATAAAACTATAGCTCACCGCACCTGTGCTGCCGCTGACCGTACCGGCCATGCCATGCTGCACACGCTCTACCAGCAGTGTCTGCGCCACAAGGCCAATTTCTTTATTGAATATATCGCGCTCGATTTGCTCCAGGGACCGGATGGGGAAGTCAATGGCCTGATGGCCTACTGTATGGAAGATGGCTCCATTCACCGCTTTGCCGCGAAGGCGGTGGTGCTGGCGACTGGCGGTTATGGACGCGCCTATCAGTCGACTACCAACGCTCATATCTGTACGGGTGATGGTCTGGCAATGGCGGCCCGTATCGGCATACCGCTGCAGGATATGGAGATGGTTCAGTTCCACCCCACGGGTATCTATCCGGCAGGCTGTCTGATTACCGAGGGGGCCCGTGGTGAGGGCGGCTATCTCACCAACGCGGAGGGTGAGCGGTTTATGGAGCGTTATGCTCCGTCGGCCAAGGACCTGGCTTCCCGGGATGTGGTTTCGCGGGCGGAAACGGTTGAGATTCTTGAAGGCCGCGGTGTCGGACCCAACAAGGACCATTGTCACCTGCACCTGGAGCATCTCGGTGCTGATGTGCTGGCCGAAAAACTGCCGGGGATTTCCGAAACCGCAAAAATATTCGCCGGCGTTGACGTGACCCGTGAACCGATCCCGGTATTACCAACGGTTCACTACAACATGGGTGGTATTCCAACCAATTTTCATGGTGAGGTGATCAACCGCGACGGCGACCAGGATGTCGTGGTGCCAGGGTTGTTTGCCATTGGTGAGTGCGCCTGTGTTTCGGTTCACGGTGCCAACCGACTCGGTGCGAACAGCTTGCTCGATATTATTGTGTTTGGCCGTGCCGCTGGTCTGCGTCTGCAGGAGACGTTGCCGGATCTGAAAACACCGGTGTTAACCGCTGATGCCGGGACCCAGCAACTGGCCCGTTTTGATGCTATTCGCAACGCTGATGGAAAGCGTAGAAGCGCTGAAATTCGAGATGCAATGCAGCGCACCATGCAGCTCAGGTGTGCGGTGTTCCGCACTGCTGAAACCCTTGAAGAGGGGCAGAAAGAGATGCGTGAGGTTGCCGCGCAGATGGCTGATCTGGGGATTACCGACCACGGCATGATATTCAATACCGATCTGGTCGAGGCGATCGAACTGGATAACCTGCTCGGTGTGGCACTGGCAACGGTCGACTCTGCGGCAGCGCGAACCGAGTCCCGTGGTGCTCATGCTCGCGATGATTTCCCCGAGCGGGATGATGAAAACTGGACCCGCCACAGCCTGGCGTGGGTCGACAGTCAGCTGGATGGCGAAGTAAGACTGGACTATCGGCCAGTGACTAACACGCCGTTAACCGATGAGGTGGAGTCGATTCCGCCGATGAAAAGAGTTTATTGAAGGAGCGTCCGGTGTCCACGAACACGGTGGTATTTGAAATCTATCGTTACGACCCCGAGTCAGGCGATGAACCTCATTACGACGAGTTTGAGGTCGATCTCGACGAGTGTGGGCCGATGGTGCTGGATGCACTGTTAAAGATCAAGAACGAACAGGATGGTAGCCTGACCCTGCGTCGCTCCTGCCGCGAAGGGGTGTGTGGCTCCTGTGCGATGAATATTGGTGGCACCAACACCCTCGCCTGTACTCAGGATATTGACAGCGTTGCACGTAATGGACGACTTAAAGTGACGCCGTTACCGCATCAGCATGTGGTCAAGGATCTGGTTCCAGACCTATCCCATTTTTACGCCCAGTATGAGCTGATTCAGCCCTGGCTACAGTCTGATACAGCGCCCGCCGAAGGGCGCGAGCGTCTGCAGTCGAAAGAGGACCGGGAGCAGCTGGATGGTCATTATGAATGCATCATGTGTGCCTGTTGTTCAACGTCCTGCCCATCTTACTGGTGGAACAGTGATCGGTTTCTCGGCCCGGCTATTCTGCTGGCTGCACACCGCTGGATCGTCGACAGCCGTGACGAGCGTCAGGGCGAACGGCTCGATCAACTGGAAGACCCTTTCAGGCTCTATCGCTGTCATACCATCATGAACTGTACCAGTGCCTGCCCCAAAGGATTAAATCCTGCCAAGGCGATTGCCGACATTAAGAAGAGGCTCGCGCTACGCGCGCTTTGATGTATCCGTTGCGTCACCGACGGGATGGCAGGGGTTTCTCTATCCTCTCAATCTATTAGTGGGTTGTGGAGCATGCTTTGAACCCGCTGCCATCTCCGCTTGAGTGGTATCGACAGCAGCTGGAACAGCCGGATTTTGTCGATGATCAGGCGCAGGCAAAGCTGGTTTCAGAGCTGCAACGCCTGTTTGAGAGGCTGTCAGAGCCGCCGATCAGCCGTCGCTCCCTGTGGAGCAAATTATTCTCGCCCAGGCCGGCGCAGACACACCCCTCTGGAATCTACATTTGGGGTGGGGTGGGCGCAGGTAAAAGTATGCTGATGGATATTTTCTATCACGCAGTGCCTGGCGAACGTAAATTGCGTGCGCACTTCCATCGTTTTATGCAGCAGATCCACGCTGAGCTGCGCGAACTGCACCGCGAGTCGGATCCCTTGCCACTGATTGCCCGACGCCTGTCCGAACGGACTGACTTGATCTGTTTCGATGAGATGCAGGTTCATGATGTTGCCGACGCCATGCTACTTGGCGGGCTATTTACTGCGTTGCTCGATCAGGGCATGGCGCTGGTGATCACTTCTAACCGCGAACCGGATCAGCTCTATCTGAACGGGCTGCAACGTGAGCGGTTTCTTCCTGTTATTAAGTTACTCAGGCAGCGACTGATGGTCCATCATCTGCAGAGCGCCGCTGATTATCGCTACCGCAGTCTGCAACAGTTAAAGCGTTACCTGACTCCCCTGAATGAGCCGACTCAACAATTAATGAGTAAGGCGTTTGATGGCGCTGCCATTGACCGGGTTATGGAGCAACTCCTATCGATCAATGGGCGGGAGATCCCGGTGATTGGTCAGGGGAGTGATGTGGTCTGGTTCAGTTTTGATGAGCTTTGTGGCGGACCTCGCAGTCCCGCAGATTACCTGGCGATCTGTGAGCAGTTTCACACCGTCTTTCTCTCCGGAGTGCCAAAGATGGGGCAGGATGAATATGACCTGGCCCACCGGTTCATGAGTCTGGTGGATCTGCTCTATGACCACCGGGTTAACTTAATTGTTAGTGCCGCAGCGCCTCCTGGGGAACTCTATAACGGTGACCGGTTTCAGTTTGAATTTGATCGAGTGGTAAGCAGGTTGATCGAAATGCAGTCTGAAGCCTACATGCAGGCGTGTCGTGCAGAGCGGTGAGGAGGTATCCATCAGTGTGGTGCTTGACGGCGATGACCCGGAGAGGATGACCCAACTTGCAGAGCGGCTTGGGCTGCCTGTGAGTCGCAACGGGATCGGTACCGGGAGCGAAATTCAGATCCGCTTTCAGTATGGCTGTTTGCAAGCACTCTGTCTGGGGAGCGATGGCCGGCAGCATCTGGTCGAGTGTGATCTGATGACTTCGTCTGCGCAGCAGAGGCGCGCCCGCCGTGGCCGCGATCTGCTGGTAAAGGCGGTGCAGGGGAGGCAGAAAGGACCTCTACAGATACTGGACGCAACAGCCGGGTTCTGTGTTGATGCTACAACCCTGGCGGCAATGGGGCATCGGGTAGTCGCCTGTGAGGCATCACCCTTTGTCTATGAGTTGGTGAAAGACGGGCTGGAAAGGGCCAGACAGCAAGGGTTGATGTTGTTGCCGGAGTTGTATCATCAGAATGTAATTGAGTGGTTGCAAGCGAACCGTTTGCTCACACCGGACGTGATTTATATTGATCCGATGTTTCAGCCGTCCGGTAAAAAGGCATTGCCTGACAAGCAGATGCAGTTGTTGAGACAGGTTGCCCACGTTGGTGATTTTTCCTCGTTACTGGAGTTATGCAGGCGCCGGGCGTTACTCAGGGTGGTCGTGAAACAACCGCTAAAAGGCGGCCGGACAGTTGTTAGCCCAGATTATTCGATTAAAGGAAAGCGGGTAAGGTACGACATCTACGGAAGGGTTGAAGGAAACGGATAGGCCGATCTGGTACTTTTTGTTATGCTAGGCCATTGATACAGATAAAAAATCTAACATTCAGTTTGTTATGGGCGGTTGTTAATCCGATCCATTAAAAACAGCCCAAATACAGCTGGATAACTCAACGCTCCAGACCGGATTGATCGTTTAAAGCTCTTTTAGATGTCAGACGCAGTACAAATACCCGGCTACAAGATTGAGAGTGTGCTCGGCTACGGCGGTATGTCTACCGTCTATCTGGCTGAGCAGGAGTCTCTCGGCCGCCGTGTCGCGCTTAAGGTGATGTCAGAAAGCTTGACTCACGATCCCACCTATACAAAACGGTTTCTTAAAGAAGCACGGATCATCGCCCAGCTTAACTACCCTTACATTATTGTCATTTATGACTATGGTGTTGTCGGGTCACACCATTACATTGCGATGGAGTGTGTTGATGGTGGCGATCTGTTTCGTCGCGTCAAGCAGGGGATGACGGTAACGGAAATACTGGATGTTATTTATCAGGTAGCCAAAGCACTTTCCTATGCCCACGGCAAAGGTTACATCCATCGTGACATTAAACCGGGAAATATTCTCTTTCGTGAAGATGGCACGGTGGTGTTGTCAGATTTTGGTCTCGCAAAAGGGCTGACTGACAATACCCAGGTTACCGCTGCGGGTATGACGCTGGGGACGCCTGCTTATATGAGCCCGGAGCAGGCATTTGGCGAACAGCTCGACTCACGATCAGATCTATATAGTCTCGGCTGTGTACTCTATTTCATGCTTACCCAGGAAAAACCCTATACCGCCGATAATCCTGTCGCACTGGCAATGAAACACCTCCGCGATCCGATACCGCAATTGCCGGCGGAGTTAACCTGGTTACAACCGGTAGTGGATAAGCTGATGGCGAAAAAGCCTGAAGACCGTTACCAGTACGGTGAAGACCTGGCGAGGGATGTTCAGCAATTCAGGGATGAGGACTCTGTCACTCCGATTAAGCCGTCACTTTTTCCCCCTGGCGGGGGGGCGGCTGATGCGGATGAGCTGGTACTTGATGAAAGCGAGAGTTTCTCTTCACTGGATGTATTGAAAGCTGTCGACGATTTTTCGCAAAATCGGGAGCGGGTAGAGCCTGGTACAGCAGACTCCGGGTTAAAGCTGGTAGAAGACACTAGCGATACGGAAGAGCCCTTGAGTATGGGCGGTTTTTCACGCCAGGTGGCGGAAGCCGGAAATCGCTCTCAACCGATTGATTCAAAGGCTTATTTGCGTTCTCAACGGGAAGCGCAAATGGCTCCTAATACGGGTGACCCTCAAACATATGAGCAAACGCTAGCCCAACCTGCGGTAGCGGTGGGGCGTAATAGTGTTGCACCAGAAGAGGCAATTCGACCAGAAAACATCAAGGAGCGCTCGCGGGGTGAAATTCCTGTCGTATCCCGGCGGGAGGAGGAGCCAAGGACCAAGGTTTCCAGACTTGTTGTTGTTGCCATTGTTGCGGCGATAATCGTAACTATTGTTAATGTTGGCGCGGGTATCTATCTGGCTAACCAGCGTAATGTTCCAACCATCAGTAAAACAGAAGAGCAGTCACAGCTCGATGAGCGGCGCTGGACTGCCCCGGCGAAAAAGCTGATCACTTTTGCTGATACGCTGGCGAGTGGTGGGGTGGGGCCAAAAATGGTTGTGGTCGGGAGTGGATCCTACCAGATGGGTGACCTGTCGGGCCGTTACGGTCCCAGCGCCCAACCTGTCAGGATGGTTCACTTAACGCGGGATTTTGCTATTGGCGTTAATGAGGTGACGTTTGATGATTACGCCCTATATGCTTCCGCCACTGGTCAACCGATGCCTTCTGACCGTGGTTGGGGGCGTGGTAACCGTCCGGTGATTTATGTTTCCTGGCAGGATGCGACAGAATATGCCGACTGGCTTTCCCGCGAAACAGGTAGACGCTATCGTTTACCGACCGAGGCCGAGTGGGAATACGCCAGCCGCGCCGGCGCGGATACAGATTACTGGTGGGGTGAGTGGCCTAACCACGATTTTGCAAATTTCGGTAGCGAAGTTTGTTGTCGGGGGAAAATGAGTGGTGCTGACCAGTGGTCCGAAGAAACGGCTACGGTAGGTGCTTTCCCGGCGAATGAGTTTGGGCTTCATGATACCCTTGGCAACGTTTGGGAGTGGGTGCAGGATTGCTGGAATGTCGATCATTACGGCGCGCCTGCGAGTGGCACCGTGCGCCAGGATGGGGACTGCAGTAAGCGGGTCGTCCGCGGTGGGTCTTGGAGCGATATTCCCCGTAATGCCAGTGCGGCGGCTCGAGGGCGGGCGCCTCTAGATAAAAAGCTCGCATTTATCGGATTCAGGGTTGTACGCGAACAATAAAGTTCATTGGGGCATGGACAGCCCTATTGCTGTAAATGTTTTATCTGGATACTAATTCAAATCAGTAGCGGAGTAGATCATGAGTTCAATCCAACCTTTTACCAGTGTTCGGGTTCGGAGTGCTGGTTTTACCCTGATCGAGATGATCGGTGTGCTGGCAATCATTGCAATTCTCGCCGCAGCGGTGGCGCCGAGGGTGTTTGAGGTGATTGCTGATTCCCGTGGTACGCGGATGGCGACAGAGATACGCGCACTGGAGACCGCAGTCACCCGGTATTACGCAGATGTCGGTACCATTCAGGATTTGACTGCAGCGGGGGCGCCTCAGATTGATGCTACGGGAGCCAGTTATCCGCTGACACTGACTTCGCGTATTCCGCTCGACGCAGGAAACGCGGGGACGGCGGGCGCGTGGCGGCGTTTTAATGGACCATACTTGGAGAAGTTTGTTGCTGGAGCACCTGCGGTTGGAACCAGCCAGGTGCTTTCAGTTCAAAATCCTGCAGGGGATAGTACGGTTGCTGCAACCGCTACCAACTTTGCTTTTGACCTTGATAACGGTGGCGCAGCAAATGATACGCCGGATAATGGTCCTGAAACCATGGTTGTATTACAGGTTGTCGGTGTCGACCAGGGCGATTTTGAAAAAGTTGACAGCATTTTTGATGAAGGTGTCGCCGGTACCGCAGCGGAAAAACTGACCAAGGGACGTGTGAAGTTTGATAGTGCTAGCACACCGACGTTAATGACGGTGCTGATCGCTTATCGTTAAGTTTGACTGCCGGGAGATGAAAGCCCGATCTTGTAGGGTTTTCTCATGATTCGACTGCAGTTTCTTATCAATATGTGCATCTAAACAGGCCGGCCAATTTTGTCTGTAGAAGACCAGGACGAACCTACCCGCATCGAACCCGCGCCATATGTTGCTGGTGGGGCAGGGCTTGGGCCGGATGATGAGATTGATCGAGATGCGCCGACGCAGATTAATGAGCCGAGCCTCTCCAGTATCCGCTCAGTGCGTAAGCTGCTCGGTAACAGGCTGGTCGAGGCCAATGTTATCTCCGAGGATGAGCTCAAGCTCTCCCTGCGGGAGCAACAGCGCGCCGGCGGCAAACTGGGTGAGGTGCTGGAAAGGCTCGGTTTTGTTCAGCACAACATTATTTCGTCGATTCTGGCGCAGGATGCCGGATCGGAAATGGTCGATCTGGACCATGCGATTATCTACCCTGAAGGGCTGGATTTAATCCCCTATCGGGAAGCTAAAAAACGCAACCTGATTCCCCTCGCGGTCGAGGGGAACATGTTACTCATTGCCATGGGTAACACCTATGATGTGGTGGCGATCGATGCCATCCAGCGTCGCACCGGTATGGATGTGCAGGTGGTTGCAGCGACGCCTCGTGACGTCGATGAGACCATTGAGCGGGCCTACAATACCACCGCATCAATTGAGGACACGATTGATCTGCTGCTGCAGGGGGACGATGAGAAGGTCCTTGATGAGGGGGCGGTATCTGAAGCGCCGATGGTGCGGTTGGCTGACCAGATACTGATGCTTGCAGTCCGCGAGCGCGCTACTGACGTCCATATTGAACCGGATGAACTGGTGGTACGAATCCGTTTTCGGGTGGATGGGACCATTCGCCAGGCGACGGTGATTCCCAATGTGCTCAAATTGGCGCTAATCGCGGTGTTCAAGATTAAATCGGGTATGGACATCACTGAAAAACGTATACCCCAGGATGGTCGAACCAGCTTCCAGGTGGGGCAGCGCCGTATCGATGTTCGTGTCTCCAGCTTGCCGACCAAATATGGCGAAAATATGGTGCTACGCCTGCTCGACAAAGGGGCGATGACACTACAGCTTGATGCGCTCGATTTTAGTCGTCGGGATCGGCGTATGGTCAATCAGACCATGGATAGCAGTTACGGCATGCTGATTGTTTCAGGCCCGACAGGGGCGGGTAAAACCACTACGCTATATAGTGCGCTTGATTGTGTCAATGCGCTCGAACGTAGCGTGTTTACCCTCGAAGACCCCATAGAATATGATCTGCCGATCATCCGGCAGACGCAGATCAATGAGGAGATCGGCTTAAGTTTTGCTGCTGGATTGCGTACCCTGCTCAGGCAGGATCCGGACGTGATCATGCTCGGAGAGATGCGTGATACCGAGACTGCTCAGATGGCCGTTAGAGCGGCACTTACCGGCCATTTGGTGCTTTCAACATTGCATGCCAATACGGCAATTGCTTCTATTCCGCGGTTGCTTGATATGGGCGTCGAACCCTATCTGCTTGCCGCTGCCCAGCCGCTGTTGATAGGTCAACGCCTCGGTAGGCGGTTATGTGACCAGTGCCGGGAACTGGTTACTGATCCGCAGGAGGTACTGGAAGCGCATAATCTGCCGATTCCGGCCAACGACGATTTTCACCTATACACAGCCAAAGGCTGTAGTCGCTGTGGCGAGACCGGCTATCGCGGACGAGTGGCTTTTTATGAGGTGGCAAAAGTGACCCAGAGTTTTAACGAAGCGGTTATCAATAACGACACATTGGTACTCGAGTCACTCGCCCGATCAGAAGGTTTTCGATCCATGCGAGAAGACGGTTTGCGTAAGGCTATGGCGGGCATGACTTCAGTTGAAGAGGTTTTGCGGGTCGTCTCTACCTGAGGTGCGCTATTGATGGGTAATTGCAGATGCCTACTTACGATTATTCTGCTGTAGATGGTAGTGGTAAATCGGTTTCCGGGATGCTGGTAGCCGTAGATGAAGAGGCGTTAAGACAACACCTGAGTGAGAACGGTCAGTGGTTATTGAGCTGCAGCGCCAGGCGCACGCGGGTCAACCGGAATACCCAGGTTGGACCAAAGATAAAACGCCGTGTGCTGATCGAATTTACCATGCAACTGGCGATTTTGGCCCGCGCGGGTGTCCCTCTGAGTGAAGCTCTTGAGCAGCTGGAACAAGACGCCCTTGATCCTGCGTTTTCGGACGTGATAAGTACGATTCGTTTTAACGTCAATACCGGAGTTGAATTCAGTCACTCCCTGGCACAGTTTCCGCGCACATTTCCCCAACTCTATGTCGACCTTGTCCGATCCGGTGAGGTCAGCGGCAATCTGCCGGCCATCCTTAGCGACCTGCAACAGTATCTGGAGTGGACGGAATCCCTGGTTAGCGAAGCACGGCAGGCGACGACTTACCCGGCTGTTGTGGGCGTTGCCATTATTCTGTTGGTAACGGTTCTGTTTACCTTTGTGGTGCCTCAATTCACCAAACTGCTAACCACTCTCGGTGTGGAATTGCCATTACCGACCAGGCTGGTCATGGGTATCAGTGACTTGTTTTCCAATCAGTGGCCCCTGCTATTGGCTGTTGCTGTGTTGCTCCCTGCTGCCGTGTTTGCTGCTGGCCGATGGTCAGCGCGATTTGCTTTTGGTTGGGAGCGGTTTAAATTGGCGTTACCGGTATTCGGTCAGTTGCGATTGCGGCTCGCTTTGTCGCGGTTCAGTCATAACCTTGCGATCCTGTTTCGATCCGGCATACCAATGGTTGATTGCCTGCAGATGTTACCCGCGTTGGTCGGTAATCTGGTCGTGGCCGATGCAATCAGCCGCTGTGCCGATGAGGTTGCTGAGGGAGTTAGTCTCACCCAGAGCTTCTCCCGCCATCAGGTGTTTGAACCACTTGTTCTGAGGATGCTTGCGGTCGGTGAATCGACCGGTGATATGTCTGGTGCTCTGGAGCAGGCGGCGCTTTACTATGAAGATGCCGTACCAAGGGCAATCAAAAGGTTTTTTTCGATTCTTGAACCCACTCTGATTCTGGTGATGGTTGCTATTGTTGGTTTGGTCGCTCTGGCGGTGTTCCTGCCGCTGTTAAGTCTGGGAGCATCATTGCAGTGAACCGGCGAATAAGCAACGCGAAGAAAGGTTTTGCGCTGATTGAGGTGATCGGCGTGATCGCGGTTATGGCAATCCTTGCTGGTGCCATGGCGCCGTTTTTGCTTCAGGTGCTGGACCGTGGCGAAGGAGATGCCGAGCAGGCCGCGCTGGAAGCCATTGCCGAGGGTATCCGCCAGCACTATCTGGATGAGAGTTCAGCTAATTACGGTACGTTGCCGGCAAATTTTGCTGCAATTGTCGGTTATGCGGGGAATTCACTGAATGACTTGACCACCAATGGCCGCGGTGTTGGACGTCTCTATGCTAGCAATGGCGCCAATCTGAGTCAGATACCTCAGGTGACAGTGGCTACTCACCTGTTGGTTGGCGGCGCCGCACCTACGGCAATGGCCTGCGCAGGCAGTGCTGAAATAGCTGTGGACCCCTGTGGTGATAGTCCAGGTGCCACTACGGATGATATGCCTGCTGGCATCAACACTAATCTGATCAAAATCGTCAACCTCAATTTGGCTCGTGAACGAGCCGAGATTATCAAGCGTGTTCAGAATCGCTATCTGGCCCCGGTGGTATCAGCAGCGGAGGGGTTGGTGAATGACGTGTGTAGCTCTATTGCTGATGGGACCTATGACATTGATAACGCGGCGCTACCTGCAGAGTTGGCGAATGCAGCGCCGCTTAATGCCGACGACCTCTGGGGTAACAAAATACAGCTGACCAAAACCGCAGAGCGGCTGGTGTTCTGGAGTAGTGGTCCTGGGGGATTGCCCGCGGTTCCGGCAAATCCGCTGTTTATGACAGCCGCCTGTTCACCGGGTAGTGAACTAGATGAGTTATTGGCACGAATCGCCGATACCGTAGTGGGGTATGCGGGAACGCAGAACCCAATTGATCTTCCGGCGACGCTCGCAATAGCGGGGTTATCCGCAACAGAGACTCAGGACCCCTGGGGGAATGGCATTGTTTATACCCTTAGTGGGGGAGGGTTTACCCTTACCAGCAACGGAGTGGATGGCGCCGCCGGTGGTGGTGATGATGTTGCCCTGGCCGTTTCTTATAATGAATTAGTCGGGATTTTCACGGTACTAGGCAAAAGTTATGTCACCGTTGAACCCGTGTCGCCAGTTCCTGCAAATTATGCGGACTGTGCTGCAGTCGACGGTTGGATGAGTGGTGCCGGCGGGTGCGATACGGCTTTAGGGTATCTGATAAACGCATCTAACTGTAATACAGCAATCGCTTACGATAGTGAGTGCACATTTGCTGGGTATTAAGGTCATTGGATGGTATGGACGCGGACTAAAAACTTAGCAACCAGACCAGCTAAGAATGCAGATATCAGCAGTACTATTAATCGTGATGGGAGTGCCGTTGATTTCAACGTCTGCTCCCGTGTCACTGTCAACGATTTTGTTGGTATCGGTCATGCGGGCAATGATTCTGTTGGCACCGAATAGGTTCGAAACCTCGATATTGCCATTGGCATAGAGGCGAGCGGTTCCCGGTGAATTAGGAGCGCCGCGGAATATATCAAACCCGACGGTATCGTTGGTTAAATAGGCTGTCGGTGAAGAACTGCTGGTCAGCATCTGATCGTCTGACATGTCGTGACCTGCACGGCGTAGCCTTCTTTTGCTCATAAAGCCATAGGTGGGTTCGGCAGGAGTAGTTTGGATAACTGTTTGAGAAGAAGCTTCACCGGGCGCAATCAGAATGTGTACCGTGATTAACGATAAAAACATAGTGATTAGGATTTTCATGCGGATTTCCAAAATCTCGTGGATCAGGTAATGTGATCGGGTACACACTCGCGAGTTTGATCAAAATAACAGGGCCAACTGCCCATGTAATCATAGGGATATTACTCTTTTGGCGAAAGAACTGGTAATCAGTTTCCTCTATGGTGAGTTCAACGCTGCGCTGGTGGACGGTGCTCAGGTATTGGAGAATTGGTCTCCATCTTCATCGGATCGTTCCCACGGTTACCACGAAGCAGCTTTCCGTTTTTTCCTTGAAAGTGCGCTAGAGCATTTTAATTATCGAGGAAAGGGGCGCGAAGTCTCCCTGATCGTCGCTGATGTAGAGATGGAGCATCATCCTGTTCGGTTGCCCCCGGTAAAAAGAAGACAGCTAAAAAATCTACTGGCGGTAGAGACCAACAAATTAGCGGATGGCCGAGCTTTTGTCTGGTCCCATTTGTATCTGGGAACATTTGCTGGTGGGGCTGCTGCGGCCGGTTCCGAGCACTATTTATTGCACGGTTGGCCCGCATCAAAATTGAAACGCTATCTTGCTGATTTTGAACACCTCGGAGTCTCTCCAAGAATTGTTGTACCTGATGTAGCGCTGCTGACTGCCTGGCTGGAATCAGCCGAATTGAATGAAGAGGCGGTAGCTTTGGTTAGCGAGAGCGATAACGGTACCACTCTCGTTTTGGCCGATTTATCCAGGCAGCAAATTTTTATTCGGCGCCTTTCTCCAGCGATTGGTCACAATAAGGAGCGATTGCCGGGAGAGATCAGGCGTTCATTGCAGTATGCCAGCCAGGATATTGGTTTACGTCCGTCGCTGGTTATTACCAACGATCAGCAGTTGGCGGTTGATCTGCAACCGCAGCTGGACAGGGGGATATCGCTTGAAATTGAGCAGAGCTGGGTAAGTAAACCGATTCTGGCCGGATATACGTCGATGCTGGGGCGGCGGGATAGTCAGTCGCTGGTTCCGGATGAAATTCGCTATGCGCGCCTCAACCGTCTGGTGAACGGCGTTGTCAAAACCGGCTTGACATTAGTGGCAACTAGCAGTGTTATCGCCTTTCTGGTAATTGAGTGGAGAGTCTCTTCAGAATCCGTTTCGCTTGACGAAGCAGAGTCGCGATACGAATTGAGGGTCCAGGAGCAGAAAAGGTTACTGGCAGAGATTCAAAAACTGGACAGCGAGCAGCGTTTTTCTGAATCTGCTCTGTACTCGAATCAGCCCTTAATTTTCTGGGCGCTTAGGGGCCTGGGTGATTTGCTTCCAGATGATCTGGCACTTTCACGGTTGCGATTGCATGCCACCGATTCCAGTGGTGTGCAGATGAAACTGAATGCGACTACCTTCGCAGATAATTTACAGAAACTAGATGAGCAGATGCATCAGTTTGGAAACCAGCTGTCGACTTCGCCCTGGATGATCAAGTGGCCTGCGGACTGGTCCGACCAGTGGCGCAAGCAATACATGAGTGGGCGTCGCGGTCAACAGCTTAACCTGGAGCTTGTCGGGGAGCTGCCACGCTAATGGCAACTCAATTCTATATGAGTCGGCCACGCTGGATCGCCCTGGTTGTGTTGTTGGCCTCGGGTCTGCTCTTCTGGTGGTCGGTTGGCGTCAGGTTGGCTGAGCTGGGGAGCGTTGAACAAGTTCGCAACAAACAGGAATCCCTCGAATTCAAGATCAACGCGCTGAGGTGGAAGCGCGACAGTTTTATGACCGAAGAAAAAATCTCCGTCCGCGAGCGCTTTCGAGAGAGATTGTTGAGCGACCCAGATGGGTTGCCCGGATTTGTTGATCGCATGCAGGCGGCGGCGGAGTCCAGCGGTGTGACGCTCGGTGTGGATGTCGGAGGACAGGCTCACTCCGGTTTGGTCGATGGGATATTTAATCGGGCAATAACACTCCGGGTTATTGGTGCGCCGTATGATGACCTTATGCTGTTTCTGAATGCGGTGGAGCATTTGAGGGGTGAGTTTCTATTCGAAATGGTCTCTGCCGATTTAGCTAACCGGGGTGGGGATGAGGCGGTTAACGGGACACTTTCGTTGACCCTGTGGACCGTTCCTACTGCCGTTCGGGAACAGGATTCCCTGTTTTGATTTACCTGCCCATGAGTCAGGAAGAGTATGTCCCTGTCGCAAGTGATACCGGGAGGGCCAGGTGAATATCGTCCAGCGTTGCAGAGTCTGGCTGCAGAAACCGTGGTTCGTAGGAGTTCTTTCAGTAGTTGCGGTGCTGTACAGCGTGAGGAATATTGTTCTTCCGCTGATGGATATGGGTTCTGAGCAAAGATCGGTTGTTGCCCAGGCGAGTGGCGGTATGCTTCTTCCGACTATGCAGGGGAGCGCTGCTTCGGCGGCAGAATTCGACCTCGTGGCGGAGAGGCAGCGACTACTGGCAGTCGGGAGTTACGGACGTAACCCCTTTTTGATGGCAAATGACCCCCGTCAACCCGGGTTTACCGAATCTCAAGGTCACACAACGGTGGTTGCGTCCCAAAGGCAATTGACGGCTCTGGAGCAAGGTGCCATTGATGTCGGTCAATTGTTCAGGTTGAGCGCGTTGCTGCGGCGAGATGGTCAGGCTGCCGCGCTGATTAATCGTCAGGTCGTCAAGCTGGGGCAGTCGGTACGGCCGAGCGATGAATGGTTTGATCAGTCGAAGCTCTCTGTCGTGCAGAAATTGCAGCTTGAGGGCTTGCTTGAAGGTGATTACCTTCTGATTGCGGTGACCGACTCTGGCGTGGTTATTTCAGGTGCCGAAGATGAATATGAAATAGCGCTGCGAAGATAGTCTGAACAATCGTTGATTTAGAAAATACTAATAGGAAAAAATTATTTATTTATAAAAGCATAGCCGCTATAGTTAATAAAAAACTTAAGGTTTGTGGGGTCGTGCCTGAGCGTCTGGGTGGTTGCAGATGCGGTGAGCAATGAGTGATTGGCATTAACTCTTCGGGGTTTTTAGCGGTGAGAGTACGAAAGGGCAAATTTTCGAGCTGTTCGTTGATAGCGTTGGTGCTGCTGGTTGCCGGTTGCGCTGGTTCCCTAGTCAAACAGACAGGTCAACAGGGATCCGCAGATGCGCGTTCCATTGAGCCGGTGTCGGCGGCTGTTGAGTCAACGAAGCCAGTGCCCAACGACCTGGCGCCGCTTGCGGAGCGCCGTGGCAGGCTGGAAAAGTTGGTCAAAAATGATGCTCCGCGAACCGAACACAGATACAGTTTTCATGCGGTAGGCGTACCCATTGACGACGCGTTACGCCTGTTTGCCCGCGACAACAACCTTAATCTTGTCCTCGATCTGGGGCTAGACGGCAACATCACCGCCGATTTCACCAATTTAAACCTTGAACAGGCTCTCGACGCGCTGCTTGATGCTCATGACTACGCCTGGGAAATCGACAAGGGGCTGATCCGGGTACGGCGCCAGATTACCCGGTCGTTCGACGTTGATTATCTGCGATTGCGGCGATTGAGTGAGGCGCGGAATGAATCAGGTAGCTTTGGCGTTTCTGAAGGAGGATCTGAAGAATCTGGTGGTGCCAACGAGTTTGCCATTGAGCAGGAAAATGACATTGATTTCTGGGAAGAGCTTACCGAAGAGCTGGCAGCGCTCGTTGGCGAGGATGGTCTGGTGGTGGCGAACCGGACGGCCGGGTTCGTCACCGTAACGTCAAGTAAAAGAACCCTTGAGCGGGTAGAGGACTACCTGCAGAAAGTGCGCCATGGGAGTATGCGACAGGTTAGTTTGGAGGCGAAAATCGTTGAGGTTGAACTTGACGATACACAAAACCTCGGAATCGACTGGGCTGCACCCAATTTACTCAACATCGGCCGGTATCAGATCGGCAGGACAGCCTTCGGTTCTGACGGAGTTGAGACCTTTCTGACTGCATCGGTGGACGGTGAGGTGACCGCCATATTGGAAGCATTACAGCTGCAGGGAAATTTGAACGTGGTTTCTCAACCTAGGCTCAAGGTAGTGAACAATCAGACTGCACAGATTCGGGTTGCCAGGGATGAACCTTATTACGTACAGACTCAGGCTTTTGTGCCTGCAGCAGGCGACGATCCCGCGCAGCCGGCTCAGTTCGAACAGCAGAGTGCGACTATTGGACTGGTCGTGCAGGTGACCCCCAATGTAGCAGCGGATGGCTGGATCACGCTGGAAATTGCACCAGTGATTACCCGTAAGTTATCGCAGATCGGTTTTCCGGAGTCAGATCAGGCCGGTAACCTTGCATTTACCGGTGACGTGGGGCCGCCTGTCATTGATGTCAAGCAGACCTCCGCCGTGGTTCGTGTACGCAGCGGTGAAACGGCGATCATTGGTGGGTTGATACAGGAATCTGACGAAGAGGAGGTAACCAAAGTCCCCTTGTTTGGCGATTTGCCTCTGGTTGGTGCTGCGTTTCGTGATACCACCACGACACGGAGCAAAACGGAACTGGTGATCATGATCACGCCGGTGGCTGAATACATCGAAACCGACAATCGCGGGTACGCATGGTAGTTTCAGTCTCCCCGGATTCCTCAATTACCGAGGCTGAATCTGGCGCTGCGGTGGTACCGGCCCAGAAGGAGGCTGCGGTTGCCCTGCTCAAACCTGACCATATCTACCAGGCGATGGGGCTCAATGAAGACCCGTTCAAGATTACGCCGGACCTCGACTATCTGTTCGCTGCCGAGCAGCATATGGAGACGATCCGTATGCTCGAGTACGCCGCGCTAGGCGGGTCACTTTCGGTGCTCACTGGCGAGGTTGGCCTTGGCAAGACGCTGATCTGCAGAAAAATTCTCAACGATTTTGCTGCAGTGGATAGTGTTAAAACCGCTTACCTGCTGAATCCTCCGCAGAATTTCGGTTACCTCATCGCAAATGTGATTCAGGATCTTACCGGCGTTCGCTCACACAGCCGTTCGACCAACTATCACCACCTGGTGGAGCTGCTTTATAGAATATTGCTTGAAGAGGCAAAGCAGGGTAGACAGGTGGTATTGATTGTCGATGAGGCGCATCGGCTAGAGGCTGACGTGCTCGAAGGCATTCGTTTACTGACTAACCTTGAGACCAGTAAACTGAAATTGTTAAGTATTATTCTCGTTGGCCAACCGGAACTGGACGATACCCTGGCGAGACGTGACCTGCGCCAGTTGAGACAGCGAATATCGGTGCGTTGCCATCTGCAACCATTCAGACGCCGACAGACAGAGGCCTACGTGAATCACCGGCTGCAGAGTCAGGGTATCAGCAGCGGAATTCGACTTAC
>JBPEXY010000136.1:0-35140 GCA_052031065.1 Immundisolibacteraceae bacterium | reverse complement strand
CGGCTCCGTTCACACTACCTACTGTTCTAGTCTTTATAAGTGCGCGCCCGTAGCTCAGCTGGATAGAGTACCTGGCTACGAACCAGGCGGTCGGGAGTTCGAATCTCTCCGGGCGCGCCATAATTACATTGCAATATCAATAGGTCAGGAAGAACTTCTAAGCGACCTGTTTTTGCGATTGTGAAATTGCCACCACTTTCGTACCGGGAGCATGTTTTGGTCGTTCTATCTTCCGAGCATATTGCTCCAGATGCGCCGAACTCAAATGAGCAAAGGCTGGACCACCTCCGGACCTGCTCACCCGCCAAGCTCCTGCAGAACATATCAAGGCGTTCCCGCCTGAGCCTGCCACTAGACCACGTGTGGCGAAACTCGTGTCAGTAAATCCCGATATCTATACTCATCAGCCCTGTTCGTCGCATACTGCGTTCGATGGCTGCCATGCGGTAGGCTATCATCAAACGGTCTGATGCCCGCCCGCTCCAATGCCCGGCGCCATGACCAGGTATTGGTTTTGGCCATAGGGACGTCGTTGTAGATTAAAGCCCGCACCGGGTGTTTCCCGTGTAGGCGATTGCAGTTGAGCCAGTAGTCGCCCTGTTTCTTCATGGGTTAACCATCGTACCTGCCGCTGCACTCCCCCTTAGCAAGTTTGTAGCCGGTATCCGATCAACCAGTTCCCATTCCAGCTGGTTCACTTTTCAAAAAGCCCTCAATATCCGCACCAACGCGTATTTAAGGACGCTTTGAAGCAGCGGTGAGGCAGACTGATAGAGGGTGCAAATGACCGGGAAACGCTGGCCTTTAAAGATTTATGGGATTGAGTTCAAGCTAGAAACGATATGAATGGTGGAGTCATCGGATAGATCCGCTGAGTGTCCTGGTCAGATCTTTCGGTATTTGTAGAAGAGTACAGCCTTGTGAGACAGGTGAGGTAGGTCCAGGGGAGAGGGCTGACGGTGGGCAGCCAGATGTGGTCGGCGATTAGAGAAATAGAACCAGGGCGAATGTCGCCCTGGTTGTTAAGGTTTTTGCTGAGTGTTGCTCAGGGTTGGTAGCGCAGCGTCAGGTAGAGACCCCGCTCTGGCTGGTTGAACCGGTCGGCGGTTTCGTAATCTTTATCAAGCAGGTTTTCCACCCGGGCCTGCAGTCGCCACTGCTCGGAGAGCTGGTATTCCCCCCGTAAATCTACGGTGACGAACCCCCCAAGAGTTTGATTGTTGGCGAGGTCATCGTAACGTTTGTTGGCGGCGATTAAGGTAGAGCCATAAGAGAACCTGCCGGCGGTTTTATCCAGGTCTATGCGCAGGCTCTGCCGCGCACGGCGTGGCAGGACGTTGCCATTATTGGCACCGCGGGAGCGGTTTTCCGGGTCGAGGAAGGTGAGGTTGGTCGCGACTGCCCAGCCTTTGATGTTGGTTGAAAGGGCTGCTTCCAGTCCGAGGATGCGAGCATCGTCTACATTGACCGGGGTGAAGGTTACTGCGTCGAAGGAGATCAGCTCTTCGATACGGGTGCGAAACAGGTTCAGCGACCAGTTGGCAGCTTCATGTTTGCCGTAAAGCCCGAGTTCGGTGCTGCTGGATTCTTCCGGATCAAGGTTGGGGTTTCCAAAAAGCGGGAAGTACAGCTCGTTAAAGGTGGGTGCTTTAAAGGCAGTGCCGTGGGAGGCGGTGACCTGCAGAGCGCTGGTTAACGTGATGCCGACGGCGACGGAACCGGTGGTCTGGTTGCCAAACTGTTCGTTGTCGTCCTGGCGTACCGCGACGCGACCGTCAAAGCGGGTACCGTGGTGCTGGTACTGGGCGAACAACCCGGTGTTGTCGCGGGTATCTTCGGTGTAGGCGTTGCTGCTGTTGATCTCGTCGTTCTGGTAATCGGCACCGACGGTCAGCAAGCCACTGTCGGTCAGGGTCAGGTCGTTTTGTAACGAAACCGAGTCACGGCGGGTTTTGAAGTGGCTGCTGCGGATGCCATCCTTGAAGTTGACGGAGTTATCCCAGCTGCGACCGCCGTTGAGGGTGAGTTGCCACCACTCTGAGGGTGAAAAGATAACTTTGCCGCCGAGAAGGCGGCTCATATAACTGCTTTCGTTGGAGAAAACCCCATCGAATTCGTGGTCGCCGCGACTGCGCAGTGCAAACAGTTCGGCCTCCAACTGATTACTAAAACGGTAGCCGCCACGTGCCTGTATGGAGGTGTTGTCGTAGCCATCCTCGTCCGGTTCGATGGTGAAGCAGCCCGCAGTGAAACTGCCATCGCAGGCATTGAAAGCATCGGTGTCGAGGGTTGTCGCAGTAACGTTAAACCAGCCGTTATCGCCGCCGCCAGAGACTCCGGCAGTCGCAGTCCAGGTGTCATCAGCGCCGCCACCCACGCTAAAGAAAGGTGTGATCTCACCACCGCCGCGGCGGGTGAAAATCTGGATGACCCCACCGATTGCCTCTGAACCGTACAGGCTCGATTGTGGGCCACGAACGATTTCGATGCGTTCGATGGTTTCAACCGGCAGGTTCTGGAAAGGCGCAAGTCCAACCGTTGCCGAACCGATCTTTACGCCATCGATCAATACGGTAACCTGATCAGATTCTGCACCACGCAGAAACAGCGAACTGTTCTGACCCGGGCCGCCGTTGATGGCAAAGCTGACCCCGGCGATGCCGCGTAGAAGGTCAGGTACTGAGGTCGCCTGTTTGCGCTCGATCTCCTCACGGGTGATGACCGTGACCGAGGCGAGTGTTTCATCCACTGATTGAGCGGTTCGGGTTGCGGTGACCACCACCGGGGAGAGAGAGGTGGGGGTTTCTGCCACGGAAACGGTTGTAGAGACAAGCAGAGACAGGCCAATTAAGCCTTTGATAACGAATGGTTTCATGATGGTCCTCAGGCGCGCACCCGCGCTGATTGAGTTAACAAATGGCAGCGAGGAGGAGAACAGCGGAGACTGAAACCGCAAAACAGTGGCAAGACGCACGGGTTGCGGTGAGTCGCCGCACCGCCCTCCGCAATGCCAACTAAACTGTTTCAGGCCGGTCTCCGGGCTTGCGAGGGGTCAATTTCACCTGGGTAGATCGCCTTCCCACGTAATTTCCAGCCTGTTGATACCTAATCGGTATGGGCAGGTAACGCAGTGGCCTGTTGATCTACCGCAACTCGCTTACCGTTGCGGGGGCAGCGCCGGACTGATCAGCCATGGTATGGCTGACGCACCGGCTTCCCGTTTCATCCCTCCGCCGGCTGGCATTGGGACACCTGAAACGCGCGGCGCAGACTAAGAGGTTGCATGTGTGGTGTCAATCGGAAAGTGGTTAAAGGGAGCGTAAGTTTCTGTTTTAATGATTAAAGTTAATTTCTGGTGATGGGCGGTTAAGCGTAGTGATGACCACTGTTTCGTAGAGTCGGTGTCGGCGACTCAGGCTATAGCGATAGAATTGTGCTGATGTGAATTTCTGCTTGCGCGGAACTTTGTTCAGAGTCGGACTTTTTGAACGGCCAGCGGCGGCCGTGTTCAGAGTATTCCCCAGTCTTAATGATCAGCTACAGGAAGCTACAGATGGAACCTGTTGAGAACCTTCTCGCCTGGAAAACTCTGGGTCAGTTAGCAGACCAGTTGCAGGGTCGCTCGATCAAATCGTTGTTCGCAGAGCAGCCGGACCGGTTTCAGCGCTATTCGGTTGAGGCAGCGGGACTGTTTCTGGATTATTCGAAAAACCGGTTTACCAACGAGGTGATTGCCGCACTGGTAGAGCTGGCAAGCCAGCGCGACCTGGCCGGCGCACGCCAGGCGATGTTTGCCGGCGAGCCGATTAACGCTACCGAAGGCCGGGCGGTGCTGCATACGGCGCTGCGTAGTGGCAAGTCCTCAATTCTTGTCGATGGTGACAACGTGATGCCGGGTATTCAGCAGCTGCACCGGCAGATGGAGCAATTCTGCGGTCGAATTGAGTCTGGCGAGTGGCGCGGCTATACCGGTGAGACCATTACCGATGTGGTCAATATTGGTATCGGCGGTTCTGATCTGGGACCAAAGATGGTCGTCGAAGCGCTGGCTGGTTCAGGTTCTGCGGGCCACCCCAGGGTCCATTTTGTCTCTAATGTTGATGGCGAACACCTGCGTCGAACAGTCGCCGGCCTGCAGGCCGCGAGCACACTGTTTATTGTCACCTCGAAAACCTTTACTACTGCTGAAACGCTGATGAACGCGCGTAGTGCGCGGCGCTGGTTGGTGGGGCAGCTGGGCGACGAGGCGGCAGTGGCCAACCATTTTGTGGCCGTATCCACCAACCTTGATGCAGCCGGTGCGTTTGGTATTGCGGCGGAAAACTGTTTTCCGATGTGGGATTGGGTGGGGGGCCGTTATTCGCTCTGGTCGTCGGTGGGGCTATCCATTGCACTGGCCTGTGGCATGCAGGGTTACCGGCAACTGCTGGCGGGTGGGCAGGCGATGGACGAACACTTTCAGACTGCTCCATTTAGCGCAAACATGCCGGTGCTACTGGCGATGATCGGCATCTGGAACCGTAATTTCCTCAATATTCCGAGCCAGTTGCTGTTGCCATACGATGAGCGACTGGCCAGTTTTCCGGCCTATCTACAGCAGTGCGATATGGAGAGCAACGGCAAGTCGGTAGACAGGGACGGCCAACAGGTAAGGGTCGCTACCGGGCCGTTGGTGTGGGGATCGGCCGGTACCAATTCACAACACGCTTATATGCAGCTGCTGCACCAGGGTACAGAACCTGTAGCCAGTGATTTTATTGTTGCGCTGCAGCCGGCGGAGAGTTCGCCCTTTGCAGATCATCACCCGACTTTGGTGGCCAACTGTTTTGCGCAGGCAGAGGCGCTGATGAACGGCCGCACACAGGAGGAGGTGGTTGAATCGCTAACGGTCAGCGGTATGGCACAGGCTGACATCGAAAGGCTGTCCCCGCACCAGGTTCAATCTGGCAATCGACCCAGCAACATGCTGCTGATGGATCAGCTTACTGCCAGATCACTCGGTGCGCTGATTGCCCTTTATGAGCATAAAGTGTTTGTGCAGGGGGTGATCTGGGGTATCAACTCCTTTGACCAGTGGGGCGTTGAACTGGGCAAAAAGCTGGCCAAACGGATTGTGTCGGTGATGGCTGAAGCAGACGGGAATACCCGTAGCGACTCGAACGCACTCGACAGCTCTACTGGCGGGTTGATAGCCCGGTACCGTCAAGCGCATGGTTAAGGTTCCCAGCTAACCCTATCCGGGGTAATCAGTCAGCTAATTCCAGTATCGCAGCAGCCAGCTTTTCGGGGATCGCGTAGAACGGTGAGTGGCCCGATTGCAGCTCTAGCAACTGTTCACACTGACCGCGCTCGAACAACTTCCGCTGCAGGCCGGGGGTGATAGCCCGGTCATTGAGGCAGAGGATGGCTGAGCGCCGAACCGTGCCGAAACGGTGATCGGTCAGTTCGATTGGAGTGTTCAAAGGCGCCAGTGGTTGATCCACCAGCCGTGCCACGGCGCGCGCTGCCAGTGCGCTATCGCAGTCGTGGTAGAACACCTGATGAGCAGCCTGTGGCTCGATTTGCAGCACCATCCGTTCGCGGTCGACGGTTTTGAAGTCGTTCAGTAGCGAACTATCCTCGCGGTTGATTTCAGCCAGCATTTCACCGCTCTGTGGTAAGAAGGCGGCCAGATAAATGAGTTGGCTGATCTGTTCGGGAATCTGTTCGGCGAGCTGGGAAATTACAAAGCCACCCATACTGTGACCAACCAGGGTCACCGGCTCGTCGATCTCCCTGAGCAGTTTCGTCAGGGAATCGACGTATCTTTTCAGTGATACCCGGTTAGCGGCCATATTGCCTTGCCCATGGCCGGGAAGATCAGGTGCATAGACTTTAAATCCCGCTTTTTCCAGCAGTGGAGTGAGCTGTTCCCAGCACCAGCCTCCGTGCCAGGCCCCATGAACGAGTACCATCGGTTGCATCAGTTTTTCCCTGTAAACTAGCGGAGCGGCAGGATCCGCCCGGTTTAAGACCTGGCACGATTATAAAGCGCGGTCAACGCCCGGTTAGTAGATAAAACCAAGCGCCAGACAAAACCAAGCGCCAGACAAAACGGGTCACTGTCGTAAAAAAACTCAGTATCAGGGCGACACTTCAGCCTGCCTGAACAGCAGGCGGGCCAGTGAATAGCGTTTGATCTGGGAGAAAAATCAAGCACGAGGAGGAGAGCCAAATGGCTGCATATGACTATATACGTACCCCTTTTTGTGAACAGGTGGGTATCGATGTTCCGATTGTTCTTGCCGGTATGGGCGGGGTGTCGTGGCCTGAATTGGTGGCCGCGGTCTCAAACGCCGGCGGGTTGGGGGTTTATGGTGCCGCCGGGTTGGAACCGGAGGAGATTCGAGAGGGTATCCGGCAGATCAAATCGCTCACCGACAACCCCTGGGCTCTTGACCTGCTGGTGCCAATTCCAGGGATGTTTGATGCCCAGATTGATGTGATGTTTGAGGAGGGAGCGCCAATATTTTTAAGTGCCCTGGGTATACCGGGCTGGATCATGCCCCGCGCCCGCGATGCCGGGATGCTGGTCGGTGCCATGGTAGGGGCCCCGCGTCATGCAGAGAAAGCGCGCGAGGCGGGTATCGATTTTGTTGTCGCCCAGGGGACTGATGCTGGTGGTCATACTGGCAATATCGGCACCATGACGTTGGTGCCGCAGGTGGTTGTAGCGGCTGGGGAGATGCCGGTACTTGCAGCCGGCGGTATCTCCAATGGGGCTGGCATGGCTGCGGCACTGGCGCTGGGCGCACAGGCGGTTGTTGTGGGTACACGCTTTATTGCCAGCGAAGAGGCCCACGCGGCCGAGTCATGGAAGCGCAAAATAATCGAATCGGGTTCCAACGACACGACATTGACCCGTTGTTACACCGGTAAACAGATACGCACGTTGCGTAATCAGTACACCGATTCCTGGGTCGGACGCGAGCGGGATATCCTGCCGTTCCCAGACCAGATGGAGGTTTCCCGCGAAGCTGATGTCCTCGATCTGCTCGGCACTTCTGACGACCCCGACCGCGGATGTCTGCCTACCGGTCAGGGCTGTGGAATGGTCGATGCAGTGAAACCGGCCGCGCAGATCATTGAAGAGATGCTCGCAGAAGCGAGCGATATTCTCGGTCGGTTACCCCGCCCGTGAAGTAACCTGCTCGTGAAATAGCGCCAGTAAAAATTTCCTGTAGCCGCAGCCAATTATGCAGCTAAAGGTTTTTACCAGTGCAGTTCGGTACCGGTGTAATTGAGAAACAGGGCGCCTCCCTGAGGGTTCTTCTGTTCGATCTGCTGGCGCATCTGCGCTACGCTTTCGGCAGGTTTTATCGGCGCTTCTGATCCACCCATGTCGGTAGCCACCCAGCCAGGGTGGAACAGGTAAAAGTGGATCATTGGGTCAACCAACTCCCTTGCCAGGGTCGCCATGGCGCCATTGAGCGCGGCCTTGCTGGCGCGGTAGCTGTAGGCACCGTCGCGACCCGCTGCGGAGATGCTGGCCATCTGGCTGCTCAGGCAAACTACTTTGCGCAGACGACCCTTGACCAGATTGGGGTAGAGCGCTTCGACCAGTTTGGTCGGACCGATGGCGTTGACCTTGAAGCTGGTGATCCAGTCGTCGTAGTCAAACTGGCCAAAGGGAGCTCCCTGATCGGCGAAAACGCCGGCATTGTTGATGAGCATATCCAGCGCGATATCCTTCAGCTCAGCCGCTACCCGGTCTATCGAATCCAGGTCGGTAACATCCATCTGCACCACTTCAAGTGCTTCGTCGCTGGCGATTTTGGCCAGTTCTGTTGCTGTTGCCGAATCGCGACAGCAGGCAAAGACGCGCCACCCCTGTTGCAGGTATTGGCGGGTGAACTCGAGTCCGATGCCTCTATTGGCTCCGGTGATTAATACGGCTGGCATGGCGGCTCCTGGGAATGATTCGTTAAATTCTGCAACTAACGGTAAGTTGTTTTCGCGTGGCGGCCCAGATTGGTCAGGATTTCGTAGCCAATGGTGTCGGCGGCATTGGCAAGCTCATTAATACCGTAATCTTCGCCAACCAGTAGCGCCTGGTCCCCGATCTGGATCGAGTTTGACTGGAGATGGCTGATATCCACGGTAATCAGGTCCATCGATACCCGGCCAATCAGCGGTGCCATTTGCCCGTTGATAACTACCTGTCCCCGATTGCTGGCGTGGCGTGGATAGCCATCGGCATACCCGGCGGCGATCACCGCCAGACGCTTGGGCGTTTTTAACTGCGCAGTTGCGCCGTAGCCCACCGAGCCACTGCTATTACTTCGAATCTGCACTACGGGGGCGGTGACTTCCAGCACCGGCTGCATCGGGTTGCTTAGTCCCGGTGTTGGGTTGACACCAAATAGTGCTGCACCGGCACGGCACTGCTGAAAGTGGTACTGCGGACCGAGAAACAGCCCCGATGAGTTGGCGAGTGAGGAGGGGGCAGCGGGAAACAGATCATTGACTTTTGTGAAACGAGACAGTTGCAGGACATTTAACGGATGATCTGCTTCGTCCGCACAGGCGAGATGGCTGATCAGCAGAACAACATTGAGCTGATCGATGGTTTCGCCATCGCCTTGCAGTCTAACCAGCTCCTGTGGGCTGAGCCCGAGTCGGTTCATCCCGGTATCAACATGAATCGCGCAGGGGTGATGGCCTGATTGGCGAGACCAGCGCCGAATGTCCGTGCTACTGTTGAGCACCGGCGTTAACCGTGCCTCGATAAAGCGTTCGGTGGGATAGGTTGCGATACCGTTGAGCACAAAAATCGATGCGCAGGGGAGCAGCTGACGCAGCTGTAACCCTTCTTCGAGAGTGGCAATATAAAAGGTCTCACAACCAGCGTTGCTTAGTGCTGGAGCGATTTTGTTAACACCCAGCCCGTAGCAGTCAGCCTTGACTACCGCTGCCACTTCGGATTGAGCGACCAGTTTCCGCAATATCAGAAAATTTGCCGCCAAAGCATCAAGATTGATGTGGCGCTGGATCTCTCTCATCGGGTGCGTTTGCGTGGTAGGGGTGTGGAGTTTTGCAAGTATACCTAAGGGGCGCGACCTTCGCCGAATGAGCTATATCACACTGTAAGTCCTTTGAATGTCTCCTGCTGTTACCGGTTTGATGAGGTTTTGCGATAATCTGCACCTAGCGCAGTTAATAATTGTCCGAAAAGGTTAGATTCTGGTCGCCAGGCCATCAATGTCATGGCTTTTTTGAAAAACAGGCGGGGAGCGGTTAATGCTGGAACTGAGGTTTATCAATAGAAGTTACTCAGCGGTACCGATCGACCGACCCCGGATCACCCTGGGTTCCGACCCCGGGAACGATGTTGTATTACCGGAGGACGGTATTGCTGGTTTTCAGATGGAGTTTTACCGGCATGATGGCCAGGTAATCGCCATTGACCTGATTGGTGATGCTTGTTTGCGTAATGGTCAACGGTTTACGGGAAGAGAAGAGATTGGCGTTGGCGACGTGCTGAGTCTGGAGTCGATACAGATAGAGGTTGTCGATCCGATGCTGGTGACGGAAAAATTTGACGTAGCTGATCTGCACAAAGTTGACCGTGCACCGGATGCAGAGCTGGAGTCGGTGCTTGCGGCAGCTAATGATGGCTCCTCAGCCTGGAGTCTGCGCGGAATCAATGAGTCGGTTCAGGGGTTGAGGTTTCCCCTCGCAGGGAAGGTGGTTATTGGTAGGGATCCTAACTGTGATCTGGTCCTTAATACCCCGCAGGTATCCCGCCGCCACTGTGAGGTGGAGGTGCTCAATTCCCAACTATACATACGCGATCTTGGTTCCACCAATGGATGCCAGGTCAATGGGGAAACGGTAACTACTGCAGTTGTTCGCGCGGGCGATTACATCACGGTTGATTTGATAAAGTTTCTTGTCGAAGGGCCTGAAAACGAGCAGGAAAACACAGTTGCCAGAAATTTCCCGATCGTTGCGGAGTCTGGTGACAAGCCTTATTTGCTAATCAGGACTGGCGAGCGGGCGGGGGAAAAGGTGCACCTTTCCAAGGCTCACTATACGGTCGGGCGTACTGGTGAAAACGATATCGTGTTGGAGGATTCCAGCGTTTCCCGGCACCACGCCAATCTCATCCGGACCAGTGATGGCGGCTGGAAAATCGAGGATTGCGAGACTACCAACGGTACATCGATCAACGGCGAGATGGTGATGGGTGGACAGCTCCATCATGCTGATCGCATTCGTATCGGTAATATTAAGCTTGCGTTTATTGTTCCCGAATCTCAGCGTCCAGAAGCCGAAAGCAGCAAGGTCGCTTCCGGCGGTTTTGACCCCAATGCGACGGTTAAAACAAACGCCTTGGAGCGTCCTCGCGAGTTTACCCGGACGCACCTTTACAGTGGGCTGGCAGTGGCTGTTATTGCCCTGGTATCGGGGATTACTTATCTGTTTTCACTCGGCGGAAAAATTGCGGAAGTGCCTGAACCGATAACTGAAGCCTTGACGATTTCAATGCTTTGGGAGCGGCAATTACCGGCGCAGCGCAGTTACCCAACGGCTTCTACTGTCGCGGATGTCAATGGTGATCGCTATCTTGACATCGCAACGGCTGATGGAGCTGGTCATCTATTGGTGCTTGACGGCGAGGAGGGCAAGCGAATCTTTGACATGCCAGTGACGGGGAGGATAGTGGCGGCTCCTGTTGCGACAGACCTGACTGGCGACGCTATTGATGACCTGGTTGTGGCCAGTGCCGATGGGGTGATCTACGCTATTAATGGCAAGGCGCAGGTGATCTGGAAGACCGGTTCTGAACGTGGTTATGGTCTGATAAGGGAACGTCCAGAGTTGGTGGATCTGGATGGTGATGGCGTCGACGAGATTGTATTTTCCAGTCGTGGTAAGGGGGTTGTGGCGTTGGAGGCAGCGACTGGCCGAGAGTTGTGGACCACGGCCTCCCACGGACTCTTGGGAGTGGAGAAAGCCCCGTTGCTTGTTGATCTGGATGGGGATAATGCCCAGGAACTTATTGTAAGTAGTGATCTGGCCGTGGTGTGGGCTTTCGATGTCAGCTATCAAAACGTGGAACCGAAATGGACCAGGGAGTTGCCGGAAGGCGAGCTTTCTGCCGCGGTGGCGGTGGTCGGCGATGAGTCCGTGGTCGTTCTGGTTTCTGAATCGTCTGGGGTTTATGGAATTTCCGCCAGCAGTGGCTTGATCAACTGGCGATACGGTCTGCATGCGCCCTATCATGCACCGCCAGTTGTTGTGCAGCAGGACAATGGGTCTCGCCACGTTGTGGTGATATCAGACCAGGGTGTTGTGACGTCTTTAGCGAGTGAAGAGGGTAGCCCGCGCTGGCAGCGTGACCTGAGTACCACCATTACCGCACCGCCTGCGTTATTTGATGTTACCAACGATGGTGTTAGTGATCTGGTGCTGACGGATCATCAGGGAAATTTGTTTGTGCTTGACGCTGCTTCCGGCGTTCAGGTGCTCCAGGCTGCTGTGTCTGATACTGGAATTCTTGTCTCCCCCACGCTTGGTGACGTTAACAATGATCAGCTGGTAGAAGTTCTTGTCGCTGACCGAGGTGGTGTAATCAGCGCTCATACTCTTAATCGTTCTCTGCCGACGGGAGCGGTTCCCTGGGCTATTCCATCAGGAACTCGGTACTGATTCACAATATCTCGTACCTACCAGGCGGTCCTCAATGAGAGTTAGAGCTTTAAAATGGCTACCGATAGTGCTTGTGGTGGCGGCCTGTCAGCCGTTTACGACGCAGAAGCAGGGACCGTTTTCATCATCAAAGAAATCAGCTCCTGAAGCCAGTTTGGTAAAGCGCGTCAAGCTGTTTACCGATCCTCCGGGTGGATCCATTCGAGTAGTTGAGAACGGCAAGCAGGTTACCCATGGTGAAACGTTGGAGTTTTATCAAGGTCGTTATCAGCTCGAGGCTGAACTTACCGGATATCGCGATGGGGCCTTACTTATAAACGTAGAGCCGAGTCTGCCTTCAACGGTAATCGTGCCACTGGGCAACGGCTTTGCTCGTCTCTCGGTCACCAGTGACCCCGCCGGTGCGGTGCTAAAACTTGATGGCGAGACGGTGGGCACGACTCCGGTGTTGCTTGAGGTTGACTCGGTAGCACACCAGGTCGAGCTGGAGCTTGATGGCTATCAAGCCCTGTCTGTTCCGGTCTCCCTGCTTCCAGGAGAGCAGCGCTCATTAAGTTATCAACTTGATGCTGTAGAGTCGACGGCAATTCTGGAGATCAATACGACTCCGTCAGGAGCGCTTCTCCGTCTTGATGGCACGCTAATAGGCCACTCGCCTTTGATTCTTAACGATATTCCATCTGGCGACCATGAACTGGTGGCGGAACTGATCGCTGAGGACTTCACACGTTTATCAGCCTCCATGAAACTTGAACTGGAGAAAGGCAAGCGTTATCCGCTGGAGCTTACTTTAACCCAGCGCAAAGCGACGTGGAGTGAAGTGGTCAGGCGAGGTGAAAATCAACTCGATCTGGAACCGTCTGGTGTAAGCAGCAATGGGGTTGCCGCCAACGGGTCGGAGCACGACTCAGTACTGGGGGACAGTGACTCTCTGGTCGCAGCCATTGAGTTATCGGCCGAACTTGAGGCAAACCTCAGGGATTACTGGTTTGTTTCCCTCTTGAACCGTTGGCTCCGCAATGGTGATGGCCTGAAGCTTTACCGCCAGGGGGACTCTGTCGGTGCACTGTACAAGAGTCAAAGCCATAGTGAAGCGCAGATGATTTCTCAGCTAAAGCATATGGGGATTAGCCCGCGGCGCCAGGGGCTACAGATTTCAGCTGCAAGGCTTGATCAGTTTAAGGCGTTACTGTTTCGTTTTTACGGTTTGCGTGGAGGCTATCCGCTATTGAATCTGACCGCCCCGCAGCTGTCCGAAGAACAGCTTAAGATTTCTAAAATGGCGCAGGATGGGCAGGTCATTATTCTCGCTGCGGATGGTGATCTTACTGTCGCTGGATATGAACCAGATCTGCGAGAGTCTGGATTGACAAGGTTTCGCTTGCCAGTGGCGAGTGAGCAGCTGGAAGTCACCTGGCGGCCGATGGCTTCCGGACGGCTGTTGGTGACAGCAGCCAGCAGCCCCGATTTTGAAGGTGTCGGTTCGCCGGCAACGTTGAGTGTTGGAGACAAACAGATTTTCAACCCTGTTCCGACTCAATACATCAATGGCATCTTACAGTTAAGCGCCGGTCCTGATATTCGAGGTTGGCGTCAGAAGTGGTTACAACCTTTAAAGGTCGGTGGTTCGGCCCAGCTCAAGCCGATGTTTGAAATTGGTCCCCATATCCGGCCAGGGCAGTATCAGCGTATCTGGCTGGTGGATTATTCAATCGACAACGTACCTGGTCAGCGTCAGTTGGAGCTCTCTTATCTGGTGGGCAGTGGGCAACGCTCATTTAACAGCGATCATTTCTTACGCCGTGATGGGTTCTCAAAGGCTATCCAGTAAACTCTAGGAGGACGGGAGTTCTTCCCTGGCGGGTCATGATAGCTTCGTCCAATGATTGTGATAGTCCGCTACGGGGTATCACCTACTCTTCGGAACAACGCTTCCTGCCTGTTAAGTCGGGCCACCATGAGTTCATTGGTAAACCATTGGAGATTCGGGCCGTGTGCTGGCGGCCAACTCAGCCCAGAGCTTCGATTCTGCTGGTACAGGGGCGGGCCGGATTTCTGGAAAAATACCTGCCGGTCGTTGCCCGGCTGCTGCAGCGAAACCTGGAGGTAGTCAGTTTTGACTGGCGAGGGCAGGGCGGCTCCAGCCGTTTAATCGATAATTCCCAGGCAGGTTACGTCCCTGGTTTCGATGATTATCTTGATGATCTTCAGGCAGTGATCAGTGCCGATCTGTTCTCTACCCCCGCTCGCTTTATTCTGGCCCATTCAATGGGTGGGCATCTGGTGTTACGGTGGCTCGCCGAGCGTCACCCGGACGGCGAAACGTTCAGACAGGTCTGGTTAACGGCGACCCTTGCTGATCTGGTGACCGACCCTTATCCACGCTGGTTTGCCCGTGCGGTGAGTTATCTGGCCTGTCGTTGCGGTTTTGCGAAACGGTATGTTTTTGGAGGTGGCCGTTATGATCCAGAAGCCTTTCGCGACGCTTCATTATCCGAACTCACTTCTGACGTTGAGGAGGTGGAGCGACAGCGCCACTGTTTGCAGCAACATCCCGAACTGCAGTTGGGGTCGCCAAGCTTCGCCTGGTTACAGGCGGCGTTCAGGTCTATTGTTGTTTTAAACCGCAGTGATGGCATTGCTCGAATAAGAGTGCCGGTGACCCAGTTTGTCGCTGGCGCGGATCAGGTGGTCGACAATCGGGCTATTTACGCGCTGGATGCCCGCCTAACCAACGGCACGGTGGTGTCGATACCTGGGGCCCTGCACGAACTGTTACTGGAGAGCGACGTCATTAACCAGCCGCTCTGGTCGCTATTATGGGAGCAGCTTGAACAGGAGTTATCAAAAGGGGCGTCAGAGCCGCATTGAAAGGGGTGCTCTGAAACGGGTACTCAGGTGGCGGCATATTACCCCTCCTGTTCGCGATTGGTCCGCGACCAGCCCAATCCTAGCTAGTTGAATAGTAGCCTGATCAGAAACCCATGATTTTGCGATAACCGTTCCAGAATCCGCGCATACCCGATTCAGTGAGGGTGGTATCGCCCTGGCGTTCAATGCCGTCGCCGCCCATGAGCACCACCGATGCCTTGTCGCCATCGCGCACGATCGCATCCTGCACGATTTCGCAAACATCGCCATCTTCCATGGAGATCAGACCAGCCGGGCCAATCAGGTTGATCTGTTTGATCCTCATCGCCCGCTGTTCTGGAGTGTCGTCGGCGTAGCCGAAATAGGTCCAGATCAGCTCGAATTGATCTGGCCCGTGGGTGATGATCTGCCGGGTGGCGAGGGTGTTGGCGATCTGCTGTGCCACCAGATTGGGAAAGATGACGTGAATACAGAGCGTGTCGCCGTCGTCATACTCGGGCCAGCCGGCCAGTACCGAGGGATCGGCCAGCGTATAGCCTTCCTGGTAGGTGCGAATATCTGGTGATTTGTAGTCGTCGAGCCGACCCTCGTCGGTACCGGCTTTCGAGTGGATACAGTTGTGCATGCCGGTTTCATCGAGCTCGGTGCCACAGATCTGCGACGCCCGATAGAGGCCGAAAGTGGTGTGGAACAGGTGCAGCAGGCTGGCATGGTAGGGGTCGTGAGTGTTATCCGCGTAGAGTTTCCAGTTGCTGTGGATAAATTGACGGTGATAGCCCAACAGCTCAACCGGGCGGTTGAACATGCGCCGATGGTAATCGCTCATTTCCGGCCCGAAGTAGGCCTCCACGCTCGGCATCTGCAGATCGAAGCTGGCGAAGATGCAGTCGCCAAACACTTCCACCTTCAACTTCTGCAGGCCGTGTTCTTTCATATCGAAATCTTTCGGATAGCCGCCCTTGCCAGCCAGTCCGCGCCGAAACGGTACGCCGATCAGGTCGCCAGAAGTGTCAAACGCCCACTGATGATAGACGCAGGTCAGCGTATCCGCATGACCAAAATTATCCCGGCACACCAGCGCTCCGCGGTGAGCGCAGCGATTCACCATGGCGTGATACTCACCATCCAGCCCGTGGGTGACAATTACCGGCGTATCGCCGATCTGAGTGGTTTTGTAATCGCCTGGATTGGGAAGTTCTACGGTGAGCGCCACATAACTCCAGGTTGATCCGCGAAAGATCCGTTCCTGTTCCCGAGCGTAGATTGCCGGGTCCATGTAGACCTGGTAGGGAACTCTGGTGTAGCCCTCTTCTGGCCAGGTAAGGTCTATTTTCGGCAGCGGCTGGGGTGCGTTCATCGCTTTGGTTTCCTATTGTTGGTCGGCAAACTGGAAATTCATTGTCCGATCGTTGTAGTAGAGGCCGGCAGGCTGGATTACCAGCGAGAGAATTGGCTCGTCACCATCGTTAAAGTGGCCATGCCAGAGATTTGGGGGCGTAATCGACAGCTGGCCGTCGACCCAGTCGACCCGAGCCGGGTTCTCGATTTCCCCATTGACCAGCGGTTCGCCAAGCAGCGAATAGCAGTTGTTGCCGCCGTGAATGACGTAGGTGAGCGCCGGCGCGGCGTGGGCGTGCACGGTGTTTCTTGCGCCCGGCATCAGTCGGTTCAGGTGGGCGAACAGATGCGGGGTCGCCAGTTTTTCGTCCGGTAGACCCTGATGCGACAGGAAAACGCCTGAAGCATCTATGCCGGCGGCTTCATACTCGTCCAGTCTGGCTTTTAATACTTCTGCCGGATAGTGGGTAAAACGGGTGCGGTCGGTGGTTTTTACTTCCCAGCCGAGGTAGCTCAGCAGCGGCGAGTCATCGACGAAAAAATAGTGCAGACCAGCGCTTCCGCCGCTGACCGTTATGCCCTGATTGCCCGGCAGGCAGGCGATATCCCCGGCGCGCAGTTCTACCTGCTCCTGGTCCGATTGGAGCGTTCCACCACCCGCGAGAATCAGCAATATCACCCCGCCGGCACCATCGCCGATCCGTGTCGTATCGCCCGCGGCAACCATGACGTTCCCCGCTAACAGATCGGGCATGGTGGCCGGCCATGCAACGCCGAGCTCCTTGCTGAAGTCGATTAATCCCTGATCCGGCATTATCAACGCGGGTGGCAGCACTTTATGAAGTGGTGGGATTTTCGCCTGGGTCAGAAAGTCTCTTTCGCAGAAGCTGACACCATTGCGGGCCGCGACGGAGTCATTAGCGCGTGCTGCAGGCAGGTTGTCGTAATCGATTTGGTGGGGGCTGGTCATTTGATCCTCCTGATTTTCGATGGACTTCAGCGAGTCCCATTCAGTCAATTTATATTGTGGTTCGTGGCATCTAGTCGCGAAAGTTGATGAATTGCAGTGGCATTTCCAGATCGGCTTCTCGCAGCAGCGCGATAGCGGCCTGCAGATCGTCGCGTTTTTTTCCGGTTACCCTCACCTGGTCGCCCTGAATAGCAGCCTGTACTTTCAGTTTGCTCGATTTCAGCTGGGTGACGATTTTTTTCGCCAGTGCCTGATCGACTCCTTCGCGAATAGTCACGTTCTGCCGGCACTCGGCGACATTCGATTCGCGGACGCCCGTCTCCATCGCCTTCAGATCTATTTTACGTTTGGCGAGGGTGCCGCGCAGGAGGTCGAGCACCTGGTCAACCTGAAATTCGTTGGGTGCGGACAGGGTCAGTTGATTGCCATCCTGCTCTACCCGTGCGTTGGTCCCTTTAAAATCAAAGCGATTGCCGATTTCCCGATTAGCCTGGTCGACTGCGTTGGTCAGTTCGTGCAGGTCTACTTGTGATACCGCATCGAATGAGGGCATGTCTTGCGTTCTCCCGCTGCTATTGAATGGATGTTTTCTGTCGGGCAATGGTGCCGTATCTGCGATTTGATGTCAGCACCTGTGCGGCTTCAGTGGTTACCCTGCAGAGTTGGAGGCCGCATCCAGGAAACGATAGCCGCCATCAGGTTGACCGCTACAAACAGGCTGAAGGCGATAACTAGCGCCCTGTGCAGCGCCCCCGGTTCGGTATCGGCCAGATTAACGTTCTGACCCAGGAGAATGCTGAACAGCATGATCGGCACGCCGAGAGAGATCATCTGTCCGCAGAGACGGGCGGTCTGCAGAATGCCACTGGTGACCCCGAGTTGACGTCTGGATACCGCAGACATGGCGGCGTGGGTGTTGGGCGCGGAAAAGCTGGCAATGCCAATGCCGGTGAGTCCCAGACCGAGCGATACGTAGATCATTGATCCGGGTTGGCCCACCAGCATGGTCAGAGCGATTCCAACTGCAGTGCAGATTAGGCCACCACTCGTCAGATAGCGCGGGTCAAACCGGTCAGAGAGGCGGCCGGCAAGGGCGGCGAAACAGACTTGAGCGATCGGTTGCACAACAAGGACCAGGCCCGCCTGTTGCGGATCAAGGCCATGGTTGTACTGTAGGTAGAGACTGAGTAAAAAAACAACTCCGAAGGTCCCGCAGTACATTAAAAAGGCGCTGCCCGCCGCCGTCGAAACGCCGCGGTTATGGGTAAACAGCTTCAGATCAAGCAGTGGACTATGGGTTTGCAGCTGTTGGCGCAGAAAGATTAAACCGACAACCAGCCCGGTGATAAGCAGCATGAACGAACCCGGCTGAGGCAACTGACCACTGCCGATTACCAGAGCCGCGAGTGCCACGGCCACCCAGAGGCTGCCCCACCAGTCGAAGTCTTCACCATCGGCGTCACGCCACTCGCCGCGGATATAGCGGTTGAACAGCAGTACCGCAGCCAGGCTCATACCGCCAGCGAGAATGAACAGGCTGCGCCATCCGATCTGATGGGTCAGCAGGCCACCGAGAAACGGGCCGCAGGTCATGCCGAGATAGATTGCTGTGACGTTGAGGCCGAGGGCTCGGCCGCGCATTTCCGGGGGAAAGATCGATGCCATAATGGCGTGGCTGGTGCCGAAAATCAGTGCGCCGCCAATGCCCTGGCTGAAGCGCAATAGCAGCAACTGATTGGTTGAAACGGCAAACAGCATGCCCAGGCTGGTGATGGCGATCAGTAGCAGGCCAGCAAGGTAGAATTTTCGCCGACCGTAAATATCACCGAGCCTGGCGGACTGCAGCATGAACATGGCCGCCGCAAGAAAGTATGAAGTGTTGTACCAGCCAGAAGTCACCGCATCGAGGGAAAACTCATCCGCGATAGCCGGTAGTGCGACATTGATCGAGCTGCCCAGGAACGGGGTGACAAAACTGGCAAATGGCACCACAAAGCGGGCTACAGCAAGATTGATCTGTTCATCCTGCAACAGGAGTGCTCCCGGTCTGAAAAAGGTAATCGGTTTCGTCGATTTACCGTGGGGTTCTTGAGGGTGGGGATTAGCAGCGTTACCGTGTCAGCGTGTAGACAGACTCGAAGCGACGATGAATTCACTGGAACAATCGCTTTATTGTTTTTTTCAACCTTTAAAACCCTCTGCGGATAGCGAGTATAGTGCATCCTTTTTTTGATTTAGCTTTTCTCCATGGTGGAGTTGTTACGGCTGCCAATTTCCGTCGAGATCTGAGCGATTTTCAGGTGTCCGAACAGCTGGAGCCAGAGCTTGACGGTGCTGGTGAGCATCTCTGGGTCAGGGTGCGCAAACGCGGCATGACCACCCCCGAATTGGTGAATGAATTGGCCAGATGGGCTGGGGTACGGCCCGCTAACATCGGGTTCTCCGGCCTGAAGGACAAATTCGCGGTGACCGAACAGTGGCTGAGCATTGCGTTGCCGGGTAGGGGAGATCCCCCGTTACCGCCATCAGCACAGACCGAGAATCGGTGGCAGATTCTGGTTCAGCAGCGTCACCGCCGTAAGCTCAAGCGTGGTTTTCATCAGGCCAATCGTTTCACTATCCGGCTGCGCGAGCTGGATGGCGACCATGACCAAATCGAAGCGCGGCTACTGGTTCTAAAAGCGAGCGGGGTCCCCAACTATTTTGGCGAACAACGATTTGGTTCGCGGGGCGGCAACCTGGAAGCTGCTCGAGCGCTCTTCTCCGGCCGCAAGAGAGCGGGAAGGCAGTTACGCGGGTTGCTGATCTCTGCGGCTCGCAGCCACCTTTTTAACCAGGTGTTGCAGCAGCGGGTCAGGCTTGGCAGTTGGGATCAGCTGTTAGCTGGTGAAGTGGTGATGTTGGCAGGCACCCAGAGTTTTTTTGTTGTCGACGCCATTGCTGATGCTGAACGCGAGCGCTTTGTTAGTGGAGACATCCACCCGTCGGGACCGCTGTGGGGGCAGGGAGTGCTGCCGGCGGTTGGTGATGCCGGAGCGCTGGAGCTGCAAATTGCTGAACAGCTGGCGGATCTGCGCGACGGCCTGGAGCACGAGCGGTTACGACATCAACGCCGGCGCCTGAAGTTGGAGCTGCAATCCCTACGGTGGCGCTGGCTGGAGGAAGATCTTGAGCTCGAATTCGAGCTGCCAACTGGCTGTTTCGCCACTGCAGTGCTGCGTGAACTGACCAATTGGCGGGAGGAATAATCGGTAGCCGCGCCGGCCGCCGATCAGGAGCCGGAATTTAACCGGGCGACAGGGTAAAACAGCGAGCACAGTATTGACCTGAGCGCCCTCCGCCGCTTAGATTACACGGTTATTCTCGCGGCAACGTCAGACATGCATTCCCCTGTAATCGTGCGCAATGCCAATACCGCATTGCGGTGGCGCGATATAGACCAGATTGATTCGGCATATTAGACCGGAAAAATAGTTCCTGAAGCGCTGCGGTTGCGTCCGGAAAGCGTGGAAGAGGCCCGCCGTCCGGTTCTGGTTAACAGGCATTGGAGGGGCATCGATTGAATAGTGGTCGAGAGGACTGGATCTGCGAGAGTTATTGAGCTTCGTCTCCGCTGTGATTCCAGTGCCACTGACGGATCGGTCCATCACGAACCGCCGGCTGGGGCGCTAGTAGAGTCGTAGGAACTGAAGAATTTGGTAAGTGTCCCCGATAACTAAGTGAACAAGCATCTGAAATCGATAAGTAATAACGGGATGCTACCTGCCAACCAAACAGAAACTGAGCACCTTGAAACAGAAAGACATTAGAGACCCCGACTACATCCAGAAGGTTGTGGACTGTCAGCACGCCTGCCCCGCGCATACCAACGTGCCTGAATATATTCGCCTGATCGCCGCGGAGCGTTACACCGATGCCTATATGCTCAACTGGCACAGTAACGTTTTTCCCGGAGTGCTAGGGCGCACCTGTGACCGGCCCTGTGAGCCGGCCTGTCGGCGCGGCAGGGTTGAGGAAAAACCGGTGGCGATCTGCCGCCTGAAGAGGGTGGCGGCGGACAATAAAGGCGATATTAGCCAGCGCCTGCCGGAAATTCCGAAGAAGAAAAACGGTAAGCGCATTGCGTTGATCGGTGCCGGCCCGGCTTCTCTGGCGGTTGCCAGAGACCTGATGCCACTGGGCTATGATGTCGAGCTGTTTGAGCGCGAGCGCAAGGGCGGTGGCTTCATGCGCACGCAGATCCCCAGCTTTCGTCTGCCTGCCGAGGTTCTTGACGATGAGGTAGACCTGATTATCAATATGGGAGTCAAGGCCCATTTTGGTACTGAAATTACCAGCTTACAGGCGCTGCTGGATGAGGGTTTTGACGCCATCTTCGTCGGTACCGGTGCTCCGCGTGGTAACTGGTTGGATATCCCCGGGGCGGAGGCTGCTGGTGACAATATTCATGTTGGCATCGACTGGCTATCCAGTGTTCATTTTGGGCACGTTACAGAGATCGGTAAACGAGTTGTCGTTATCGGTGGTGGCAACACCGCCATGGACTGCTGTCGTACCGCCAGGCGGCTTGGCGGCGAAGAAGTCACCATTACCGTTCGTAGTGGCTTCGAGGAGATGAAAGCCTCGGAGTGGGAAAAAGAGGACGCGATGGCGGAAGGCGTGCCATTTCTCAATTTTCACCAACCGTTGGGTTATGAAAGCGACCACGGCAGGCTGACCGGCGTCCGGTTCCAGAAAGTACGTGCCGAGTATGATGATAATGGTCGCCGTAAGCTGCTCCCCACTGATGATGCCCCGGTTACGGTCGAGTGTGATGATGTGCTGGTCGCGATTGGCCAGAGTAATTCGTTCCCCTGGATCGAGCGCGATATTGGCCTCGAATTTAATGAATGGGATATGCCGGTGGTTGACGAGGAGACCTTCCAGTCGACTTTACCTAATGTCTTTTTCGGTGGTGACGCCGCTTTTGGCCCCAAAAATATCATTACCGCTGTTGCCCATGGCCACGCTGCGGCGATCTCTATCGACCTCTATTGCAACAGTCGCGAAACCAGTGAGCGGCCACCGCGCGGGGTTAACCTGATCAGTCAGAAAATGGGGCTCCATGACTGGACCTACAGTAACGACTATGACGCTCTGCAGCGACGGGTGGTGCCGCAGGTCGAGCTGGAGCAGGCACTCGCTTCGATGGTGGTTGAAGTCGAAACCGGTTTTGATCCGAAACAGGCCTATGAAGAGGCCCGTCGCTGTCTCAACTGCGATGTACAGACAGTGTTCACCAGCAATCTCTGTATCGAATGTGACGCCTGTGTCGATATCTGCCCCACTGACTGCATTACGTTTACCGGCGACGCGCCGGAAGAGGAGTTACGGCAAAATCTGACTGCACCTTCGACCAATCTTTTGCAGGACCTTTTTGTCAGCGATGAGGTGAAAACCGGCAGGGTTATGGTCAAGGATGAGGACGTCTGCCTGCACTGTGGTCTCTGCGCCGAGCGTTGCCCAACCAGTGCCTGGGATATGCAGAAATCGATACTTAAATTGCCGCAGGCGGGTGGAATATGTCGGAACTGAGTCGTGTTAATGAGCTGGTGCTGCGCTTTGCCAATGTTAATGGCTCCGGTTCGGCAAGCGCCAACTCTCTGATTGCCAAGAGTATTTTTAGAATGGGCTTGCCTGTAGGCCCAAAAAATATTTTTCCGTCCAACATCCAGGGGCTGCCCACCTGGTACGAAATTCGAGTGTCCGAGAAGGGTTATACCGGACGCCGTGGCGATGTTGATGTGATGGTGGCGATGAATTCGCAGACCTTTGACCGCGATGTCGCCGAACTGCCGCCCGGCGGCTTTCTGGTTTATGACTCCACCAAGCCGATCAACCCCCACACCCTGCGCGATGACATCTCCTATATCGGTCTGCCGCTGACGCAGATTGTGGTGGAGAAATATGAGCAGGCACGCCACCGTCAGCTGTTTAAGAATGTGGTTTACGCTGGTGCGCTGAGTGCTTTGCTGAATATCGATATGGCAGTGATGGAGCAGCTACTCGGCGAGCAGTTCAGGGGCAAGGACAAGATTATTGCCATGAACATCGAAGCACTGCGTACCGGTCATGAATACGCCAGTCAGTTTTATGACTGTCCTCTGCCGGTGTCGCTGGAACCGCGGGACCTGAACGGCGACCGTATTCTTATTGATGGTAACAGTGCGACCGGGCTCGGCGCTGTCTATGCCGGTGCGACGGTGGCCGCATGGTATCCAATTACGCCGTCAACTTCGGTGATCGATGGTTACACCAAATACGCTGAAAAACTGCGGGTCGATCCGCAAACTGGACGCAAGCTGTTCGGCATCGCTCAGGCAGAGGACGAGCTGGCTGCAATTGGCATGGTGATCGGTGCCAACTGGAACGGCGCCCGTGCGTTTACCGCCACCAGCGGACCGGGAATATCGCTGATGAGTGAATTCCTCGGGCTGGCTTATTACGCGGAGATCCCGGCAGTGCTGGTGGATGTTCAACGGGTTGGACCATCGACTGGAATGCCGACCCGAACCCAGCAGTCAGACCTGCTAGCCTGTGCCTATGCTTCCCATGGTGACAGTCGCCATGTGCTGCTGTTTCCGGCAACGCCGAAAGAGTGTTTTGATTTTTCCATGCAGGCGTTTGACCTTGCTGAAAGATTGCAGACACCGGTGATTCTGGTCAGTGACCTTGATCTGGGGATGAATGATTCGGTCAGCGATCCCCTGCAGATCGAAGATGACTACCAGTGGGATCGTGGCAAGGTGGCTAATTACGAGATGCTGGAGGAGGGCTTCGATTTTTACCGCTATCTCGATATTGATGGCGATGGTATTCCCTATCGTACCTACCCCGGCACCCACCCGACCAGGGGGTCGTTTTTTACCCGTGGCTCGGGCCATAACAAATATGGCGGTTATACGGAAAACGGACCCGAGTACCAGGAGAACATGGAGCGCTTGCTCGCCAAGTTCAAAACGGCCGCGTCGCTGGTTCCCGCAGCGGTGATTGAGGATCAGGGACGCTCCGCTGGTGTTATCTACCTCGGCACCACTGCTGAGGCAATACCCGAGGCGGTCGACCTGCTGGCAGAGCAGGGGCTTCACTACGATCTGATGCGGCTACGTGGATTCCCGTTTGGGGAAGAGGTTTGGAGTTTTATTGACCGTCACGAGCAGCTCTACGTGGTTGATCAGAATCGTGATGCACAGCTGCGTTCGCTGTTGATGATTGAGGGTGACGTATCACCTGACAAGCTGGTGTCGATTACTCATTACGACGGCATGCCGGTAACCGCCTCTTTTCTGCGTGATGCCATTGCCGGCCGCGCCGAAGCACAGAGCGCGGAACGTAAATCCGCCTAGTTCGAGACCGGCAGGCACCGTCCTTTGAACCACAGAACCCAGTCAGATATCCAGATACTCAGGTAGAGAGTTATGAGTTACGCCAAACCAAAAGTTGCCCATCCCGCGATTTCCAAAAACGCTCTGGGTTACACACGCCGGGATTATGAAGGCAGTATCTCCACGCTGTGCGCCGGCTGTGGCCACGATTCCATCAGCGCGGCGCTCATTCAGGCCTGTTATGAGCTGGATCTGCCGCCTCACCAGGTAGCCAAGATCAGTGGCATTGGTTGTTCTTCGAAAACGCCGACCTATTTTCTTGGCGCGTCCCACGGCTTTAACTCTGTCCATGGACGTATGCCGTCGGTGGTGACCGGTGCCAATGTGGCGAATCGGGATCTGGTTTACATCGGTGTCTCCGGTGATGGTGACACCGCCTCGATCGGCTTTGGCCAGTTCAGCCACATCATCCGCCGGCGCCTGAACATGCTCTATATGGTTGAAAACAATGGTGTTTATGGGTTAACCAAGGGGCAGTTTTCAGCCACTGCTGATTTTGGCTCAGCGAGCAAGGGCGGGGTGCCCAACCCGTTTGAACAGATCGACCTGATACAGATGGCACTACAACTGGGTGCCACCTATGTCGCCCGCGGATTCTCCGGGGATAAAAAGCAGCTGATCCCGCTGATTAAGGGGGCGCTGAGTCATCCCGGGTTTGCACTGATCGACTGTATCTCTCCCTGTGTGACCTTTAACAATCATGAGGGCTCCACTCGCAGCTACGAGTATGTGCGCGAACATGATGTACCGGTGGTGACTGCTGATTATGTACCGCATCAAAAGACCATCAAGGTGGATTTCGATCCGGGTACCAGTACCCAGGTGAAGATGCACGACGGTTCGCTCCTCAACCTGCACAAGCTCGATGAACAGTATGATCCCTATGATCGAAAAAAAGCGATCGACTATCTGCTCGATTGTCAGGAGCAGGGGAAAATCGCCACCGGTTTGCTCTATGTAAATCCTGATGTGACCGATTTCCATGATGTTCTGCAAACGGTGGAAGAACCGCTGGCTTCAATTCCTTATGAGCGTCTTAACCCTGGACAGCAGGCGTTGGACGCGATTAATGCTGGAGCACGGTGATCGGGCAGGTTCGCCTGGTCCGAACTGAACCAGGGGCTGGTCGCTAACTGACGCGGCTTAGGCTAAAAGCGTAGCGCCGGTTTTTATTCCACGGCGCTTACGGTTAACAGCAGATAACCGTGATTGTTGAAGTACATAGGCCACAGATCGTTGGCGAACAGATAGAGTTCGCCGCTTGCCGGTGCCTCAAACTGGCTATTGCCGGTTCTACTCAGGTCGAAGCGGCTGAAACGGTGGCCGCTAATTCCACCAACCACACCAAACAGCGGGGTCTTCCAAAAGCGGCTGAAAGGACGCGAAAAGGCGTGTAGGAGTTTCTGCGAGCCACTCAGGTTCTCCCGTACCCATCCCTGGTGGTCGCTGGTAATCGCCGCATCACACCAGCTTGATGCTTCTGTGAACCGAATCGAGTAGGTTTTACCCTGTTCCAGTTTGATACCCGTATGGTTTTTTCTCAGCCGGCTAAACAGGTAAACCGGTGATGATGAACCGCCTGCTGCGAGGGTTGCCGCTGGCCTGGTTGAGGGCTGAGGGCGGCCATGTTCCAGAAGCAGCCGCCGCTGCTCTTCTAATGTATTCTCGCCGGGTGGGCATTCGGCCCACAGTATTGGCGGAAGCAGGATCGAAACTGCAAAAATTAATCTGTTGATCAGGCCGGAGTTGTTCACGAGACAGGGCCATCGTTATCGACCCGCTGATAATTGGTTGGCAGGTTTTGCGGATCGTAATGGGAGTCGGAATCCGCCAGTCTTTCAACCACGGAATGATGGATTTTCGCACCGCTGGGAATAGTGCGAAGTTGGGGTAAGTAGACTTTGCCGACACCCGCGCGGGAGTCGTAGATTTTGCCCGTTGCATCAGCAGAGCGCAGGACTCGCTGCTGCTGGTCACCCCAGAGCAGCAGGCCGGCAGCGACCGCCTTGGTAACCATCCATTCGAGCGCCAAATCAGACAGCCCTGATCGGCGATATCCACCACCGATGTTAGCGTGGACGCCGCTGAACCAGACCTGCTCCATGACCTGACCCTCTAAGGCCCTTTCCTTCCACAGGTGGGGATGGAAAATCTTTCTTTGATCATCGATGCTCAGTGCCTGATAGCCGTGGGCAATGTTGTCATGCAGGTAGGCATCGTGAACGCCATACCAGCGTTTGGAAAACGGGTTTAGCGATCTTACCGGCGCCAGCGGAAACCCGAGTGCTGATACCGTATCCCATACGCCGACCAGGTGGACCGCAGGTTGGATTCCGTCGTTGTTGCTTTGCAACCAGCAGTAACTTTGTTTGAACGGGTCTGCTTGATCCTGCTTGTTACGGTTCTTGTAAAGATTAAACGCCTGCGGGATACGGTGTCGATGTCCGCAGCGCAGAATGCCACATTTATAGATTATTCCGGGCAGGCTGCGCGCAGAGTAGGCACCGCGGCTGAATCCAAATAGAAAAATACGGTCACCGGGCTGGTAGTAATCGACAATGAACTCGTACCCCTCGCGGATATTTATAGCCATTATCAAACTCCACGCAGTGGTCTTCCTGGGAAGGTTAGAAAATAGCAGTTGCAATCGGCCCGCAACTTGATTCCGGGCAGCTAAGGCTAAAGGTTAAGCATAACGCTATCGACGGGTGTCATTCAGGGTGGGCGGTTTCAACGATCTGCTGACGTAGCCAGGTGTGTTGTAGATCATCGTTGAACTGTTTCGGCCAGTAGAGAAAAATCGGCAGCGGACCAAATGACCTGGGCAGGGTAAAGGTGCGAATGTCGGTGACCCCCTCAAGGTGTTGGGCGAGTCGTTTCGGCACCACAGCGACACAATCGCTCTGCTGCAGCAAAAAAGGAATGGTCAGGTAGCTGTAGGTTTGTACTGACCAGTCGCCACCAGCGCTGCTGCCGTTTGCTGCCTTTTCCGTGTTCACCGAGTGATGATGGGAAACTGCCAACCCCGCCGTATTGAGCTGGATTTTCGGCAGCGTGGCGAATTTGTTGATGCTGGGACGCTTGCCAACGGAAAGGTTATCTTTGGCGGCCACTCCGATGAAAGAGTCCTCGTAGATCTGCCGTTTTTCCAGCGTGGTGTTGAGCAGTCCGACATCGGGGGCAATGATCAGATCAATACCGTAGCGTTCCTGCTGTTCAAACATTGCCAGGGAGAGATGCTCAAAGCGCAGTTTTATGCCGGGAGCCTGATTACGTACCCTTAGCAGCAGACCGTTGCCCGAGTCTGCAAAGACCCAGTCAACGCTGGCGAGTACGAACTCACGTTTGGTCTCGGCGATATCATTGCTGCTGCCACCGATCAGCTGATCCATCTCCACCAGAAGTGCATGGATGCGCGGCGCAAGCTGGCGTGCGCGCGGCGTCGGTGTCATGGTGTTGCCGTTCCACTTGAACAGCGGGTCGTTGAACAGTTCGCGTAGCCGGTTTAACGAGGTGCTCACCCCGGGTTGCGTCATGTTCAGTTGCGAGGCCACCTGTGTCAGGTTACGAGTGCTCCAGATGTGGTCGAACACCAGGAGCAGGTTGAGGTTGAGTTTGCGCAGGTTCATTTAGAGCATATTGATGATAGTAAAGCGTGCAGTATAAGTAAAAACAATAATGTTATTGGTACCTTTAATTGGTACTGCCAGTCGCATCGGTTATATGCTGGGTGCTACGAACCGGGGGCAGCGTCTGTAAGGTGGAGGTTTTAATCCCCGTGACCATAATCAGAGGGAAAGACAAGATGGCAGTACCAACATCAGAAGAGCTGATTCAGCGGGCGCGGGACATGGCGCCGACTATTGCAGCACGAGCCCAGGAATGTGAGCAGATGGGCCGTATGCCTGATCAAAGTTATGAGGACTTTCGCGAAGCCGGGTTTTATCGCATTGTCCAGCCGAAGGCTTTCGGTGGTTATGAACTGGACCTGATGACGCTGTTCGATGTCTCCAAGGAGATTGCCAGGGCCGGGTGTGCTTCGAGTGCCTGGGTGGTCAGTATTCTTGCCATTCACAATTACTACCTTGGATATTTTCACCCGAAGGCACAGGAATTTATCTGGGGAGAAGATGACAATAACCAGACCTGTACCCCGTTTAATCCCTCTGGTGAGGTGACCAAGGTTGCCGGTGGTATCGAGATTCGTGGTGGCCGCTGGACCTTCGCCAGCGGGGTGGATCACTCCCGATTTGCGCTGCTTGGCGTATTAATCGACCAGGAAGATGGCAACCCACCGGAATTTTGCCAATGTGTGATTCCGGCTGCTGATTTCAATATCGACCACGACAGCTGGGACGTGGCGGGACTTAAGGGCAGCGGCAGCAAAGACATTACGCTTGATGAAGTTTTTGTTCCTGATGAGCTGATTTTCTCCCTGACCAAAGTGACCCAGGGTTACGCGCCGGGCCGCGAGCTCAATACCGGCCCTCTTTACAAACAGTCTTTTTTCCCGCCATCTCTTTGTACGCTGGTTGCTCCGGCCTGTGGTGCGGCGTTGGGGGCGCTGGAAGCCTTTAAAGAAAAAACCAGAACCCGCACGCTGGTGTTCGGCGCGGGTCAGCAGATCGAGAAGGTGCCGACACTGATCCGCATCGTCGAAGCGGAAGCCGAGATTGAGATGGGCGAACGACTGATCAAGGGAGACAGTCGGGAACTGATGCGCAGAGCCAAAGCTGGCGAGAAGGAAGGCCAGCAGTTGCAGGCCCGTGCGATGTTCAACAACGCTTACGGTGTGACCCTGTTTACCCGTGCTATAGAGCGGATATTTGTCGCCGCAGGTGGTGGAGCACTGCAGAGCAGTAACATGATCCAGCGGGCCTGGCGTGATGTTCACGCCATCAACAGTCACGGTGGCCTTAATTTTGATACCACTGCGGAGATGTATGGTCGTATCGCCATGGGTCTGCCGGCCAACAGTGCGCTGCTGGAGAGCGAATAATCAGCGCTCGCTACAACTAAGTGGTACAGCCTGTTTCCCGATTGATAGAGTCCACCTGCAGTAGCCGCATGTGGAAAGGGCCTTTCCCGTGTATCGAATTGAGCCGATAGCTGAACAGCAGGACGACCAGGTTCGTGCCATCATTCAGCAGGTAGGTGCTGAGTTTGGCGCTGTCGGTGAAGGTTTTGGTCCTGGAGATGCGGAAGTCACCGCGATGAGTCGCTACTACCGGGGCGTGGACCGCGGCTATTGGGTGGCATTGGTGGACGGGGAAGTCGTCGGCTGTGGCGGCGTAGCCCCCTTTGATACGCCAACGGTTGGCAGCGGTCTTACCGGCCCCATCTGTGAATTGCGTAAACTGTTTCTGCTACCTCAATACCGAGGTCAGGGTATCGGCAGAGCGCTCACCGTTACCGGTCTGCAATTCGCCACCGATTTCGGCTACCGTCACTGTTATCTGGACACCCTTTCCAGCATGCAGGCTGCCCGTCAGCTTTACCGCAGCCTCGGCTTTATCGAACTTGATGCTCCGCTACCGGGAACGCCGCACGGTGGTTGCGATGTCTGGATGTTGAAACAGTTGTAGTGCTATCGGTCAATTCTGGTGATCAGGCACTCTGCTTCATTTGCGGGTCGTACCCGAGGTTGGGCGCGAGCCAGCGCTCAGCCTCTTCGATGCTCCAGCCCTTCCGTTTAGCGTACTCTTCAACCTGATCGCGATTAACATCGCCGACAATAAAGTAACGAGAATCGGGGTGGCTGAAGTACCAGCCGCTGACACTGGCTGCCGGATACATGGCCAGTCCTTCCGTCAGTTCAATACCACTGTTGTTGGTCACATCAAGCAGTTCCCAGAGTTGCTGTTTCTCGGTGTGATCGGGACACGCGGGGTAGCCAGGCGCTGGCCTTATGCCCTGGTACTGCTCCTTTATTAGTGCTTCATTATCGAGCTGTTCTCCGGCAGCGTAGCCCCAGAATTCTTGCCGCACCCGCTGGTGCATCAACTCCGCAAAAGCCTCGGCGAGTCGATCAGCAAGGGCTTTCAACAGAATCGAACTGTAATCGTCATGGCTCTCTGCGAAGCGCTTGAGATGCGGTTCGATACCGATCCCGGCGGTCACCGCAAAAGCGCCGATGTGATCGGCGATACCGCTTTCCAGCGGTGCGATATAGTCAGACAGGCAGTGATTGGGTTTTCCAGGAGGCCGCTGGGTCTGCTGGCGCAGGTGGTGCAGCCGCGCCAATTCAGATTCCCGGTTTGAATCTGCGTAGACGATGATCTCCTCGGCATCGCTGTTGGCAGGAAACAGACCGATTACCGCCCTGGCAGTGAGCCACTTCTCGTCAATAATCTGCTTGAGCATATGCTGCGCATCAGCGTAGAGCTGGCGCGCATGTTCGCCGACTACCTCGTCGTCAAGAATGCGTGGAAAACGGCCCGCCAGCTCCCAGGTCATGAAAAAGGGTGTCCAGTCGATACAGGCGGCGAGTTGCTCCAGTGGATACTCATCAAACACCTGCACGCCAGGCTGTGCTGGCACCGGCGGTTGGTAACTTTGCCAGTCAATCGGCTGGCGGTTCTGCTGCGCAGCAGCAAAGCTGAGCCACTGTTTTTTCTGGTTCTTGCCGGCGTGACGTTCCCGCAGTGCCTGGTATTCCTGCTGCACGTCGGTGACGTAGCTATCGCGGGTCTGGTCGCCGATCAGGTTCTGCGCCACACCGACTGCGCGCGAGGCATCCTTAACGTAGATGGCCGCTCCGTCATACCCGGGGGCGATTTTTACCGCCGTGTGTACCCGCGAGGTGGTAGCGCCGCCAATCAGCAGTGGAATATCAAAATCGAGACGCTGCATCTCTTTGGCAATGAATGACATCTCTTCCAGCGAAGGGGTGATCAGCCCGGAAAGCCCAATAATGTCGACCTGCTCCTGACGGGCGGTTTCCAGGATTGTGCTTGCCGGCACCATTACGCCAAGGTCGATCACCTCGAAGTTGTTGCACTGCAGGACCACGCCGACAATATTTTTGCCGATGTCGTGAACATCGCCTTTTACCGTGGCCATCAGAATTTTTCCGGCCGAGCGGCTATCATCGCTCTTCTCCGCCTCGATAAACGGCACCAGGTGTGCCACTGCCTTTTTCATTACCCGCGCGCTTTTCACTACCTGCGGCAGGAACATTTTGCCGTCACCAAACAGGTCGCCAACCTCGTTCATGCCATCCATCAGTGGGCCTTCGATCACCTCGATAGGCCGATCAACCTGTTGACGAGCCGTCTCGGTATCTTCCACCACAAACTTGTCGATTCCCTTCACCAGTGCATAGGAGAGGCGTTCGGTTACGGGTAGTTCGCGCCAGCTCAGGTCTTCACTCTGTGCCGTGCTGGTGCCATCGCCACGGTAGCGGTCGGCAATTTCCAGTAGTCGATCAGTGGCGTCATCGCGTCGGTTGAGTACCACATCTTCCACCCGCTCGCGCAGCTCATCTGGCAACTGGTCGTAGACCGCGAGCTGTCCGGCATTGACAATTCCCATGTCCATTCCGGCTTTGACCGCATGGTAGAGAAATACCGCGTGGATTGCTTCGCGCACCGGGTTATTACCGCGGAACGAAAAGCTGACATTGCTAACCCCGCCGGAGATCATGGCGTGTGGCAGGGTCTGTTTGATAGTGCGGGTTGCCTCGATAAAATCGACCGCGTAGTTGTTGTGTTCCTCAATGCCCGTTGCGATCGCAAAAATATTGGGGTCGAAAATAATATCCTCAGGCGGGAAGCCCACTTCGTCGACCAGCAGACGGTAAGAGCGGGTGCAAATTTCTACCTTGCGCTCGAAACTGTCAGCCTGACCAGTCTCATCGAACGCCATAACGATCACCGCCGCGCCATAGTCGCGCACCAGCCGGGCCTGGCGCAGAAAGCTCTCTTCACCCTCTTTCAGGCTGATGGAATTGACCACCCCTTTGCCCTGCAGGCATTTGAGTCCCGCTTCAATGATCTCCCAGCGCGAGGAATCAATCATTACCGGTACTTTGGCAATTTCCGGTTCCGCGGCGACCAGCTTGAGGAAGGTGGTCATCGCCTCCACACCATCGAGCATCGCCTCATCCATGTTGATGTCGATGATCTGGGCACCGTTTTCCACCTGCTGACGGGCAACCTCCAGCGCGGTGTCGTAATCACCTTCCAGAATCAGTCGTTTGAATTTTGCCGAGCCGGTGACATTGGTGCGCTCGCCAACATTGATGAACAGGCTCTGCTCATCAATGTTGGTCGGTTCCAGGCCGCTAAGATGGGTGACGACCGGCAGGTCAGGCAGCGCTCTGGGGGCAGAATCTTTTACTGCCTCGGCAATCGCCTGTATGTGTGCGGGAGAGGTGCCGCAGCAACCACCGACAATATTCAGGTAGCCAGAGTCGGCCCACTCACCGATTTCCGCAGCCATCTGCTCCGGGGTTTCGTCGTAACCGCCAAACTCGTTGGGAAGCCCGGCGTTGGGGTGAGCGCTGACTCGCACATTTGCCTTGCCTGACAGGTTGGCGACGTACTGGCGCAGTTCGGGTGCTCCCAGCGCACAGTTAAAACCGATGCTGAGCGGCTTGATGTGGCGTAGCGAGTACCAGAAAGCTTCATCGGTCTGGCCGGAAAGGGTGCGTCCGCTGGCATCAGTAATGGTGCCCGAGATCATCACCGGCCATTGCCGGTTCTGTGTCTCGAAAAATCGCGAGATAGCGAACAGCGCAGCTTTGGCGTTGAGGGTATCGAACACCGTCTCGACCAGCAGAATATCGGCACCACCTTCAATCAGTCCTTCGATGGCTTCAAGGTAGGCTTCCACCAGCTGGTCAAAACTGACATTCCTGAAGCCAGGGTCGTTAACATCCGGCGATATCGATGCAGTGCGGTTGGTTGGCCCCAGTACGCCGGCCACAAAGCGTGGTCGTTCGGGCGTTCTGGCTTCAATTTCGTCGGCTGCTTCACGGGCCAGCCGGGCGGATTCGCGGTTGATTCTGCGCACCTCGGCTTCCATTGCGTAATCGGCCATCGCGATGGAGGTCGCATTGAAGGTGTTGGTTTCGAGAATGTCAGCGCCCGCTTCAAGGTAGGCCGTATGGATTGCCTTGATGATTTGCGGCTGGGTCAGACTCAGCAGGTCATTGTTCCCTTTGAGGTCACTCGGCCAGCTTGCAAACTCCTCGCCGCGATAGTCGCTCTCTTCCAGTTCGTAGCTCTGAATCATGGTGCCCATAGCACCATCAAGCAGCAAAATCTGCTTGTTGAGTTGCTGCTCAAGCAGGTCAAAGCGGTTGGAACGGGGCAGGGAAGAGGCAAGGGGACTATTCATAATCACTCAATTGTTTCGCAGTGTGTTCGAGGTGGTGACACCTATCCATTTTAGCGTGGCCGGTACAGGTTGGCCTAACAGAGCATCAGCATTGGTAGGTTACCGGGGTGGCCAGTGATAAATTACTGGCCCAATACCAGCCGATCCTGAAACGCTAAAGTGTGTGCGGTGACAGGCTCATGACCGGACAGGCTATCAATGCGTTGGTCAGTTTTTGTGCCAGACTCAGCAGGGTGGCTTTCTGAGCTTTCTGTTTGGAAGATCCGCTCGTTATTGTAAAGCATGAGGCTGATTCGTCGGTTTCGATGGCTGGTTCTGTCCCGGCCTAAAACCTGGTGAGCCTCATCTTTTTCAGTTTCGAGGTCAGATCAGGTCTGAACTACTTCCAATAAACGACTAGAATTATTTTTCTCCGACGCTGAAAGGGATTTCTGGAGCACTACTTGAATAGTAGCAATATCGGCCAGGCTCAGTTTGAACTTGGGCTTAAGGGCACTCTACAGATTCTCTGGTCCTATGTGCGCGACCAGTTTGTCGAGCAGTTGCGCGGCGTCTGGTTCATTGTGGCCTACCTGTTTCTCTTTCAGCTGCTGGTTCTGGGTTTGCCAATCGCGTTTGCGGGGATGATTGCTGCCGGTACCCTGGTGGTGATCATCGGTCTGATGTTTTTTATGGAGGGATTGCGGCTTGGGCTGATGCCGCTTGGGGAGCGTATTGGTGCGCTGTTGCCGCGCAAGGCGCATGTTGGGGTGATTCTGCTGTTCGCCTTTCTGCTCGGCATTGGCGCAACTCTGGCGGAACCGGCCATTGCGGTATTAAAAGCTGCAGGGGCCGGGGTAAAGCCGCAGCAGGCACCGCTGCTGTATCTACTGTTGAATGACCATGCCGACCAGCTGGTGATGGCGGTTGGCCTCGGCGTGGGCGTGGCAGTCACCCTCGGCGTGCTGCGGTTTCTGCGTGGCTGGTCGCTGAAGGTCTTGATTCTGCCGCTGGTTGGAACCTTGCTGGCAATGACCTTCTGGGCCGCCCAGCACCCACAAATGAAGCATCTACTGGGTCTGGCCTGGGATTGTGGCGCAGTCACTACAGGGCCGGTGACGGTACCGCTGGTGTTGGCGCTGGGCATTGGCGTCTGTCGCATGGTGGGGGGTAGCGATAACCGCAATGCCGGTTTCGGTATTGTGACCCTGGCATCACTGTTTCCGATTCTTGCTGTGCTGTTGCTTGGCGCCTACCACCTGCAGCGGGGCGACTATATGCAATTGGCTGCTGCTGCGCAGGCAGACGGAGCGGCCAGCTCGCCTATGGTGGTTAGTCGTGAGGTGTTGGGGTTCAACAGCGCGGATTTTCAGCGCTACCTGCGATCCGGTGAATTACCACCGCATTCGCGCATTGTGCTGCGTGACGGAGAACCGCAGCTGGTTAATGGGCGTATCGTTCATGCCAACCCGGTGATTGTGCTTGAGAAGACGGCGCCGGATGATCGCACATTATTTGCCGG
>JBPEXY010000135.1:0-2861 GCA_052031065.1 Immundisolibacteraceae bacterium | reverse complement strand
GCGCGCCAACGCCACGGATCAACACCGCTGCTCAGCTTTGTTCAGGTTGATGTTGTCGATGGGGAGTTTCCTGCGCAACATTTTGATTTGATCTACTCGCGCCTGGGAACGATGTTTTTTGATCAACCGGTCGCCGCCCTGAGTAATCTTCGTCAGTCATTAAAATCTGATGGTCGCATGGTGTTTATGTGCTGGCGCGCGATTAAGGAAAATCCCTGGTTGTATGACGCTACCCGTGCTGCTGTGGCGTTGCTGCCAGAAGAGGATCGACCGAAAGCGCCGGCTGACCCGTTTGCACCGGGGCCGTTTTCGATGGCAGATCCGCAACATCTTGATTGCCTACTGACTGAGGCTGGCTTCTCGAGCATCGAGATCGAGCCTCTGGATGATGTGATGCACATGGGCGAGGTGGGGTCCGCGATTGAATACCTGTTAACGCTGGGTCCGCTCAGAACCCTGCTGGAAAAGGTAACCGAAAAGCAGCGGGGGCTGGCGCTGGCAGAGATGAAAAGGGCGTTGATGAACTACGTGGTGGATGGCGTGCTGGAGGTTCCTAGTGCCACATGGATCGTAACGGCCCGGCGTTAACGTGACTTCTATGCCGAGTACGGGTGATCGATTGTGATTTCGGTGCCGACAGCTACCCCTTCTAACCTTGTAGTGCTCTTTTTTAGTCAGTGCCTGGCACTGTCGACGGTACCCGCAATCGTGTTGATTGCCGGTTTGGTGGGCGCCCGGCTAAATGAAACGGCCGCGCTGGCAACGCTGCCAGTTGCCGCTTCAGTTGTTGGGACGGCCCTGGGTACCGTACCAGCAGCGATGGTGATGCGGCGATGGGGGCGTCGTGCAGGCTTTATCGGTGCGATGGTCGCCGGGTCGCTATTTTCCATGGCTGCTGCAATTGCAATTCTGATCAGCCATTTCTGGCTGTTCTGCCTCGCCATCCTGCTGATGGGCATACCGGTAGCGTTTGTGCAGCAGTTTCGTTTCGCTGCGGCTGAGTCGGTGTCACCGGACCGGGCTGGCCAGGCAATCTCTTTGCTGATGCTCAGTGGCATGATTGCGGCATGGCTCGGCCCGGAATTGGCAACTCTTGCTGCGGAGTCTGGGGAGCTACCGCTTTACAGCGGTTCGTTTCTGGTGATGGCGATTCTCTATTTGATGGCAGCTGCGACGCTGTTCGGTTACCGGAATACTGGCGAGCACGGCAGGCAGGTTACTAGTGGCGGCGGGTCATTGTTTGGGTTGCTGACTTTTCCGGTTGTGCTGGCGATTGCCGGGGGCATGGCCGCCTATGGGGTCATGAGCCTGGTCATGACGGCAACGCCTCTGGAGCTCCACCATGGTCACGGCCATTCGCTGCAGGCGACCAAGGTGGTGATTCAGAGCCATATTGTTGCCATGTACCTGCCGTCACTGATTACTGGCTGGTTGATTGGTCGCTTTGGCTGTCGGCGAGTGATGGGTGCGGGATTGATCACGCTTTGCATCAGCGCGGCGATAGCGCTGTCGGGCAGCAGCTATGACCATTTCTGGTTAGCCCTGATTGCGTTGGGGGTGGGCTGGAATTTTCTGTTTGTTAGCTCCACGACCCTGCTGATGGCGCAGGTCAGCGGTCCTGATCGATTCAGAATACAGGCACTCAACGACTTTATCGTTTTCTCAATCCAGGCGCTCGCGGCGGTCGGGGCTGGCTGGGTGCTGGCGGGTTTTGGCTGGAGTATTCTTCAGTGGCTCACGTTACCTGTCATCGCGAGTGTCATGTTGTTGTTTCTGCGGCCGATCTCTGCGCAACCTTCCTGATAGAAGCGCTACCAGGAACACGCCTGTTGAATGGCAAACTGAACGGTCGTTCTGGCATACTCGGTGCCCCTGAATTCAGACCAACCGAACAACCCGAGAGAGGAAAATCAACATGAATTACACACGCGAAAGCGCAAAGCAGTGGGCAAACGAAACCCTGAACGGGTTTTTTCTCTGTCCGGTTACGCCGGTGAGTGCCGATTACAGTTTTGATGAAGAGGGTATTCGCGAGAATATCGAGGCCTTTATCGAAATGGGTGTGGAAGGGCTGGTTGTCGGTGGTTTTATCGCCGAGTGCTGGAACGTCACCCTGAACGACTGGTACCGCTACCATGAAGTGGTGGCACAGGCGGTTAATGGGCGTATCCCGCTGTTCTCGATTCTGCTCGACCCCAGTGTCTACCAGTGTCTGGAGAAAGCCGAACGGCTGGAGGCCCTTGGCTATGATGGTGTAGAGGTAATCAACCCGGTCGTGCAGCTGCGTACCGATGATGAAATTTTTGACTGGTTCAAGTATCTGACTGATCGCACCGACATGGCGGTGATGCTCTATCGCACCCCGGTCTCTGGCAAGGTTCTCGGTTGGGACCTGATGCAGCGGCTCGCCGATATCGATACGGTCGTCGGTACCAAGCAGGGTGTGGTTAACCGGCTGGAAACGCTGAAACTGCGCGGCATGATTCGTGAAGACTTTGTGGTCTCCGATCCGTTAGAGTCGGTGTTTCTTGATGACCTTCGCCGCGGTGGTCAGGTGGTATTCGGTGAGCTCTCTTACATTCTCTACGGTAAAAAACGCCACCTGGTCAATGACTACCGTGCGCTGGCTGCACAGGGTAAGTGGGAAGAGGCCTTCCAGGTGAGCGAACAGCTCGCCGGCGTGCGTGAGTTTTACGCCGAGGTGTTTCTCTGGGATGTCGTACAGACCTTTACCTACGCCTCAGCGCTGGCCAGTATGAAAGCCTGGTTTGAAGAGATTGGCCTGAACGCAGGACCAATCCGACCGCCGGTGAAAAGTGCATCGCCAGAGCTGGTTGAGCGCATCCAGACCAACCTGCGCC
>JBPEXY010000134.1:0-7622 GCA_052031065.1 Immundisolibacteraceae bacterium | reverse complement strand
GGTGGCCTGGAGTGTAGTTGGCGTCTCAAGGGAGCAGGCAGCACTTTTTTTGTCGCGGCCAGTCAATGCGGCGCAGCGTCAGTCGCAGCTCTGCGGAGCTATTTGAAAGGGGCCTGGAGGTTTTGCCCAGCGCTTTAATAGGCGACGGAAAACTTCTCCCACGGCCATGCTTCCCGTGGCCAGGGGCCGAAAACATCTCAGTACCTGATCTAGGCCATATTTGGGGTGGTTCACGCTGGCTCCAGACAAACGTCAAGCTGACTTACAAGGCTATACTGGCCGGTCTGTGCCTTAACGAGCGTTTGGGCGGATTGGGTATTGAAGGGAATTAACGGAGGAAATAATCATGGAAGTCGGTTCATTTTATCTACCCTCGGTGGGGCGCAAGGAAGACATCATCGCCGGCATGGCCGGTAAACGCACTGACCTTTACCAGCAGATGCTCGATGAACTTACCGAACAGTTTCAGTACATGGATGAGCACGGCTACTACGGGGTCGGTTTTACCGAGCACCACTTTCATATTGAGGGTGAGGAGGTCTCTACCAACCCGGTGATTCTGGACCTCTATTTTGGTATGAAGACCAAACGGATGAAGTTTGGTCAGCTTGGAAATGTGCTGCCGTCGCAGAACCCGATTAATCTCGCAGAAAACATCGCCATGGTGTCGCAAATGCTCGGTGGCCGGGTGTTTGCAGGTTTTGCCCGTGGCTATCAGCCACGCTGGGTCAATGTGATTGGTCAGCAGGTCGGCCTGGGCGAACCGCCCAGCGGTGAGGCGTACGAAAACCTCAAACGCGAACTCTATGAAGAGCATTTCGAGATCATGATGAAGGCGTGGCGTGAAGACACTTTCAGCCACCAGGGCAAACACTGGTCGATTCCGACCGCTGGTATTCAGTGGGCCACTGCTGATATCACCCGCAAGTATGGTCAGGGCGTGGATGACAACGACACGGTGGTGGAGATCGGTATTGCGCCGCCGCTTTATGAAAAGCAGTTACCCGATCTGTTTATGCCCTTCGCCACTTCAGAGCGGTCGATCCGCTGGGGCATGGAGCGGGATATTGTGCCGGTGACCATTCTCACTGATCTGGAGGTGACCCGCGAGCAGTTCCTGGCCGGCCAGGATGCGGCGGCGAAAGCCGGGCGGGAACTCAAATTTGGTCAGCGGATGGCGATGAGCCGCGAGGTGATTGTTGCCGACACCGATGCAGAAGCAGAAGAGATTGCCCGCGGTGCCGGGGAGTTTGTCTGGAACAACTTCTTTGTGCCCTTCGGTTTTAATGCGGCGGTGGCGAAACCGGGAGAAGGGCCGTTTGACATACCGGCCACTTTCGAAACCATGGCCGAGCGCGGACTGGTCATTTATGGCAGTCCTGACACGGTAAACCGAAAACTGGAGAAGCTGTTCAAGGAGCTGCCGGTCGATTATTTCTGGAACTTTGTCTACAACTACATGCCCCACGACAAGTTGATGCGCAGCTACGAGTTGTTGACCGAGAAGGTTTGGCCCAACTTCACCGACAAGGTGGGTTAAGCCAACCAGAACCCAACGCCGGGAGTAATCAACCCTAAATGAACTTCGGCGCAGCTACCGTAGAGCGCCAATAAAGATGATCGAGGCCGGTTGCGAGCTATTGCTGGCAACCGGCTCACGAATTTCTGCCACTTGAAAGCCGTTGTCGGTAAACAGTTTTTCCCACTGCTCGCGGCTTCTGCAATACCAGGGCGGCGGGTGGCTGAAATCACTACTGAAGCCGACCCAACTGCCTGCGCGCCATCCACCGCCAGCGTCGGCTGAGTCGGGATGCAGGGTTTGCACGATCAGGGTACCCGCCGGCTTGAGCAGGGATGGTGCAACCCGGAATATTCCTGCCACCGACTCTTCGCCAAACAGGGAAAAATTGCAGACCATCAGGTCTACGCTGAGCGCTAGCTTGCCAGCCACAACCTCTGCGTAGGAGAGCGTCTGAAACTGACCGCCACCAGCCCTGGTTGCCAGCTCGATCAGGGTCGACACCGCATCGATACCGGTCACTTCAACCCCGCGGCTGGCAAGTTCGCGGGCCAGCCACCCTTCACCACAACCGAGGTCGAGGACGGTCGCCGGAGAGCGGCTCATCACTGATTCGATAATCGCCCGGTCGGTGATCAGTTTGCGGCTCTCGATTTCGCCGTTTCTTACCGCAGCGGCCCACGGTTTGGCATTGAATTGCCACGACTGGAGAATCTCCGCTTCATGGTCATCGTTTTGCTCCATTCCTGAAAGTCCTGCGCCGAAGGAGTGGCTCCTATGCTCGCAGTGATTTGCGACTCAGTTTGCCAGTCGGCCCTTTGGGCAGTTCATCAACAAAACGGTATTCCCGTGGGCGCTGGTAGTGGGAAAGCTCGGACTGTTCCACAAACTGATCAAGCTGTTCGATGGTCAATGCGGTGTCGGTGACACAGACAAAGGCCGTTACCTTCTGGCCCCACTGTTCATCTGGCAGGCCCACTACTGCCACCTCGGCAACATGCGGGTGGTCGAGGATCGCCTGTTCGACCGGTGCCGGCATGATATTAATGCCACCGGAGATGATCATGTCGTCGATGCGCCCGCGAATGTAGAGAAAATTCTCTTCGTCGAGGCAGCCAAGGTCACCCGAATGCCACCAGCCATCCTCGAACACCTTGCGGGTCAGCTCAGGGTCGTTCCACATCTCGTTGGCAACCGACGGTCCGCTGACGATGATCTCCCCTTCTTCATTGGCAGGCAGCACGTCGTTGATGGTGCCGCCCGGTTTGATGATACGAATTTCGCCGTTAAGCAGGGGCTTACCGACGCTGTCAATTTTTTCCGGCCGCTGCATGTCATCCGGAAACATCATGGTGCCGCCGCAAAGGGCAGTTTCAGTGGTGCCGTAGATGTTGATGATGTTGGGGCAGATCTGGCTGCGGATCTTCTCCAGCGTCGGCGGGTCGATCACCTCTCCGGCGAAACCGGCGAGCTTGATGCTGCTGAGGTCATAACTGCCGATATCCATCTGAAACAGCATGCGCCAGATGGTCGGAATGAGCACGCAGATGGTGCACTTCTCATCCTGCAGGGTCTGCATAAAGGCGGTGGGATTGAAGTGCGCCATAAACACGGTTTTGGCACCGACATTGAGCAGGGGAAAAACCGCATTACACCAGCCCATAAAGGAGGTCGAGATCGGCACCAGCTGGGCGCTGTGGGGATTGGCGCCCCAGATGTAAACCCCGCCGCGAGCGCTTTCCACCAGCGGGCCATTGCGGTGAATGACGCCTTTTGGCACGCCGGTCGTGCCAGACGAGAGGGCAATCAGGGCAATGTCCTGGGCATCCACCTGCATCGGTTCAAAGTCCATCTCGTAACGATCAAGGTGGTCGGGGATCACCGGGTCGTCGACCTGAACCTGGTCGTCGGTGGTAATACCACTGCGGGCGCAGATATAGCCGGTGATGAAGGGTACCTGATCGCGAAATTCAGCGACCGAATCCGCAAGGCCACCTTCATAAACAAGGACCCTGGGCGCTAGCCGCTCAAGGGTTTTAGCCAGCAGCGACGGTGACTCGCGGGCATGCAGCGCTACCGGAATGGCGCCCAGTTCATAGGCCGCAAACAGCGCCACTACATGGTTGGCGGACGGTAGCAGCATCAGTGCTACCCGGTCGCCTTTTCGCACCCCCATGCTGTGATAGATTGCTGCGGTGCGCTGAATTTTGTCCATCAGCTGCGCATAGGTATAGCGATAGGCCTCGTCGACCACCGCTTCATTATCGGGAAAATATCGGGCTGACCGGCGCACGATCTCCCGCACCGCCAGGTCTCTGACGTTGGCCATGGGTTACTCCTCCTCAGTTTTGCTGGTTCTCTCCACTTCTAATCGACAAAATTGTTACCTGTATTTGATTCCATCGCCACCGGGGAACTGTGAACTAACGGTTCTGATAGCGTCAGGCGCAGGCGTATGGGTATCATCCCGAATCCGGGTACACGTCCATTTCGGCACCGCCGGTTTAGTCGTTAAAGGAGTAATGTTTTGGAAAAACTGCCCCATCACTACAGTGTCTCCGTGGCTGGCAAGCCGACGGGTAACCTTGCTACCCGTGCTGATAATCTGCCGCCCATTAGCGTCGCACCGCCAACAGAGTTTGACGGCCCGGGTGACCAGTGGTCGCCGGAGCATCTGTTAATGGCCTCTCTTGCCAGCTGTCTGGTGCTCTCCTTTCGCGCCATTGCCGCTGCTTCTCGCCTGCAGTGGGATGCCATCAGCTGTGATTGCACTGGAGAGCTTGAGCAGGTGGAACGCAAGATTGGTTTCACCCGTGTAATCAGCCGGGTTGCATTGACCCTGCCGGTGGATGGCGACCGCGACAAGGCATTGAAACTGCTGCACAAGGCGGAGGAGAACTGCTTTATCTCCAACTCCCTGAATGCCGAAGTAGTGCTGGAGTGCGATATTCAACTCGCTGGTTAACTACAGCCCGGAGGCAGTTCTCGGATACGGACTGCGGTTAATCTTCAGGATCTGGTAGTGCGCTGGTTACAGGCTTTGGCGGTCCTGTTGCCGCTGTCGCTTACCCCGCTGGTAGTGTTTACTCTGGCGGAAGGGCTGCTCAAGGTAGGTGGCGGTGAAAAGGATATTCTGCTGGCGTTGCCGTGGATGGTCTGGTCGCTGCGGTTGCGGTAACCGGTTGGGTTTTGCTCTACCGGCACTGGCCCTTTCGACGTGTACTGCTCAGAGCGTTACTGATTTCGGTGTTGATCATGGCGGCGATATGGCTACTGCTGTTTGCCTCCAGCCTTGCCGGTCTGCACGGGATTTGATGCATTGGGTTTGATGTACTGGGCGTGAGAAGGCGGTTTAATTATTGTTCAGAAGCGCTCCACCTTTGGTTATATGTTACAAATCGGCTGGCTGGCAGAGCGGTAAGCTGGTTATGGTCAGTCAAAAATAGCCCGAAAAAAATAGTAAAGCTCTGGATACGGGATCGGGTCCCAAAAGAACAATCAGAGTCAGGTCAGGAAACGGGAGGAGAGGCAATGGGCCGACGAAATATTTCGGGCCAGGTGGCTATTGTCGGCGTCGGCGAGACCACCTACTACAAGCGGGGGCAATCCCCGCACAGTGAGTTCAAACTCTGTATCGATGCGGTGCGCAGTGCCTGTGTCGATGCCGGTGTTGATCCGCGCACGATTGATGGTTTCAGTTCCTACAGCGATGATCGAAATGACGCCATGCGTCTGGCCAGTGCGCTGGATATTCATGAACTGAACTACTCGGTGATGCAGTGGGGCGGTGGCGGCGGTGGGGTGATGGCCGCAGTTGCCAATGGCGCTGCCGGAATCATGGCCGGTTACTGTGACCGTGTTGTTGTGCACCGGGCATTGGCGCAGGGTCAGTTTGGTCGCTTCGGCCAGGCGCAGGAGATGCCAGTCGCGCCTGGTGAGTATGGTCATGTGATGCCCTATGGGGTGATGTCCGCGGCGCAGCTGTTTGTGTTTCGAATTACCCGTTTTATGCATGAGCACAATATTGGTCAGCAGGCGCTGCGGGCCATTTCCATGGCCAGTTACCACCACGCGCAGAACAATCCGCGCGCGGTGATGCAGGGTAAACCGCTGTCTGCCGAGCAGTATGATGATTCGCGCTATATCACCGAGCCGCTGCACCTGTTTGATTGCTGCCAGGAAAACGATGGCGCTGCGGCACTTTTGTTGGTGCCTGCGGAGGAGGCCGCTGATATCACCGACAGGCCGGTTTATCTACTCGGTGCGGCGATGGGGTCGGCACCCCGACAGGGGTCTGAATCGGGGGGTATCAGTTATCACAATGCTGCTGATTACGCGACCGCCAACTTCAAAACGCTGGCGCCGAAGGTGTATCAGCGTGCCGGCCTGAGTCCGGCCGATATCGATGTGGTGCAGAGCTATGAGAATTTTACCGGTGGCGTGCTGATGGCAATGATTGAACACGGTCTTTGCGAGCCGGAACAGGCCAATGAATTTTTTGCACTGGAGAACCTCATCGCGCCGACAGGCAAGCTGCCGCTGAATACCAGTGGCGGCAATCTGGCCGAGTGTTATATGCACGGTCTGGAACTGGTAGTGGAGGGGGTGCGCCAGCTACGTGGTGAGTCGGTCAATCAGGTGGCTGATGCCCGCCACTGTCTCTGTATTGGTGGTCCGATGGTGGGACCGGCAAGCACCTTGATTTTGGGATCCGAACAGGGAGCGCGGTGATATGAACGAGCAAACAGGGTTGGGTCATACCGTATTACCTGAGGGGCTACCACCGCCAGTGCCTTCCAGTGAAGGATTGGGTGCAGAATTCTGGCAGGGTACGCTGGAGCACAAGATCATGATCCAGCGCTGTAACAGCTGTCGCGGTTGGCAGTGGGGTCCGGAGATTATCTGTCGTGCCTGTGGCGGTGAATCACTCGGTTATGAGCAGTTACAACCGCAGGGACGAATCTTCAGCTGGCAGCGCTGCTGGTATCCGGTTCACCCGAATCTCAGAGAGTCGCTGCCTTATGTGGTGCTGCTGGTGGAGTTGATTGACGCGCCGACGGTCAGGTTGGTGGGTAATCTGGTCGGTGATCCACAACAGCCGTTTGCCATTGGTGATCGGGTTGTCGCGCGGTTCGAAGATCATCCCGGCGAGCATCCCTATACTCTGGTGCAGTGGCAACTTGCCGATAGTTGACTGGCATCAGGCAACATCGTCACCGGGCGGGTAAAGCTCGCGCAACAGTTTTAGCAGATGTTCCTGCGCATTGTGGTGAGTGTAGATGCCGGCGAGGTTGTCGCCTTTCATGATCAGTGCCGCATGTTGCCGGTTTTCCAGCATGCCCATCAGTACCCGGTCGAGAGTGTCCTGGGTTTGATAGCGGAGGGCATTGTGGTCGCAATAGGGGTCCAGGGTTGAGGCAGCATCGCCCGCGGCGATGATTACCTCAAGTTGGTGGGCACTGACCAGACCGACGACACTGCTGCCATCCTTCACCGGCAGGTGATGGATGTTGTGGCGGGCCATTTCGTCGAGCGCCTGCTGAGGAGAGCTGCTGATATCGACAGCCCAGGGAAACGGGTGCATGTGGCTGGTCATGGTTGGCATTTGGCGCATGGGCAGGCTCCAGAGGTAGTGGTTGTTCGAAACCAGAAGATTTAGACCTGTACTGGTTTAACAGTTTAATGTGCGTCGGGCGGTTTGCGGTGGGTCAGGTCAATTCCTGGTCTGGCAGTCGCTAAGTCGGTCGGGCCGATAGCTGTCTGGAACAAAATGATTTGCCGGCTAAAGGGCTTTGAGTAATGATTAGCTGCTTCTGTTTGGCGATATCAGGCAGTCGTAGCGTAAGGTGACTAAACAGGTGTACGCACCGGGGTGAATAGATATGGCAACACCAGCGTGGCAGGTATTTGACCTGCAGGAATTGATCGCCAGGGCCCACAAGGAAGATGCGGAGTACCAGGAGTTCATCCATGAACCGACCATGAGTTGCGGTATCTACCACCTCAAGGCCGGTTCTACAGATATGCAGGGATACCACGACGAAGATGAGGTCTACGTGGTGCTCGAGGGCAAGGGCAGGCTGCGCGTCGGCGCCGAGGATCG
>JBPEXY010000133.1:0-10226 GCA_052031065.1 Immundisolibacteraceae bacterium | reverse complement strand
TTTTGGAAAGGCCCAGTACCTTGCCATTGGGGATATAGGCAACATGACACTTGCCGATAAAGGGCAGCAGGTGATGCTCGCAAAGGGAATAGAGTTCGATATCCTTGACGATGACCATCTCGTCGGTGTCGGCCTCAAAAATGGCGTTGTTGACGATCTCGTCGATATCCTGACGATAGCCTTTGGTCAGAAACTGCATCGCTTTGGCGGCACGTTTCGGCGTGTCGAGCAGCCCCTCTCTGGTGGGATCCTCCCCCATTTCCTCAATCAGTGATGTAAACAGCTTTTCCATGGCAATAACGGGTCCTTACAACTAGGGTAGCAATTGTTGTCGAAACGCAGTGGTGTTGACTAGCCGGGTCTCAAGGCGAATCAGCAAAGGAGGGGGAGAGAGTCTATTCAGCTGATAACTCAAGTACAACCCTAAAGCCGGTATAGCGGTCGCGGGTGGACTGGTCCAGTGGTTGCCGTGCGGAAGAGCGTAAACCGTCCTCGTTGTCGGCATAGGAACCGCCACGGACGACACGAGGGCCGCTGCCGGTACGAGCTTGGCCATCCGCAATCTGCTGGTCGTGATGATCTTGCCAAGAATCGGCAACCCATTCGCGAACGTTCCCAACTGTGTGATATAGCCCGAACGGGTTGGAGTTTATAGGTTGTCCGCTAGACAGTGGCCCTTGGGCGATACTGTTCTTTTGCGAGAATCTGGCCTGGGTAATCATTAACCTGTCACCGAATGGGTAGCGGCTAGTCGTTCCTCCGCGGGTGGCATACTCCCATTCTGCTTCAGTGGGCAGGCGGTAATTTTTTCCGGTTCGGCCAGATAGCCACTCAGTGTAGCCCATCGCTTCGTTCCAGTTTATGTCTACCACTGGCATGAGCGGATCCTCGCTCGGTTGCGGGCATCGAACATCACTGTTTTTGCAGTAAAAGAAGTAGTCTCGTTCAGTAATCTCGTAGGCTGATATACCAATAGTTTTAGCAATAGAGATTTCTACCTGAGGGGTTTCGCCGCGGCGTCTCGGATCTCCCATCAGGAACTTCCCTGGTGGAACAATAACCATCTTCGGACCACGGATCTTTGAACTTAGAAAATCCGCACAACTTTTGGATCGTTTTACGGAATATCTAGCTGAACAGCCCTCCCGCTCAGAAAGCACTATAGATGCTGGTCTACTGATATGGTTGATGATCGCGTTTTTGGGGGGTTGCTCACTTACCGGATTTTTTTCCACTTTCTGCGTGTTGCCGACCTGTGCAGTCTCAACCCGCGGTAGCCTGGCGTTGAGAGCGGTAGACATGGAATTAAGCTCCATGCTCGCTAATGGCTCAGTTCTATTTGCTTCGTTCGTTGCGGTAGCGGGGGAGGGGGCCGGGGGTAGGGAGGTTTTTTCCAACGACTCACCGTCTGGCACATCAGTCAATTCCTGTGCACTTTCATGATCTGGCTCTAAGCCTTCATCAGACAGCGGCAACAGGTTATCTATCTGATAAGTGTCTTCAGATATGGGCCAGTTAGGGGGTGCAAGACCCAGAGCTGAGATTAGTTCTTCAAAGCTGGTTTTTTCCGTTTCGGAGATTGAAGCACCGGCTCCAGCAAGAGTGAGCAGTTCGGCGGTTTTTTGTGCAACCCGTTCTGTGAACGCGAGTAGCTGAGGGGTGTTGCGAAGCTGATTCCTAGACTTGGGAGGTAGAGCGTTCCATTGTTCAATAAAGACAGCAACTTCATTGGAGTCGAAGTCTGAATTGAACAGGTTTGTTAAGGTTGCCGTTAAGGCTTCAGGCAGTTTGGGTTCCGCGGTGGGTGCAAGTGGCTGAATCGTTGCGGTCTCAATATCCGGTCTTAGGGTGTCGTCTCGGTTTGTACGGGCATAGAAGAGCAGACCAAGCATCATTAAAATTACTATCGATGCCGAAATAAGCGCCTTGCTGACTCTGGTAGCTGGTTTGTTTTGCGAAGAAACACTGGATGCGACCGGATCATCGGTACAATGTTTGGGATTAAGCTCAGTTGATTCGCTATCCTCGGAATCCACGCGATCCGGCGGATTAATTTCTGGAATCTGAGCACCGGCAATAACTGCTTCCACAATCTGTCTGCGTTTATCGCGGTACTCATCAAGTGATCCGGCTTTCCCCGTATAGTAGTTCCAAGCTAGTTGCCTGACCGGGCTTTTTATACTTGACATGGCTTCGAAACCTGATTGGCGCTCTAGAGTTCTTTAAGGACCCGGAAGCCTGTGATGTCGTCTGGGCTGCCATCATGATTACGTTTTAAAGATACATCACAATTGGACATTGTGTCTTTGAATGCACCGCCGCGGACACTGCCGTCTGCAACCCATTCCTGAGCGTTGCCAATCGAATTGTGAAGACCCCAGCTATTAGCCTTCCCGGAATTGATGGCCAGCAGGTTAGCACCTTTGATGACATTACCGCCAAGTTTTAAATGACAGTTGTAGTCCTTGTCGAATTGTCCGTTAGCAGTCGCAGCAAACACCCACTCATCATCACTGGGAAGTCTGTATCTGGAACCGGTGCGTTCAGATAACCAGCCCGTGTATTCCTCTGCAAGCTCGCGACTTATCTGGGTAACCGGGGTAAGAGGGTCTGTACCTCTCGCTGCACACTTGCTGGTTTCAGAGCAAAACAGATCAAAATCCTTTTGTGAAATTTCATATTTCCCCATGGCAAACGGGGTGTCTGATGGAATAACAACCATCAACGGGCCACGGGAACTGCCCGCGATCACATCAAAGCAAACGCCTGCGTTACGACGCCCGTATCCGGCTATATCAGCTGAGCATGGGCGACCCGCTAATGCCGATTTCGAAACGTTGACCTGAAAGCGCACATCATTTGGAAATAGTTCCTTGCCTTTCAATATCCACGCACGATAAGCGCTCTTATCGTTGCTTATGGTTTCACTGGCCCGTCTAGCAAAGAGATCGCCAAAACGTTCTGCAATGGTGTCAGCGCGCACCGGTGACCTTTCTCTCAATGATTGGAGCCTTTCATTCAGGATATTGGTAGCCTGAGATGATGGACCCCGGGCTTTCGCAAACTGTTCTGAAAGCTTGGCTAAAATCGCCTCGTTTTCATAGAGGTCATGGGCAGCGTTGAGTTGTTGATCGTTTGGTGCAATTTGCAACCCTGTTTTGGCTAATTTGAGGGCGTCAATAAACCTCTCTTCGCCAGCGAGCTCCTCAGCAAGGGTCATATAAGCCGGCCCGAATAATTGAGGGGCTTCGCGGGTAAGATAGGGGTCGTCATTCGGTACCAGGCGTCGTATTTTTTGAAACGTCTGGGTTGCCTCGCTGAGTGATTGAGCTTGAAGTTGTGTCGTCAGCGTCTGTTTTAAAGCTGATATTTCACCTGCCCGGGCTTTAGCCAGCTCAGTTTTTCTAAACTCCTGCTGGCTTGCGACCAGCGACTCAAATGCCGCCGTGAAACCTTTGTATTCCGGTAAAACTCGTTGACCAGAGCGTAAGATATCTCTTGCTTCAACAAATAGCTGGGAGTCCTGACGTGCACTGGCCTCCTTTAAAAAAGTCTCGGCGATGGTGTTCTGTTCCGTAGAAAAGCGCTCGGTATCGTTAACCAGAAGTGGTCTCAACCTTCTCCAGTTACCCCTTAGTTCAGCTTCCCATGCTGGATCAAATGTTGGTTTCTGCAGTATTTGGGCAATTGCTCCGGTTAACTGCTCGATCCGCTGTCTGCGGATATCCGTTTCTGCGCTGGTTTTAGCTCTTTCAACTTCACCAACCAGTGTATTTGCCGCCGGGATCGCCGGTAGTAGTTGCCGTGCATCGATTGCCAGCTGCTGCGCCTGGTCCCACCGACCTTGTTCGATGAGAGTTGCTACATTTGACGCTAACTGTCCTGCAACTATTGCCCTCAATTCCGCCGGCCTGGTCGCTGTCGGATCTACGGTAGCCAGCCTCTCTATAAGGATTACGAGACCTGCGGCATCGTCGGCGCCAAGAGACTCGTCGATTTTTTGTCCTGATAGTTGTTCTTCAACGGATGCTTTGTCTGGTAGTGACGCAAAACTGGTGGTTAATGCAGAGCGCTCGAACTCAAGGGCTTGCGCCATAGCTCCCCATGGTGATGCCCGATTTGCCCGTTCCAATAGCGAAGATGTTTGGCCTTGGTTAACAGAACCCCGTCCTTTGCGCGCCAGTTGGATGTAGCTAAATGCCATTCGGTTTTGAGCGTACAGTAACGAGTGGTCCTGGCGGGATGATAGATTCGAAAGTTGTTCAAGTAATCGGGCAGAATTTGCCAGCTCTTCTTCCGTGGTGGCGTTCGTAATCGAATGCTCAAACTCCTCTAAAGCCCTCGATACACGTGCGTCATAGACCGCCTTTTCGTCCGTAAGCTTTTGCTGCTGAGCGATGATGAGATCAGCATTAAGCAAAATGCCATACTCGCTGAGAAACTCGTTGGCCTGCTCCCACTCTTTGTTAGCAATCAGTTGGTTAACAGCCGTCGGCGTAAAATTTTGCACGGCTTCCGTATAGGCTGCTAGAACGGCGTTTTCAGGATCGATTTCCTGGATGGCAAGTAAGCTCGGTAGTACCGAATTAAACCCCGCGAGGGTGGTTGGCAAGGTGTCTTGATCAAGCGTAGCTACGATTTGAGCGACTTTGGCGTCGTTTTCTGCTTCTGTTCGGGCCGACTTGATCTCAGCCTGGGCGTTAATCAGTGACGGGTTGTTGGCGAAAAGATTGAGCCCTGTGTTGACGAGGATAGCGGCACGCTCAAACTGCTGTTCCTTAATCGCTTTTTCGGCCTGGTCAGTGTAGGCGCCAGGGAGGCGTTGATCAGTCACTAATGGATGACCGGGATCTATTTGCCTTACTTCAGCGAGAATATCGGTAATGTCATCTTCCGTAGGGTTTTGAGTGAGAAATCCATTCTCCAGAGCTGTGTTGAATCGGTTAGTTAAATCATTAAGCAACCTGATGCGCCGGCTATCGATCGTGTCCAGCATCCGTTCAATCTGTGCAGAGTCGGGGTAAAGTCTGCGTGCTGCTTCCACTAGTTCTGCGGCTCTGGGGAAGTTGACCTCACCAGTGGCATTGTCGATCAGAGTGCCCGTTTGGGCCTCATAGAACGTGAGAATGGTTTCTCTGGCATCGGTCATCAAACGAGTTTTGACCGGTTCTTCGGTCTGTTCTAGCGCGCTTAGGCCATTCTCTATGTCAGCTGTGTCGCTGCTGTCGAGTAGAGCCATAACCTCATCGTAGCGCTGCTGTTCAAAGTAGTTGGTGATCGTTGACTGCATTGCTACGGCGATGACTATCAGCGCGGCAGCGATGCCAATTCCTATCGGAACCGCCCTCGACTTTCTGCGTTGCAGCCCATCGATCAGCTCTTCCACTGACGGAATACATTCATCGCGGCTAAAAGCCAGAGATCGGTTAAGTGCTTTTTGTTGTCGTCGATTGAGCGTTTCAATCGGTTCCGGGATCAGGCCATTATCACGCGCGAAAGTCGCTCTCTTTCTGTTAAAGGGGTGTTTACCGCCAAGCAATTGGTAGGCAACGCATCCGAGCGCATAGATATCATCACGTGGATCGGGCTCTTCCCCTTCCATGATTTCGCAGGAAGCATAAGCTGGGGTAAATGCGCCGAACTGTTTAACGTCGAAAACAGTTTTATCTGCTCCGTCATCCTCATCTACAGCCGGGTTGCTGACCCGGGCGGCAATACCAAAGTCGAGTACCTTGATCGTGCCGTTTTTGGTAAGGAAGACGTTGCCGGGCTTGAAGTCTGAGTGAACCAGGTTTCTGCGGTGTGCATACCCGAGCGCTTCGGCCATCCCCTCAATCATCGCCATGGCCTCATCTTCGGGGAATGGCTTGCCTTTACGCTTCTTGATGACGACATCCATTGGCTCGCCACTAAGAAATTCCATCGTCATGTAGACATCACTGCCGACACGATCAAAATCGTAAACGGTCATGATGTTAGGATGCGCCAGCTCCTGGGTTTTGCGCGCTTCCCGCTGTAGTGCCTGCAGTGCTTTGGGGTGCTGTTTGAATTCGTCGTTGAGAATCTTGACCGCAACATAAGGATCGCGATCCTGTGCTTCAACTTTACGTCGGTCAAGAGCTTTGTAGACAACCCCCATACCACCGACGCCCAGTTTTTCAACGAGTTCGAATCGCTCTTTGATCACAGAGCCGACCGTAAGAGGTTCTTCGTTCTCGCTCCAGGAAGTCGGATCCGACCATGTCGAAGAGCCAGTGGTTTGTCGGTGACCACCAGGCCAGGAGCTACCCTGTCCACTGGTTTCAATGACAACTTCTGTCGAATCCGGGTCAGCGAGCTGAGTAGCTTCTTCGTCCACGGCCTTATTTGCGGTAGCAGTTCCGACCGGATTGGGCTGGGTACCAGTGGTCAGAATGGTCTGTTCCTGGTCACCAAGAGAAACGGATTCAGTTTGATCGACGATCTCTTCGAGGTCAGAAAGCGAATCCAGGTCGATGTTCTCAGTTTCGGTGGTCTCCTGACTGTCGGTGGAAGCGTCCAGGTTAGTTGGCGCAAACACCGTTTCCTCCAGACCGGTATCGGTGTTTAATTCTGCTGAAGTTTGACGGGAACTGGTGGTGTGCTGCTCTGAACTGTCTGCAGGGGGCAAATCAATTTCGGCTTTTATTTCCTTATAACCAGAGATAGTTATTTCGCCGCCGCGGAGATAATTTTCGAGGGTATTTGCAATCAGCTGAGCATTGGCAGCGTCCTGTGCGATTAGTTGCTCAAATTCCTTTATTAACTTCGTAAGCGTAAGCTGCTGAAGGGTGTAGGCATCCAGGTAACTTTCCAGCTGTGAAGTGTCTAAAGCCATAATGAGTGATTTATCAAGTCGTTGGTTACAGGTTCAAGAGTTAATTAAAACAGTTGTAGCTCATACGAGCTGGGGCCGATCGGTTAATACCTGTGAATCATGATTTCAGCACGGTTACCGGTTCATTCGGCATCAATCACGATGACGGTAACATTGTCACGGGAACCTTGGTCAAGGGCCCGTTGCACCAATCGTTCAGCAGATTTTTCCGTCGTCTGCGAAGAAAGTTCTTCAGCAATCTGCCGGTCCGAGACGGCTTTGTTAAGACCGTCACTGCAGAGCAAAAAACGGTCGCCCATCTCAACTTCAAAAAGATCAATATCGATATACAAGGGTGATTGTGCACCGACAGCACGGGTAAGGATATTAAACGTGGGGTGTGATTCAGCCTCGTCGGGTTCGATCAATCCTTGTTCAATCAGCTCTTCAGCCTGGGTGTGTTCCTGTATCAGCATTGTCAGTTCGCCGTTCCTGAGTCGATAAGCCCTGCTATCTCCGGCCCACAGGATCGCGCAATGCGGACCATGAGCTAACATGCAGACGATGGTACTGCCGATTGTCTGATTATCGAGCTCGTTTTGTGACAAGGCGAGTAATCGCTCATTGACGTCAAGGATTTCTGCCTCGACGGTGTCGATGAACTCAGACATCGCACGAGGCGGGGTGACCCTGGCCAATGATTGGGTGATCATTTGGCTGGCAACGTCTCCCGCAGCATGGCCGCCCATCCCGTCTGCCACCACCCACAGTCCGGTATCGCGACTGTCCAAACAGGCATCTTCGTTTACTGAGCGAACAGTACCGACATCTGTGATAGCACGAGAGCGCCAGGTGAATGTTTGGGTATCCAATTTTGAACATGACTCCTGGAGTAGATTAGTCGGCCTGTTTGGGGCAATAAAAGCGTTTACAAGTTTCAGCACTCATCGACGGGAAAACAGAGCGCTTTAGTGAACTTAACTCTTCCGTACCGGGATTGGAGTATCACACTGTACTATAAAGAAGCGGCGCGCCGACGTACTGTGCCCGGGATTGGAAGCCGTAGTCGACTGAATCGCCCTGCGTTTCGCGGAGGCTGTTTGGTTTAAGTTAATCAGCTACTGCTGTTTGGCGGTTGAGTTGCTCGTAGTAGTTTGCCTCAGCTTCTGCCGGAGGGATATGACCGAGTGGTCCCATCAGTCGTTGGTGGTTAAACCACGAGACCCATTCCAGGGTCGCCAGCTCCACAGATTCACGCGTCTTCCAGGGCCCTCGACGATGGATCAGTTCAGCTTTGTACAGTCCGTTGATGGTTTCGGCTAAGGCGTTGTCGACGCTGTCGCCTTTACTGCCCACCGACGGTGCAATGTTGGCTTCAGCGAGTCGCTCGCTGTAGCAGATGGAGACATACTGCGAACCTCGATCACTGTGGTGGATCAGTGCATCCGCTGAGCTCGGCTGTCGGTCGTACAGCGCCTGTTCCAGGGCATCGAGCACGAAGCCCGTGGTCATGGTGGTGCTGACACGCCAGCCCACAATGCGGCGGGCAAACACATCAACAACAAAGGCCACGTATAACCAACCCTGCGAGGTCGAAACATACGTGAAGTCTGAAACCCAGAGCTGGTTGGGTCGATTGGCATTGAACTGACGATTGACCCGATCCAGCGGGCAAGGTGCCGAGGTATCAGGCACCGTAGTGCGAACGGTCTTGCCACGGCGTACACCCTCCAGACCCAGGCGACGCATGAGCCGCTCCACGGTACAGCGGGCCACCGCAATGTCCTCGCGGTTCATCTGCTTCCAGACCTTCTCGACACCGTAGACCTGCTTATTGGCCTGCCAGACCCGTTCGATGTGCGGCATCAGCCAGTCATCACGCTTGGCCAGGGCGCTGCGCAGTTCAGGGTTGCGCTGTCGGGCTGCATGACGCCGGTAAGCGGATGGGGCGACCTGCAAGACTTTACAGATCGGCTCGACCCCGAAAGCATCCCGGTGTTCGTCGATGTAGGCGTTCAGGACTTCAGTTTGCGGTCGAGTTTCGCTTGGGCGAAAAAAGCGCTGGCCGTACGCAGGATGTCGTTGGCACGCCGAAGTTCCTTCACCTCGCGCTCCAGACCCTTGATGCGCTTGGCTTCTTCCGTGGTCGTACCCGGCCGCATGCCGGCATCGAACTCCGCACGCTTGACCCATTCGATCAATGTCTGCGGCACACAGCCAATCTTGGGAGCTATCGCCTCCACGGCTGCCCACAGGGATACTCCCCTCGGTGCTCTTGTGCCATTCTCACGGCGCGCTCACGGACTTCAGGGGAAACTTGTTTGATTTGTTCATGGCTTCATTCTCTCAAGAGTTGAAGCCTCCTCAAAACCCAGGGCGATTCAATTCAAAATCTCCGCCTGGTACAGCACTATGTTCGCTTAAGAAATAGTGAAAACTGCCGCTAGAAACGTCAGTGTTCAATTCCCTGGAGATATAGCGTGTGAAAAAGTGGCTGTTTAGAAATAATGAGCGTTCCGCCGAGCTGATTGCTGAGCTACAACAGCAGCTGGAAAGGGTGGAGGAGGAGAACCGGTCGATGGCGGCGGTGATCAATGAGTCAGTGTCTGCTTTGGGTGAGAGTGGAGTAGACAAACAGAACAGTAACTTCGAGTTTTCTGCCGAGAATCAGGCCACCAGTATCTATTTTCAGTCCCACGGGTTTCTCGATGCAATTCGCGGCAACATCGTCAGCGGTGCGAAATCTTTGATGTCTGAAACCGGTGTTCTAAAAGATTCAGTGGCCAATTTCGGGCAGTTGTCGCAGATGATGAATCAGTGCTCATCAACACTGGAACGGCTCTACGGACAATCCGAGTCGATGGGGCAGTCGATAGAAGAGCTTTCGAGAACCTCCAGTAGCATTGAGGAATTTGTTGCACAAATTCAGTCCATCGCTGAGCAAACCAATCTGCTCGCGCTGAACGCGGCGATTGAAGCGGCCCGCGCCGGAGAGCATGGCCGTGGTTTTGCGGTTGTCGCTGATGAAGTTCGCTCGCTGGCCAGCCGTACCGCCGAAGCTTCTGTTGAAATTACCAATCTGACCGAGTCTACCAGGCAGCAGACGGCAGGGGTCAGTGAAGCCATTGCTACCAGTCTGGAGCAGACCGCCCAGGTGGCAGAAGCATCGCAAATGATCAATTCTTCAATTGAGGAGATGACGGAAGTGTCGACCAGCATGTACGACACTATCGTCCGTACCGCCCACGCCTCCTTTTTACAGTCGGTGAAGATGGACCATCTGGTCTGGAAGCAGGAGGTGTACCTCTGTCTTCGCGCAGAGCTGGACCGTTCGGTTGACGAATTTTCCGACCATACCAACTGTCGTCTGGGCCAGTGGTATTACGAAGGT
>JBPEXY010000132.1:0-4171 GCA_052031065.1 Immundisolibacteraceae bacterium | reverse complement strand
CACGCCCACTGAGATTAGTGAATCAGCGGCGGCGGGTAATGATGATCAGGCCAGCGGTAATGGCGATTACCGCGGCGGGAAACAGGAGCAGGTAGCGCTTTCGCTTGGCTTCCTTTTCCCGCTGGGCATCCGCCTGGGCAATGGCTGGGTGGATATCGCGGGCGGCACTGTCTTCTGCTGCATAGGTGGAAACCGGTGCCAGAAACAGTCCTGCGCTTACCAGAATGGCAGCCATAAAATGGCGAAGGGTGGTCATCATGCTCATAGCTACCTCTCGGTGTCGGCAGACGGGTGACGGTAGGCCTGAAACGAAAAAGGGCCCCCGTCTGGGAGCCCTTTCAAAAGGAGGAGAGGACTCAAATAGGGAGCGTAACTGTCTGATATAAATAAAGATATCCCAGTTCGGTTTTGCTTCATACCAACACATGTACCAACAAGCGGATTTGTAAAATTTCTGACGCATGAAGGTGTCGTCATTCATCTAAATCCTCTTTCGCTGAATATATCCAAATTTGGAGAGCAGCGAAGGGTGTGGATCATACCATTCTTGCCACCTTGTGCCACCTGCTCGATTAGGGAGGCGAGGGGCTTATCCACAGAATAAGCGACCCAGGGGCATGGCTTTGAGAGGATGGGGGGCAGGCTCTTTGGTGTGGGAGAGCAGGGAGTGTCACCTAGTCGATCAAATGACTACATTATGACCGTGCTAGCAATCACGTGATATCGGCTTTCTATCTAGTCGTCCGCTGGTCTTCTTGTGAAGGGAGACGAGCAGATGTTTATGAAAAGCCAAGGAGATAGAGGCGCTTTGATAGGTTGGCAGAGTTTATGTCTCTTTGTGCTGCCTGTAGTCCGTAGACTTTTGTAAATCACATGTGTTGAATTGCGATCGTGAAAGACGAGAATATGAATAGCAAAATTCGCTATTCAGTTGGGGGTAATGTTCGCCCAAATGGAAGTGCGCTCTATGTCGCAAGAGAAGTTGTGATAAATGTTGTTTGGATAGATGCATGCACTATCGGCTGGATCATATAATCCAAGAAGAGTGCGAGGGCTCATGCTAAGCTATGTTAGTGTGCGGAGTTTTCAAGAGCCCGCCTAGAACCGCACGCGGAAGAAAAGTGAATAAAGCACAGGTATTGCCACCATGGTAAGCAGAGTGGCGAAGGCAAGCCCCCCCATGATAGTAATCGCCATGCTCGAAAAGAAGGCGTCCCACATCAGAGGTATCATGCCGAGAATGGTGGTGAAGGCCGCGAGGATCACGGGGCGCAGGCGGCTGACGCTGCCATCGACTAGTGCATCTCTCATTAGCTTACCGTCCTTGACCTGTGCGTCGACTTCGTCAATTAACACGATGGCATTTTTCATCAGCATTCCGGAAAGGCTGAGGAAGCCGAGCATTGCCATGAAAGTGAATGGCTGACCAGTTAGTAACAGGCCGATGCTCACGCCACAGATCGACATTGGTACGATCAGCCAGATTATCAGCGGCTGACGGACCTTTCCGAACAATAATACTGAAATTACCAGCATCACAAGGATCCCCAGCGGTACCTGTTTCGCCAGGGACGCTTGCGCTTCGCTGGCTTTCTCATATTCGCCGCCCCATTCCAGAGCATAACCTTTTGGCAGCGGTAGAGTTTCCACCGCGTTATGTAATTGTCGCAATGCTTGGTCGGCAGTCAGGTCGCCAATCGGTTCGGCCTGAACTTTGAGCGCGCGTATACGGTTGCGCCGATGAATAAGGGATTCTTCGGTGGCAATTTCTAGTCCGCTTAGCACCTGGCTAACAGGAACGTAGGTCTGTTCGGCGCTGCTCCACATAACACGGTTGCCGAGTTTGCTGACGCTGCCACGTTCCTCGCTGGGAGGACGTACCACAATTGGTATTTGCGAGTCATATTCGCGGTAGGTGCCGGCTTGGATACCGGTAGTGGCAAATAGTGATGACGTTTTCACTTCTGCACGGCCAACGCCGGCGATACGTGCTCGTTCTTCATCGAAATGCGGTACCACGACAACCTCCCGCGTACGCCAATCGATTCTGATATCTTGCACAACATTACTCTCTTGGAAAATTTGTTGTGCTTGCTCACCAAGTTGACGAAGCACAGCAGGATCGTTGCCCTTAAAGCGTGCCTCAATCTTGGCCCCGCCACCAGGGCCGAACATCATCGTTTGTGGGTACACCTCGAGGGACGGATATTGGTTTGCTAGAACTACTCTTAATTCATCAATCAGGCCGTTAATCAACTGACGATTAGTTACGCGCACGATCAGCTGACCATAGGATGGATTTGGTAGCTCCGGTTCATAAGTCAGCATGAAGCGGCTGGCGCCCTGGCCAACAAAGGTGGTGACTGCTTCTACTTCATCGTGAGCGAGAATCAGACTTTCTATTTCGCTTATCTGCCGCGCGGTTTCTTGTATATCGGCACCCTGACGTAGCCACACATTAAGGTAGAACATTGGCATGTTCGATGGCGGGAAGAAAGCATGTCGAACAAAACCGAAGCCGACTATCGAAATTACGGTAATCATAACTAGTGCGGTAACGGTGATGCCTCGGTTTTTTAGTGCAAGCAGAAGGATCATGCGGTACTTGCCGTAGCTTGCATGCGCGTAGGGATCTTCGCCTTCTTCATACTGGTGGCCATCAAACAAATAGTGGCCCATAAGTGGCGTAACAGTGATCGCCAGCAGCCAACTTAACAACAGTGAAATGGAAATAACTGCGAACAGCGAGAACAGGAATTCGCCGGTCACGTCTTGCGACAGGCCGATCCCGGAAAATGCCATGATGCCGATAACAGTGGCGCCAAGCAGCGGGATTTGGGTGCGACGACAGGCTTCGCTTGCGGCATTCTCGGCACTTTTGCCGCGCTGGATACCGATTAGCATACCTTCGGCAATGACGATGGCATTATCAACTAGCATCCCCATGGCGATAATCAAGGCGCCGAGAGAAATGCGCTCCATTTCGATGGCAAAAATTGCCATAAAAAACACTGTGCCAAGCACGGTAAGTAAAAGGGTGCTGCCGACGGCAACTCCGACGCGCCAGCCCATGGCCAGACAAAGGACACAGATTACAATAGCCACTGACAATGCAAGACTGGCAAGGAAGTCATCAATCGCTTTGTCAACCACAAGGTGCTGCTGGTAAATCGGCTTAATATGCACACCTAACGGAATATGGTGGCGAATTTTATCAAGGTGCTCGTTGACCGCGTGCCCTACCTCGACAATGTTGGCATTTTGCAGGCCGGCGATAGCGAGGGTGAACGCCCTTTCGCCATCATAATTGATAAGTTCCCTGGGGATATCGTCGGTAGCGCGGTATACGGACGCCACATCGCTCAGGCTGAATTGCTCCGTGGAACCGGGTCGACCGATGCGTAACGCCTCAATGGCTGCGACTGAATCAAAACCGGGTTCGCCGCTAATGCGAATGCGGCGTCCATCGATTTTAAAAGAACCGCCGGATTGCATGCGGTTTTCCGATTGTAGAGCGTTGAGCACTACTTCCAGCGGAATGCCGAGGCTGACCAGGCTTTCTTGGGAGATATCCACATAAATGACTTCTGACGGCTCGCCTGCGGTGGTGACTTTCGACACATTTGGCACATTCAATAACTCGCGGCGTAGGAAGCGCGAGAGCTCGCGTACCTCGGAATCAGTTAGGTCTGGTGCGACGACCGCAAAGAAAATTCCGAACACATCGCCATAGTCATCATGGACAGTGGAATTTAAAGCCCCAATTGGCAGGAAGCTTTGTGCGTCACCGACCTTGCGTCGCAGTTCATCCCAAACTTGCGGCATTGTGTCGCCGTCATACTGGTTCTTTATCTCGACCTTGATAATAGACTCACCGGGTCGAGATCGCGAGGTCAGTCGTTTCAGCTGTGGTAATTGCTGGATGGCGGATTCCAGCGGCTCGGTGATTTCCTTTTCTACTTCTACTGCGGTGGCGCCAGGGTAGGGCGTGACCACCAGTGCCATCTTGATGGTGAAGGCAGGGTCTTCGAGGCGGCCAATATTGTTCATTCCCCACAAGCCGCCGAGCAGGCATGCAAGTATAATCAGCCAGGTGTTGACAGGACGCTTGATGGAGGTGCGTGCGATATCCATGAGGCGCCCTATCAGAATCCGTTGAATGGGGTTACGG
>JBPEXY010000131.1:0-4219 GCA_052031065.1 Immundisolibacteraceae bacterium | reverse complement strand
TTCTTTCTTGAACGGGTGTTACTCAGCAATCAGAGGTTTGTCGGATGAGCGCCGCACCGGGAATTAATGCCTATCAGGAGGCATCACGAGAGAAAACGGATCTGTTGGTTGAAGAGCATGCGGTGCTGGTGAAGCGTATAGCCCATCACATGAGCGGCAAGTTGCCCAACTCGGTGCCGACGGATGATCTGATCCAGGCCGGCATGATCGGTCTGATTGAGGCGGCGCGAAATTATGACCCGACTCAGGGTGCCTCGTTTGAGACCTATGCCGGCATTCGGATTCGCGGTGCCATCATCGACGAAGTGCGCCGCAATGGCTGGGCGCCGCGGTCAGTACACCGCAAAGCCCGCGAAGCGGCGCAGGCGATTCAGCAGGTTGAGGCTAAAGCAAACCGCAAAGCAACCGATAGAGAGATTGCGGAAGCGATGGGCGTAACGCAGAGCGAATACCGCAAGATTGTTTCAGAGGCTGCCAGTCACCGTTTGTTATCGCTGGATGAAGACGAAGAAGGGTCGGTGCTGCAGGTTGAAGCGGTAGACGATGAGCGCTCCAACCCGTTTCTCAGTGTGCAGATGGAGAAATATCGGGACGAACTATTAGAAGCGTTAGAAACACTGCCCGAGAAAGAGCAGTTGGTAATGTCTCTTTACTACGACGAAGAACTTAACTTAAGAGAGATTGGAGCGGTTTTGGGAGTGAGCGAATCAAGGGTCTGTCAGATCCATGGCCAGGCGATTATTCGGTTACAGGCAAAGATGAAAAGCTGGAACCGCTGAGTGCTTAACCAGCACCGGCAATCAGCGGTAAATTAAACGTAAGGGTTAGTAACAAGAGAGTCAGCAAAGAGGGTTTGAACGTGGATAAAAATATGCGCATTCTGGTGGTAGATGATTTTTCTACCATGCGAAGAATCATCCGCAATCTGTTAACGGAGATAGGTCTCGAGAATATTGAAGAGGCTGATGATGGACAGACTGCATTACCGAAACTGCAGGGCGGTTCCTTCGACTTTATTGTTACTGACTGGAATATGCCGGGTATGACCGGCATTGATCTGATCCGTGCAGTGCGTAGTGATCCGAATCTGGCCCAGACACCGATTCTGATGGTCACGGCTGAGGCAAAGCGTGACCAGATCGTCGCCGCCGCCGAAGCCGGGGTTAATGGTTATATCGTCAAGCCGTTCACAGCCAAAACCCTGAAAGAAAAGGTCGACCGAATTTTTGAGCGGCTGGAAAGCGCCGCCTGACAGGGGTATTTGCATGTGCTACCCGTGAATGGGTTCCGCCAGGGCAATAAACAAGCGATAACAGTGTAAATGGATGGTGCAATGACCACTACCGCAGCAACAGAACACCCGACTACTGCCACCGAAACCAGAATGCTGACAGAGGTGCAGCAGGAGTTAGCCAGGGTTGTCACCATGACTGAGGAAGCGGCGACGAAAACCCTGGATACCGTTGATGAGTTAATGCCGCTAATACAGACAATGATGTCCGATTCCTCAAAACTTGAAGAAGCGTGGGGACGGCTAAACACCCCGGAGCTGGTGGAAAGTATTCCGCCTCAGGTGCATGCCGCATTACAGGCGTTTATGAGCCGTGTTCACCAACGCGGACTTCGATTGCGTGACGGCATGCATGAACTGACCGCCGCACAGGGTTATCAGGATTTGACCGGTCAGATTATTGGCAGGGTCGTCGGCACCCTGAAACTTGCTGAATCGCATCTTCAGAATATTGATGATGAGCTAAAGGAAGGTGGCGTGTCATTTACCGCGGGAGAAGAGGCGACAGGGTTTTATGAGTCGGCAGAGGGAGATGCGGGCAGGGTTGCAGGCCAGGACGATGTTGACAGCCTGCTGGATGACCTGGGGATCTAGCTTCCAGATTGAGTCATAAAGTTCAAATGGCCCATTAAATTTTTTTAACATCAAGTTGCGAAGAGTCCGATGGATGAAGAACTACTAGAAGATTTTATGCTCGAAGCCGGGGAACTGGTGGAGCAGCTTGGTGAACAGTTGGTTGATCTGGAAAACAGTCCAGAAGATGCTGACCTGCTCAACGGTGTTTTTCGGGCTTTCCACACCATCAAGGGTGGTGCCAGTTTTCTCTCCCTGGAAGCGTTGATCAGGGTCTGTCATAGCGCTGAAAACGTATTCAATACGCTCCGAAATGGTGAGCGGGTGTTGACTCCGGACCTCATGGACAGTGTGCTCCAGGCGCTTGATGTGCTGGTCAATATGTTTGAGGAGTTACGCGCAGGTGAACCGCTGACGCCTGCTCCTGAGGGGTTGATCATTGGTCTCGACCAGTACGCAGAGCCGGCCTCGGCAGATGATGCTTTGCCGCCAGCGGAAACCGGCCACGATCAGGATGTTCACGATCAGGATGTTGGAGTGGTGCCGGATGGCCATTCTTCGTTGCCGGTCACGGCAGGTCAGGGCGCGACCGATCAGGGTGCACCGCAGGGTAATAATGACCTGATTGATGATGCCGAATTTGAGGCGCTGCTCGATGACCTTCACGGTGTCGCCGGCGCTGAAGAAAAAGCTATCGAAGAAGCGGGTCCTGAAGAACACAACAAAAGAGCTGCCGATTCCGCCGTCGAAAAAAGTAGTGAGGAAATTTCCGAAGAGGAGTTTGAGAGTCTACTTGATGAGCTGGAAAAAGTTCGTAATGCCACTGTTGAAATCGAAACTGCCGACGAAAAAGGGGGCGACACCGCTTCTGCGTCCGCATCATCGCCTGCCAGCGCGACACGGGAATCCGTAGTCGACAAGCCGAATGCTGAGCGTGCCGTTAGTGATGTTAGCGACGAAGAGCTGGCAGCGCTGCAGGCAGAGATCGCGATGCCAGTGCCGTTAACTGCGGGTCAGCAGAGCGGCGCGGAAAGTGATCATGTCTCAAAGGTTCCGGGACCGGATGGCACCCTGATTGAGGATCGTCGAAAAGCAACCGAAGAGCCTGCTTTGGTTCCAGGGCCAGACGGGGCATTGATTCAGGAACGCAGAAAGGCACCCCGCAAAGAGGGAGGAGAGAGCAACCTGCGTGTCGAGACCCAGGTGCTCGATGACATTATGAACATGGTCGGTGAACTGGTGTTGGTTCGTAACCGGCTTTCCAATCTGATTGCAGAGTCGGCTGACGAAGAGCTGACCAAAGCGGTGACTACGTTGAATCTGGTCACCAGTCAACTGCAGGATTCGGCGATGAAAACCCGTATGCAGCCGATCCGCAAAGTTTTTGGGCGATTCCCGCGGGTGGTGCGGGATCTCGCCCGGTCATTGGGCAAAGAGGTCAAGCTGGTTACCGAAGGCGAGGATACCGATCTGGATAAAAACCTCGTCGATGCTCTGGCCGATCCGCTGATTCATCTGGTGCGGAATTCTGTTGACCATGGCGTTGAAGCGCCCGATGAACGTGAGAAAAATGGCAAATCCCGCTCTGGTACGGTAACTCTGAGCGCCGGCCAGGAAGGTGACCGTATCGTTATCAGTATCCGTGATGACGGGGCTGGAATGGACGCAGAGCGACTGCGGGCAATTGCAGTCCAAAAAGGCATTATGAGCACGGAAGAGGCAGCCAGGCTCAGCGACCGCGAAGCTTATGAATTGATTTTTGCCCCCGGGTTTTCCAGTAAGCAGGAAGTCACCGACGTCTCTGGTCGAGGTGTTGGGATGGATGTCGTTAAAACGGCGATCAGTCAACTCAGTGGTTCGGTGGAGATAGAGTCTGAGTTAGGTGTGGGTACCCAGTTCACCATCCGTGTGCCACTGACTCTGGCAATCGTCGGTTCGTTGATGATTGGGGTCGGTGAGCGGCTGTTTGCGCTGCCGGTAGCCGTAGTGGAAGAGATATTCAGCTTTGATCCAACCCAGGCAAAAGTGGTTGATGGTCAGCATGTTGTGGTGCGCAAAGAAGAGGTGCTGCCGTTCTTTGTGCTCGGTAAATGGTTGCTGCGGGAAATCAGCGAGGAGGTAAAGGAACACTATGTTGTGGTCGTCTCCGTGGGAACCAAGCGCATGGGGTTACTGGTGGATCGGCTACTTGGCCAGGAGGATGTGGTCATTAAGCCGCTGGGTCCCGAGCTCCAGGATATCGGTGGATTTGCCGGCGCAACGATCAACGGCGATGGGCGTATGGCGCTGATTCTTGATGTGCCGGGATTGATCAGGAGTTACGCCTGATGATCACCGTAGTTGCCAATCTGAAAG
>JBPEXY010000130.1:0-12855 GCA_052031065.1 Immundisolibacteraceae bacterium | reverse complement strand
TGGATTATCTCCACCGCAGCGGCGGTTGTATCCACCGTTTCCCGCTGCAGCCCGAGCAACTGCGCAGACGCATAGACCAGGGTTGCGCGAACTCTTTTCCCGCCCCCCAGCAGGGAATAGGCCATTGCTTCATGTAGTCTGGGCGCAGGAGTAGGGTTCTGTTCCAGAGAACTGGCAAGAACCTGCTCAACGTGGTCTCGCGACCACGTCAAAAACCCATCGAAATTCATTCTTCTTCCGGGTTATCAAATTCTTCAAAATTGAGCTGTCCGTTGTCCTCGATCAGCTTTTCAACCCTCATCTGCGCATCATTTAGCGCTGTTTGGCAATTGCGGGCCAACTGTACCCCACGTTCGAAATCTTTCAGGGAATTTTCCAGTGTCATCTCCCCCTGTTCCAGCCTTTCGACGATCGACTCGAGTTCAGCCAGTGCCTTTTCAAAATCGGGGGGCGAGGAATCGCTGTTCAAATCAGGCTCCGTGACAGTTATAAAGCGGGATTCAAAGGTGGTTATCTGGTCATTTTGGTAGGGGGTTGGCAATAGTCCCGATGGATTCGGCAAAGCTGTTTACCGAGTCACGGCTGTTAGGATACAGTAGGCGGCCTTGCGCTCAAAGTGCTGGAGCTGGTTCAGCTCCAGCGGAAGAAGGAACTGGTGCAAGCCACTAAATCAAAGTTTAGACTGCTTCTGTCGGAAAACTCTTGTCGGATGCTCTTGGGGGGAGACTGTACGAGGGGATCGCTGAGCAGAGCCAGTTTGGCTTAGACTTTATCAACCCGGCATGACCCGGGTCGGTCCAATTAGTTTAGGAGAATGAGATGGAACTGAAAGATAGCAGCACGCTGCAAAACCTGAAAGACGCTTTTGCTGGTGAGTCTCAGGCCAATCGCCGTTACCTCTACTTCGCTGCCAAAGCGGACGTTGAAGGCTACAACGACGTGGCTGCTGTGTTTCGCTCCACCGCAGAGGGTGAAACCGGCCATGCTCACGGCCACCTTGAGTACATGGAAAGTGTTGGTGATCCGGCCACCGGTCTGCCGATCGGCAGTACCGCTGATAACCTCAAAGCGGCCGTTGCTGGTGAAACTCATGAGTACACCGACATGTACCCGGGTATGACCAAGCAGGCCCGTGAAGAAGGCTTCGACGAGATTGCTGACTGGTTTGAAACCCTCGCCAAGGCAGAGCGTTCACACGCCAACCGTTTCCAGAAAGCTCTGGATAACCTCGACGGTTAATGCGAACAGCCTGATAAAACCCTGGGGCCGGATTTCGACCCCGGGGTTTTTTTTGTGTTGCGTATTTAGCCAGGTTCCTGGTATTCGCTTTCTTAACCTTACCCCCACCAGCAAACTCACTGCATGAATGACCGTTACGACGCTACTTCCATAGAAGTTCTTACGGGCCTCGACCCGGTCCGCAAACGACCGGGCATGTATACCCAGACCGAGCGGCCCAACCACCTCGCCCAGGAGGTGATCGATAACTCTGTCGATGAAGCGCTGGCCGGCTTTGCGAAAAAAATCGAGGTGACGCTGCACCGGGATGGCTCACTTTCGGTTAAGGATGATGGCCGTGGCATGCCGGTGGATATTCATCCCGAGGAGGGGGTGCCGGGTGTCGAGGTGATTCTTAGCCGGCTCCACGCCGGGGGTAAATTCGACGACAAAAACTATCAGTTCTCCGGTGGTTTACACGGTGTCGGGGTCAGTGTCGTCAACGCACTCTCCACCCGGCTTGAAGTGACCATTCGCCGTGACGGCGGCGTGCATCAGATTGCTTTTGCCAATGGCGAGCTGGTCGATCCGCTCACTCGGACCGGTGAGGTGGGCAAACGCAACACCGGTACCGAGTTGCGTTTCTGGCCCGACGGAAAGTTTTTTGACAGCGTAAAGTTTTCGCTGCCGCGACTCAAACACCTGCTGCGCGCCAAGGCAGTGCTCTGCCCAGGACTTACCGTCGTGTTTATCGACGAGAGCGGGGAGCAGAGTGAAAGCTGGTTCTATGAGGATGGTCTTTCGGATTATCTGGACAGCGCGCTTGAGGGGCAGGAGCAGTTGCCAGAACAGCCTTTTACCGGCAGTTTTCAGGGTGAAAATGAGGGCGTTGACTGGGCGGTTTGCTGGTTGCCCCACGGCGGCAGTGGGGTGGTGGAAAGTTACGTCAACCTGATCCCCACCAGTCAGGGGGGCACCCACGTCAATGGGTTACGCAGCGGGCTGACCGATGCGATTCGCGAATTCTGCGAGTTCCATAGCCTGCTGCCCCGTGGAGTCAAACTCGCGCCTGACGATGTCTGGGAAAACTGCAGCTATATCCTCTCAGCCAAACTTCGAGACCCGCAGTTCTCCGGCCAGACCAAGGAGCGTCTCTCCTCCCGCGAATGTGCGCCGTTTATTGCCGGAGTCAGCAAGGACGCCTTCAGTCTCTGGCTGAACCAGAATACCGAAGTGGCGCAGCGCATCGCCGAGATGGCCATTGCACGTGCCCAGAGCCGCATGAAGTCGGCAAAAAAAGTGGTCAGAAAAAAAATCACCAGCGGTCCGGCGCTGCCGGGCAAGCTGGCTGATTGTTCGGCTCAGGACCTCGCCCGTACCGAGCTGTTTCTGGTTGAGGGGGATTCCGCGGGTGGCAGTGCCAAGCAGGCCCGTGACAAGGATTTTCAGGCAATCCTGCCGCTGCGTGGCAAGATTCTGAACACCTGGGAAGTGTCGCCCGGTGAGGTGCTGGCATCACAGGAGGTGCACGACATCAGCGTGGCGCTGGGGGTGGACCCCGGCAGCGATGACCTCAGCGGGCTGCGTTACGGCAAAATCTGCGTGCTGGCCGATGCTGATTCCGATGGCGCCCACATCGCCACCCTGCTCTGTGCGCTGTTTTTACGCCATTTCAAACCGCTGGTGGAACAGGGCCATATCTACATTGCCATGCCGCCGCTCTATCGCATCGATGTCGGTAAGCGGGTCTTCTATGCTCTTGACGAGGCTGAAAAGCAAGGCGTACTGGACCGCATCACCGCCGAGAAAATTCGTGGTACACCCAACGTGCAGCGCTTCAAAGGGTTGGGCGAAATGAACCCGATGCAGTTACGGGAGACGACCATGGATCCGGACACCCGCAGGCTGGTGCAACTGGTGGTTGAACCGGGTGATGGCGCGGCGCGCATGATGGATATGCTGCTGGCGAAAAAACGGGCCGGCGACCGGCGTAACTGGCTGGAGACCAAAGGCAACCTGGCGGAAGTGGTGTAGCGGCCGTTATTTTTTTGTCAGCTGGGGTTTTCTCGTCATTCAGCACCGCCTTCCACTGCCTTCTGCCAGCGCCGCCACTAAAATCTTAATGTTGATACTGATGGTTGTTACCGATGAGTGAATTGATCGACGCCCCAGACGCTCCCGAGCAGCAGCCGCTGCACAGCTTTACCGAGAAAGCCTACCTCGACTACTCCATGTACGTCATTCTCGACCGGGCGTTGCCAAGCCTGGGCGATGGCCTCAAACCGGTGCAGCGGCGCATTGTCTATGCCATGTCTGAGCTGGCGCTGGGCGGAAACGCCAAGCCAAAAAAATCAGCCCGTACCGTCGGCGATGTGATTGGCAAATTTCACCCCCATGGTGACAGCGCCTGTTACGAGGCGATGGTGCTGATGGCGCAGAATTTCTCTTACCGTTATCCGTTGGTTGAGGGGCAGGGCAACTGGGGCTCGCCGGATGATCCCAAATCCTTCGCGGCGATGCGCTATACCGAGTCGAAACTGGCCCCCTATGCCAGTCTGCTACTCGGCGAACTGGGGCAGGGTACGGTCGACTGGCAGCCCAATTTCGACGGCACTTTGAAAGAACCGGTGATGCTACCGGCGCGGCTACCCAACATCCTGCTTAACGGCGGGCGTGGTATCGCTGTCGGCATGTCCACCGACATACCGCCACACAACCTGCGCGAGGTCGCCGCTGCCGCCCGTCATTTGCTGAGGCATCCACGGGCATCACTGGATGATCTGCTTGAGTTAATGCCCGGCCCCGATTTTCCAACCGGTGCTGAGGTGGTCACCAGCGCCGCTGAACTGCGTGAAATTTACGCCAGCGGCACGGGTTCCATCCGTATGCGCGCCCGTTACGACATCGAAGATGGTGATCTGGTTATTCACACCCTGCCGTACCAGGTTTCCGGTGCCAAAGCGGTGGAGCAGATCGCTGCGCAGATGCAGGCAAAAAAGTTACCCTGGGTCGAGGATATCCGCGACGAGTCAGACCACGAGCACCCAACCCGCATCGTCGTCGAGCCGCGCTCCAACCGGGTTGATAAAGCCCGATTGATGGATCACCTGTTCGCCACCACCGAACTGGAGCGCAATTTCCGGGTTCATTTCAACGTTATCGGGCTGGATGGCCGGCCCCAGGTGCTGGGGCTGCGCCAGCTGTTGTCAGACTGGCTGGCGTTTCGCCGCCAGACGGTCAGACGCAGGCTGGAATATCGACTGCAGAAGATTCTCGACAGGCTACACATTGTCGATGGCTTGATTATCGCCTTTCTCAATCTTGACGAGGTGATCGCTATCATCCGCTCCGAGGACCAACCCAAGCCGGTGTTGATGGAGCGGTTCAATCTGTCCGACCGTCAGGCGGAAGCGATTCTTGAAACCAAACTGCGTCATCTGGCCAAACTGGAGGAGACCCGTCTGCGCGCGGAACAGGCCGAGCTGGAGAGCGAGCGTGACTCCCTGCAGGAACTGCTGGGTTCAGACAAAGCCATGACCCGATTGATCGGCGATGAGATCAAGGCCGATGCAGCGCAATATGGCGATGAGCGGCGTTCGCCACTGGTGGAGCGCGGTACCGCAGTGGCCCTGGATGAGTCAGAGCTTACCCCTGCGGAACCGGTCACCGTGGTGCTATCGCAAATGGGGTGGGTGCGGGTGGCGAAAGGTCACGATATTGATGCTGGCGGCCTTAATTACAAATCGGGTGATCAGTTTCTCGCCGCCGCCAGTGGCCGCAGTAACCAGCAGGTGGCGTTTATCGACAGCAGCGGCCGCAGCTATAACCTGCCGGCCCACGGGTTGCCTTCCGCCCGCGGCCATGGTGAGCCACTCAGCGGCAAACTCAACCTGCCAACCGGTTCAGCAATCCAGCAGCTGGTGATTGGCAGTAACGACCAGCCGCTGCTGCTCGCCAATGACGCCGGCTATGGCTTTCGCTGTCAGTTTTCTGACCTGCTCAGCCGCAACAAGGCGGGCAAGGCACTGATTAACCTGCCGGCAGGTGCGCGGGTGCTGGCGCCGATGCAGATTACCGATGCGGCCAGTGATCGCCTTGCCTGTGTCAGCAGTGACGGCAGGCTATTAGTGTTTGCGGTACAGGAGCTCCCCGAGCTGGCGCGCGGTAAAGGGGTAAAACTGATCAACCTGCCGAAACAGAAAACTGGACCATCTCAGCCTGGTTGCTGTCGCGCTGGTTCCTGCCGAGAGCTCCCTGGTGGTCCACGCCGGCAACCGCCACCTGACCCTGAAACCCCAGGATCTGGAGGCTTTTTGCGATAGCCGTGCCAAACGGGGGTCTGCGTTGCCGCGCGGACTGCAGCGGGTGCAACGTCTGGAGATTGGTTAGTAGCCATTTAAGTGGCTGAACAGAGTTCAGTGACTGGCTGGTCCTGTTTTTGATCCCGTTATTGATTAAGGATCAGCGCACGGTTCCGATAACCCCGGTATGTCCAACCACCTTGCTGCGGGTCATTCGTCTCCCCGGCAGGCAGAACGTGAGATTACCGGGATGAGCGATTTGTCCACCAAAAAATATCGCCAGCTGTTACTGGATCGCGCCAACATGCTGGAACAGAAGCGGCTGGCGATGAAACCTGACCGCTTGGTATTGACCGAAGTAATAACGGAGTCCCGGGTTTCACTGGATTCCCCCTCTGAGGGTCGATCCCGGTCGCGGGAAGCGCTGGTGCGCCAGCTCTTTCGTGAAGACCATCTACAGAGCGTTTTTGAGCAGCTGGATGAGGTGCGCGGTGCACTGCAGCGTCTACAGGCGGGTGAGTATGGGGCATGCCTGGCCTGTGGGAGTGTTATCGATGCTGGACGACTGCAACTGGTTCCTGAAGCGCGGCACTGTCTGAGCTGTCAGCAGCTGCAGGACAGTGGTGCAGAATTGCCCAGGTGAGCAGTCTCGGTCAGTTTCCTTGCGTGGCGCGGTGAACCAGCGGCAGGTAGAGCCGATAGGGGAGTAACCGCAATGCTTTCAGGGTTCTGGTGAAGGCCCACGGGAAGCAGATTTCAAAGCGGTTTTTTGCTAGCCCATTAACGATCGCCTGTGCTGCCTGTTCGGCAGTGATCAACGACGGCATCGGGAAATTGTTCTGGTCGGTCAGGGGGGTTTTAACAAAGCCGGGATTGATCACCTGCAGCTTGATGTTGCTGCCCCAAAGATCAAGCCTGAGCGCCTCCAGCAGGTTTATCAGTCCAGCCTTGCTGGCCCCATAACCGGCTGCATTGGGCAGACCACGGTAACCGGCTACCGAAGCCACCGCCGCAATGTGGCCCTGATTGCGTTCACGCATCAGCGGCAGCAGAATTTCCAGTGCATAAACAGGGGCCATCAGATTCAGCTCGATCAATTGATGGACATCTGCTGCATGGAAATTATCAGCCGGGGTCGGTGTGTGAGTCCCCGCATTAAGGATTGCCAGATCGATTGGCCCGAGCTGTTCGGTAATCGCTTCGATCACCCTGCGGTTTTCGCTGGCGTTGGTGAGGTCGGCCGGATAAGGCACGATTTCGCCGTCACTATCACCTCCCCGGTCGCGATCAAACTGTTCCGCCAGCTGCTGTAAGGCTTCGCCATTTCGCGCGGTGACAGCCACTCGGCAGCCTTTCTCAGCCAGTCGTAACGCAACCGCGCGACCAATGCCCTGGCTGGCGCCAGTCAACCAAACCGTCTTGCCGTTCATGAGCTAACCTCCCCGCCGCAGCGCACACAGTGCAGTTCGATCGTGCTGCCGTCGCTACCCTTGAAACGCAGTTTCACCCAGCGGCCCTGCTGGTCATACCAGGCGTCGGTGTCGTGGAGCTCGCCTTCATAGGTGTAGCGCGTGGCCAGACGGTTATTGCCTGCAGTAGCCACCTGCTCGGTGCCTGCCTGTTTGACCTTAACCTGGTTCATACGTCCCGTGAGGGTGTTGAAGACGACTGACTGGGCAGTAATGCTGGCGTCATAGTGGTGAGTGGCCCAAACCGGCAGTGGCAGATCAACTGCTCCGCCAGGCCCTTCTCCGGTCAGGCGTTCGCCGTCACGCCGTAAGCTAAAAGATTCGCTGTCGCCGTTGTCATCAACCGTCACTGACAGTGTTTCCAGCGTTCCATCCCGCCAGAGCTCGCGCCCGGTATAGCGGTATTGGTAGTCGTAGACCCAGAGGATCGGGATCGTCAGCTCCATACTGCTGATCACCTCAAGCCCGTCGTCAGTAGGGATGAATTGGGTGCGATACTCGCCCACCCGTCGGTTTTTACGGATGACCTGGAACAGCAGCCCTTCCTCGCCGTACAGCTCCAGCCACTGGCAGGCGGTTGCATCGCGGTAGCCGGGGTCCGCTGGCGGCGAGTCGCCGCAGGCCCAGGCCGGCGAACCGGCCAGCGCCAGAGCAGCGCCGACGCTACTGATGTATTGCCGAAAGCGGGTCATATTCAAGGTGCAGAGCTTAATCATGGGCAGGTCCTGATCATGGGCTGCGCAGAAAAAATATCGACACCGTACCCAGTTTGATGCCCCATTTCTTCATCACCGCCCGATTGATCAATACTCCTTCACGCTGCAGGAACATCCAGTCGTCGAAGGTCACCTCGACAGCACGACCGCCGAGGGGAATGGCGATGCGGTAACTCCAGTTCAGCGCCTTACCCTCGCTGATGCCCCTGGCTTCGCCGACAATGTCACCAGCGGTTGCCGAGTAGCGGTTGTCACCAAGGGGCTGAATGCGCCACTGGCGTGTCGACTGTTCGCCGTCGGTAAACTCAAAATCCTCATCAAGAACGAAAATGTCGTCGTCCCAGTAGCCGTTGATATCGACCTTGAATTCGCGACGCAGTTTGCCGAAACGATCAGTGACGATTCCGTAGCCGACGGTGTCGCCAGTGAAATATTCTTCCAGGTTGAAATCTGGCTCGCTGCCAGCAAAATTCTCTATTTTCATGGTGCTACACCCGCCCAGCAGACTGCTAACGAGAAATAAACCGATGGCCAGTGTCAGTGATCTGGCTGGTCGAAAAGAGCGCTTAATCATTCAGGTTCTCCATTCCGGACGACGATCCAGTCGTTGTCTGATCTTCTGGTGCCGTGATTCGTCAAGCGGGAAGTTCCACATCAGTGCCACCGCCATAACCTTGAGTACGCAGGGAACCCAGGCGTAGATCATCGCAACCCGAAACCGCACCGGATCATCCCAGGGGCCCTGTTCCTGCCAACCGAGCAGGGTGATCAGCAATGGAGCCAGCACAACCGCAATGCCCAGTGCCAGTTTGGTGACCAGGCTGGCACCGGCAAAACAGAGTCCGGGATGGTCGCGATCAAAACGGTAGCGGTCCCAGTCGACTATATCGGCCTGCAGCGCCGGTGGAATCGCCAGGTCGACCGCCAGCGCGAGTCCGGTCAGCAGGCAGACCAGCGTGAATCCGGCCTGTGCTCCCGGCGGCAGCCAGGGCACGGTAGCGAAAGTGGCGGCCGCCATTAACATCGCCAACGACCAGAGCCGGTGTTTGCTGAAGCGTTGCCCCAACGTGGGGAGCAGCAGCATCGCTGCCATCGCTGCGGCAAAGTAGAGAAACAGAAAGGGGCCACGATACGCCTGCGCAAGCCCCAGCCCGGTGGTCACGAAAACCGGGAATAGCACCGCCGCGAAACCGTTGGCGGTGCCGTTGAGTGTCCACACCAGCAGCAGCCGTAACCAGAGTTTGTTATGCAGCAGTGCCTTCCAGCTGGCGGCAGTCAGGGGGCGGTCGGCACTTGGGCGCTTCACTGCGGCTGGTTCGGGCACTGCCGACAGCATCCAGGTAAAGCTGCAGAGTCCGGTAGCGATGGCGCATGCCGCAAGCACGCGCATGGTGGTCGGGTCCTGCCAGCCCAGCGTACCGCCAATTGCCGGCAGTGCCGCCGAAATCAGCAGCCCGACGACGCCAAACAGCTCGCGGTTGCTGTTCAACCGGATGCGCTGTTGATAGCCGGTGGCCAGCTCTGCAGACCAGGCCAGGTAGGGTATCTGCACCAGCGTCCAGCCGAGATAAAGCGCTGCTGCACTGACCAGCAGCCGCCCAGCGCCAGAGCTGGCCTGCGGGGTGAACAGCAGCCAGAGTGCCGGGCCGAGTATCAACGCGCCGAGTAGAATCCAGCCTTTACGCCGTCCCAACCCGGCGATCGGCTGGTCGCACCAGCGGCCGACGATCAGGTCGGAACCCAGGTCGAGCAGCCGGGCGATACCCAGCAACCAGCCTACCGCAGTGAACCCGAGCGCCGTGTGCTCGACATAAAAAGTCGGTAACAGTACGTAGACTGGCACGGTGGGTAACGCCATCACCATCGCCGGCAGGGAATAGGCGAGGCGAAGCCGGCGGCCCACCACTGGAGAGGTCATGCTCCGGCGCTCCCGGCTATTACCTCGCGGCGCAAAGCGCCGGTTTTTTCAATCGGTAGAGGCGCACATCAATAGAGCCGGCCTTGAAACCGCTTTCGCAATAGCAGAGGTAATAGCGCCACATCCGTCGAAAGCGTTGGTCGTATCCCAGCTGTTCAATCTGCGGCCAGGCGGCATCGAAGCGCTCCCGCCAATGTTGCAGGGTAGTGGCATAGTCCTGCCCAAAACCGAGTTCTTCCTCAATATGCAAGCCGGCCTGGGTGACCTGGTCGCGCATCGCCGCAGGCGCCATCAGCATACCGCCGGGAAAAATGTACTTCTGGATAAAGTCGACGCTGCGGCGGTAGCTCTGAAACCGCTGGTCGTCGATGGTGATGACCTGGATCACCGCCGTTGCGCCTGGCTTGAGGCGTTGCTGCAGGCGGGAAAAGTATTCCGGCCAGTGCTCTTCGCCGACCGCCTCCAGCATTTCGATGGAGACGATGCCGTCATATTCGCCCTCCAGGTCACGATAGTCCGTGAGTGAGAAGTGCGGCCTGGTTTCGCCACTCCAGCTGCGCTGTTGGCACCACTCCAGTTGCTCGTGGGAGAGCGTAATGCCGCGATAGTCAGCCCGCTGCTGACCAAGAAACTGTGCCGCAAAACCACCCCATCCACAGCCAATCTCGGCAACGCTAAGCGGCTCTTTGCCAGCGTCTGAGCGTTGCGGATTGTCGCTGCCCGAGTCTGGCCTGCCGGCATTTAGCCAGTCGATAATCTGCTGATACTTGTTTGCCTGCCCCTGTTGTAGCGACTCATCGGCGGCGTTGAACAGCGCTGACGAATAGGTCATGGTCGGGTCGAGCCAGAGACGGTAAAAATCATTGCCGAGATCGTAATGAAAGGAGATATTGCGCCGGCTGCCACGACGACTGTTGGATCGCAGCAGGTGCAATGCCCGGTTCAGCGCTTTAACCGACCAGTGGTTGCCCATCGCCTTGCTCAGGCCCGCTTCATTGTTCATCGCCCAGTCGGTTAGTTGCTGTAACGGGTCGCAGCTCCACTCTGCGGCCATGTAGCCTTCCGCCCAGCCAAGTAAACCGGCCCTGAAACCGCGCCGCAGCACCTTCCAGTCGTGAATCACCAGCCGCGGAGGTAGCTCGCCGGTGTGATCGTTGCCGATGGCGTAGCGGCTGCCATCCGGCGTTTCCAGCGTGAGTGCGGATAGACCGACACGGTTTAGACGCTCGATCAGCATGCGGCCCACCATCGGCAATCGCTGTTCACGGTGTTGCTGCTCGGTTGCGGTGGTGGTTACCGACTTTGCACTACCTGGATTCATTAGACTCTCTCCTTTGGACTGGGCAGGGTGATTCCCCGGCTTAGGGAATTGGTTGGCTGTATGGGCCGCGATGTGAGGGGGATTTTTTTCAGCCAGAGGCGCAGTGCCTGCCAGTGAATAGCCGCGACTACTTTTGCTGACAGAAATGGTGTGCGTAGCGCTTCAGCGAACAGGCTGGTCAGCGCGAAAGGTTTGCGCTGGCCGCTCAAGCGGGCGCTCAACAGCACCTGTTTGTCGTCACAATAATCAATCTGCACCTGCAGCTGCGATGCTGGCGGCTGCAGATAAAACAGGTAATGGCCGGATCGCTGCATGAATGGTGAGACGTAAAACACCTTTTCAGCGCGCTGCTCGATGTTCTGGTCTGCGGCCAGCCGGTTCACCGGTATGACGTAACAGTGGCGTTGGTGAAACGTGTTGGTTACCTGGTGAACCATGGCTATCAGACAGCCCTGGTCGTCGTAGCAGTAGAAGATTGCCAACGGGTTGAAGGCGTAACCGAGAAAGCGTGGAAAGCAGAGCATGCGCACCCGTGCTGGCCTTTCACCGCACTGCTGTTTCACCAGCTGGTTGATCTGCTGGCGGGTTGATCTGCCTGCTTTGCCGGTTGATTCATCATCCAGCAATCCGTGATCGGCGTCGTGAATGCTCCAGAGCGCGAACCGGTTGTAGCCGGTTAAACGGTGCCAGCGATTTAGCCGTGGCAGCTCATCCAGATCGATAAACCAGCTGCTTACGCGGTAATCAAACCGGTGGTTGCGTGGCTGAAATCGCTCGTGGGAGACCGTCCCGCGATAGATGCAGGGTGTCATCAGGCGGCTACCGCTTGTGCGGGTGGTGCGGTCACCGTAATCCGGCTGTTCGGGTTTTCCAGTTGCCAGGGTCGCGACACGCCGCCAAGCTGCTCGGCGACGGCCAGGCCAGACTGCAGGCCATCTTCATGAAAACCGTAGCCAAACCAGGCACCGCAAAACCAGGTCTGGCGACGTCCCTGAAGCGACCAGAGTCGCGACTGGGCGCTCAGTGCCTCCGGGGTGAACAGCGGGTGGTCGTAAAGAAAGCTCGCATGCACGGTGCCAGCGGCCGGTTCCACTACCGGGTTCAGCGTCACCAGCATCGGCTGGTCTGTCGACAGATGCTGCAGGTGGTTCATCCAGTAGGTCACGCAGAGTTTCTGCGCGCCCTGTTCGTCCAGTTCGCCGAGGTAGTTCCAGCTCGCCCAGGCGTTGCGACGCCGTGGCATCAGTCGGGGGTCGCTGTGCAGCAGGGTGCGGTTGCGTTCAAATTTAAACTTCGACAGCAGTTCCTGTTCGCCAGGGTCGGGGTCGACCAGCAGGCGTAGCGACTGGTCTGCGTGGCAGGCCAGAACCACATCGTCATAGTGGCGGGTTTCACCATGCCAGTCGGTCACTTCAACCTTGCCGGCACGACGGCGCACCTGTCTGGCGGCGCGATTGGAGTGAGCACCGGGGCCGATGTCTGCGAGCAATTTTTCGACATAAGTGCGGCTGCCGCCAGAGACCGTTCGCCACTGTGGCCGGTCGTTGAGCTGCACCAGTCCGTGATTACGGCAAAAGCGCAGGAATGTTCGTGCCGGGTAGTTCATCATCTTGTCCGCCGGGGTGGACCAGATCGCCGCGCCCATCGGCAGTAAATGGTCATTGCGAAACGGTTCGCGATAACCGCCTGCGTCAAGCAATTCTCCGAGGGTGGTCTGGTCGTCGAGACTGGATTCCAGCTGCTCAGCCTCGCGATAAAAGCGTAACAGGTCGCGAATCATCGACCAGAAACGCGGATTGACCAGATTGCCGCGCTGGGCAAACAGGCTGTTCAGGTTGGAGCCGGCATACTCCAGTCGTCCCTGGTTCAGTGAGACTGAGAAAGACATGTCAGTGTCGACCGTGGGCACCTG
>JBPEXY010000013.1:0-3630 GCA_052031065.1 Immundisolibacteraceae bacterium | reverse complement strand
CTCCTCTTAAGCCCCGTGACCCGCCTCGTCACGGGGCTTTTTTATGTCCACAGGGGCGACCCCGGTTTGATCAGGTTTCGTCGGAACTTCTATGGTGGTTTTGACAATCGGATAGGTAAGTTAAAAAGCGTAAAAGCGCGTGGCGTTGTCGGCAAAAATATTGTTTAGATCTGTCTCGCTGTAGCGGCTATCCTGTTTGATCGAAGCGATATCGCTTTTACACAGTTCCGGATTGGTGTCATCGGGAAATCGGAAGAGTAGAGAAATCCCCCGCTTCCGACGGCATCGATCACCTGCGGCAGGAACTTCTCCTAGCCTTCGGTGCCGACAAATAAACGTCCGCCTTTTAGCTGCCGCAGGATATAGTCGGCAACATCCTCTTCTGCCTCCAGCCGCAGATAGCTCTGGTCCGGGTCAAGAGGGATATTGGTTTCATAGCCCTCTTCAAGCCGTTCCATTGCCATCAACAGCCAGGGGGCACCTGCTTCGAGAAAGGCTATTCTGAGCGTGGGAAAGCGGTCAAAAACTCCGGCAAGCAGAATGTTTCCGAAACTTGCTGAAACTGTAAATGCGTGGCCGAGTCCCCGGGTCACAGCAAAGGGGTCGGCCTGGTCCAGGCCGGTGTTGTCATGGCAGCCACCATGCACTGCCAGTGCACAGCCAAGCTGTTCGGCTTCGGCGTAGAGCGGCCAGTGATATTTTGCTCCCAGGCTCAGCGGCAGCCCGTTGGATGGCAGTATTGCCATGCCGTGTGAGCGCGAATCCTGTTTCAGATAGGCATTGTAAAGCCCGTCGTTATGGTCGCGGGTGACGGCCACCGACCGGTCTCGATTATGAATTTTCCCGTAGGCAAGGCCGAATGTTGGATAGAGAACCGTTTTTTCGATACCGAAATCATCAAGAAAGCGGCCTCAGTCAGTGGCATTGGCGGGACGAAAGGCGCCCGGCGGGGAGGTAGTTGGTGCTTGAGAATGGAGGGGATCCAGCGGCGGAAACAGCCGGAATCCATGGAACGGCCCGGCGCGCTACGAAACGGTTCCAGCAAATGTTCTGAAATGGCCAGTTCATCCTCAATAATGTGGCCATCGCCGTCGATGATGTTATCCACGGACAGTGTCGTCTCCTCTACCTATCCATACCCTTTGTAAACCAGGCGCCGCGTCAGGACAGAGCGGGTGGTTCTTGATCGGCCTGTTTCTCCAGTTCGATGCGCACCCATTCAGCCATTTTCTTCGCCCGTTCAAACCATGTCGCCGCCTGCTTCTCATCAAGACAGGCGTGCAGAGTGTCGCTGAACAGTTCCAGCCAGTCGTCGACCAGTGCTGGCGGAATCTGCAGGTGGCGATGTACTGCGTGTGGGTTGTAGACATCTTCGCGGTAACGTTCACCGCCGAGGTCGAGCCACCAGAAGTGGCCGATGCGCTGCTTCAGCTCATCCCAGTCACGTACCTGCTCGAAATAGGGGCCCAATGCTGGATGGGTGCGGATGCGCTCATAAAAGAGGCTGACTGCTCTCTCGATGCCCTGCCGACCAATGGTCTGGTGCAGTTGTCGGTGGGCATGTGCTGCGCTGGGCCGGCTGTTCATGCGCCGGCATATTTTTGCTGTAGCTGTGCCCAGCGTCGGCCGCATTCCCGTGCGCCTTCGGCATAAGCTTCCGGGATCACATCATAGGGTGGCCTGATTGGCCCGGCCTTGCTGTAGCCAGCCTCGTCAATGCGAATTTTTTCCAGCTGGATATTGTAGGAGCCAAACTCCTGTAGCCCACCCGGTGGGAAAAAGGTCTGTAGTGCCCAATTCAGTTCGCGGTCTATCTTTAGTGCCGTGTCCCAGTCACCGGCCTGCACAGCATTCATCAGCGCCTGTGCCGGAGCCAGCCCCATGCTCGCCTCGGTGGACCAGCAGGCAACCGAATGTTCGGGTGCGATGCGTGCCGCGGTGTAATAAGAGACCACATGGGGCACAAAGCGGATTTTGCCACCGGTAATGCGGTCGAGATTCAGTAGCTGGGGATCAGCGGCAACCTTGGCGGCGATAATCGTCGGCGCCTGTTCAGCGACCAGTTTCCAGAAGGGTAACGGAAACTGAAAGCGAAAGGCGTTAGGGTTGGAATAACACATGATGCCCATATCCGGGAACGCCTGAGAAATGGTGGCGTAAAACCTGACCGCCATCTCCATCGTACAGGGCTGCCACATGGGGAGCCCCAGTATCGCGCCATCTGCTCCCAGTTCACGAATAAAACGCATGCGATCAACAATTTCATGCATGCCGAGGGCGGTCGTGCCGATCAGGGTCGGGATGCGGCGGTTGACGGTTGAGAGCACGCAGTCGACTGCCTGTTCCCACTCGCGGCGGGTCAGGGTGGCGCACTCTGCGGTGGTACCCAGAGTGATATAACCATCCGCGCCATCTTCGACTATTTTGTTGGTGGCTCTTGCCAGTTCATCCAGATCGACGGTGTCGGTGGCGTCCCATTGGTCGGCGCCCTCGAGCGATGGCGTGCAGCCGATTGCCCAGACTCCTTTAATATCTTTAACCGATAACATAACTGTGTCTCCCTACGTGGTTTGGTTCCCTTGCCTGATCTGGTCCCAGGACCCCGATGCGATTACCTGGCGTAGCCGCCGATGCTGGCATAATTGTGTACATGCTCCGGCTACGACATCTTACTGTTCTAATCCTGGTTGGCACTCTGTTGGTGGGTTGTGTTACTGCACCGCCAAGTTCGCCGGAAAATCTTTGTGACATTTTCAGAGAGAAAGATGGCTGGTACAAGGCGGCGCGAAAGTCAGAAAAAAAATGGGGTGTGCCGATCCAGATTCAGATGGCTATCATGCGCCAGGAATCCAGTTTTCATGCCCGGGCGAAACCACCGCGCAAGAAGTTGTTTGGTCTGATTCCAACGGTGCGGCCTTCCTCCGCCTACGGTTATGCACAGGTTAAAGATGGCACCTGGGACTGGTACCGACAGAAAAGCGGCAACCGTATAGCCAGCAGAGCCAATTTTGCCGATGCCATCGACTTTGTTGGTTGGTATGGGGAGCAGAGTCATCGAATGGTTGGTATCTCCAAGTGGGATGCCCGCAATCTCTACCTCGCCTACCACGAAGGTCACGGTGGCTATCGTAAAGGCAGTTACCAACGTAAAAAATGGTTGCTGAAAGTGGCCAGCAAGGTTGAACGCCGCGCATCACAGTATGGTCAGCAGCTGCGTGGTTGTCGCGATTCGCTTGAAGCCGGCTGGGATTTATGGCCTTTCTGGTAAGACGGAACTAATGTTGATTTTAACGATTAATCCCGCTGATGCCCGCTCCAGTTGCTGTGAATCGGTTTAGAAAATTGAAGGAGAACAACAGACATGATTGTCCCAGAACAAGCCCAGGAACGACTGATTGCAGGGAATCAACGGTTTGTCACCCGTCTGCAGCAGGGTGGTGGTGTTTTGACCGGTAATACTCCCGAACTGTCACCGGAGGGGCAGTCTCCCTTCGCAATCATTCTTGGCTGTTCAGACTCTCGTGTGCCCGCGGAACTGGTGTTTGACCAGGGGCTGGGTGATCTCTTTGTGATTCGCATTGCCGGAAATATCGTTGCGCCGTCGCAAATCGGCAGTGTTGAATTTGCTGC
>JBPEXY010000129.1:0-14183 GCA_052031065.1 Immundisolibacteraceae bacterium | reverse complement strand
TCTCCGCGGTATCTCTGGATGCAGACCCGCCTGGCCAGGCTACGCGGAAAGACGCGAGCGGCACTCAGGTGGATCAACCTGCTGATTGACAATTGCCCCAGGCATCGCGAGTTGGTTCTGGAGGAGTTGGAGCGCTGCTACCTTGATGGTAGTGGACCGCAGCAGTTTGCTGAAAAACTGGAGCAGCTCGTTACTGACCCTCAGTCACCGCCGCTGCTGGTGTGCCAGGCGCTGGAAACTATTGAGAGGGTGAGTGGTCGGGAGGCTGCGATAGCAGCTCTGGGCGACCGGGCTACTGAGGATGACCTGGCTCTGGTGATCAGGCTCAAACAGAGTCTGTTACTTGCAGCAGACAAAGGCGCGGAGGAAGAGGTCAATTTTTATCTCTTGCTGCGCGAAGCCTACCAGTCCTTGGCTGAGCAATTGGGTGGTTATCACTGTACTCACTGTGGTTTCGAAGCGCGAGAGTACTTCTGGCGCTGTCCCGGGTGTGGTGAATGGGACAGCCTGTCATGAGAAATGGAGATTGACGAATGGATGAACCGCGGCTAATTGTTGCGGCAGATTATGACTCCCTTGAAGATGCACTGGAGCTGGCGGATCAGCTCAATCCCCGGTTGTGTCGTCTTAAAGTGGGGCACCAGCTATATAGCGCTGCGGGGCCGCAAGCGGTCCGTCAGCTACAGGATAAAGGGTATGACGTTTTTCTCGACCTGAAGTACCACGATATCCCCAATACTGTTGCTGGCGCCTGTCGAGCGGCAGCGGAACTTGGTGTCTGGATGGTTAATGTCCATGCCGCGGGCGGGCCTGCGATGATGGAAGCCGCTGCCGAGGCAATTGCCCCATTGGTTGATCGACGCCCCCTGTTGGTAGCGGTGACGATTCTGACCAGCATTGACCAGCAGCAGTTCGATCAGATCGGTTATCAGGGGACTATCGAAAACAAGGTCAGCAGTTTTGCTTTGATGGCAGAGCGGTGTGGCCTTGATGGAGTGGTTTGCAGTGCGATGGAAATAGAACCATTGCGTGGCGTCACCCGCTCCGGTTTTCTGTTGGTCACGCCAGGAATCAGGCCATCCGGTGCCGCCACAGGTGATCAGAAACGGGTGATGGGGCCGCAGCAGGCGCTAGAACGAGGCGCAAGTCATCTCGTCGTTGGCCGACCGATCACTCAGGCAGCAGATCCTGCTGCGGCGCTGTCAACGCTAATTGCGCAAATGGATGCACCACTCACCAGCGACTAACGCTATACAAAAGCCAGGTTAGCTGATAGTCTTGGTTCAACTTCGGAAGAGCTCTGTCAGTCGCTTTGTACTGCACTGGGGTCGATGGTCGGAGTTTTGAATTGCCAGCGTGCATGCTGTGTGAAATAGCATGGGAAGCTTGGCTCTGTGTTAATACCGCTTTATCGGGAGAGGAACCATGAAGCAAATCAAAACTGTTATTGCCGGACTGACAATGCTGATTTCGAGTTGGGCATTTGCTGATCCGGTCAACATCAACACCGCCTCGGCGATGGAGCTGGCCGAGCTGCTCAATGGTGTCGGTCAGTCCAGAGCGGAGGCGATCGTTCAATTTCGAGAGGCTAATGGCCCGTTTATGTCTGCGGAACAGTTACTGCAGGTGAAAGGAATTGGAGAAAAGATCCTGCAAAAGAATCTCGACAATATCGTGATAAAATCTGACCAGTAACCGAGTGTTACACGGGTTCTACAAAGGGCACCATCGGTGCCCTTTTCTTTTTTCGGGAGTAGTGTTGGGCGAGCAGATTACCAGACCGGCAATAGATTACAGTGGGCTTGTACAGGCTATCGAGCGCATCTCTACCGCAGCACCGCGTGTCACCGTAGTTGGTGACGTGATGCTGGACCGTTATTGGTTTGGTGGGGTAGACCGTATTTCGCCAGAAGCGCCAGTGCCGGTTGTCGCTGTCAACCGGATTGAGGATCAACTCGGTGGCGCGGCCAATGTTGCTAAAAACCTCCGTGCTCTTGGAGCACAGGTGGGATTGCTTTCTGTTGTTGGTGATGACGAGGCAGGCCGGGCCGTGCAGGCGCTGGTGGAGGGTGAGGGCATCGACAACGGTGTGCGCGTCGATGATGGAGCGGTTACCACCATAAAGCTTCGCGTGCTTTCACAGAACCAGCAGTTGATTCGTCTCGACTTTGAACAACCGCCGGATCATGAAGTGTTGATGGAGGTGCTGGATCTGTATCAGCAGCGGCTGGAGCGGTCGGATGTGGTGGTGTTATCTGACTACGGCAAGGGTGGCCTGTTGCACATTGAGCGGATGATTGAGTTGGCACAACAAAGAAATATTCCGGTCCTGGCTGACCCCAAGGGACGTGATTACAGCCGTTACCGTGGCGTTGCCATGTTGACTCCCAACCGTAAGGAGTTAATGGAAGCCTGCGGTGAGTGGAACTCCGAATCTGAGCTTAACGCGATTGCCAGATCGCTGATTGAGCAACTTGATCTGGGTTCTCTGTTATTGACTCGCAGCGAGGAGGGCATGACTCTGTTTCGCCATGACGGTACGGTCAGTCATCAGCCGACCCGGGCACGCGAGGTATATGACGTATCAGGCGCAGGTGATACGGTCATTGCAGCTGCTGCTGTCGCTATAGCGGCGGGGCTTCCGGATGAAATGGCCGTACAGTTGGCAACTCAGGCGGCAGGTATCGTGGTCGGTAAACTCGGGGTAGCAACGGCGACCCTGGAAGAAATCAGTACCGGTCTTGAGTCCGGATTAGGGGATTAGTTCATGACAGATACCGTAGTGGTAACCGGTGGGGCCGGGTTTATTGGCTCCAATATCGTCCGCGCGTTAAACCTGCGCGGCGTTGATCGTGTGCTGGTGGTTGATAATCTTGGTAATAATGCGGATAAATTTCGCAATTTGGTTGATTGCGAAATTCTCGATTATGTAGACAAGCAGGCGTTCCTTGAACAGGTCGAAAAAGGTTGCCTGAATGATTTCAGGGCGCTGTTCCATCAGGGCGCCTGTTCGGACACCATGGAGCAGGATGGCCATTACATGATGGCCAACAATTACGAATACTCGAAGATACTGCTCCACGCCGCCCAGCAAGCGGGTACGCCATTTTTCTATGCTTCTTCCGCTTCTGTTTATGGTGGTGGCACGGTGTTTCGTGAGCAGCGAGAGCTGGAAGCGCCATTGAATGTATATGGCTATTCCAAATTCCTGTTTGACCAGTATGTACGTCGACATTTTCATGAATTGAAAAGTCAGGTTGCCGGGTTTCGTTATTTTAATGTCTACGGCCCGGGGGAGGCTCACAAGGGACGTATGGCATCGGTCGCCTGGCACTTCTACCATCAATATCAGGAGCAGGGGTTTATAAACCTGTTCAAGGGTAGTGGTGGTTTTGACGACGGTGAACAGCGGCGCGATTTTATCCACGTTGATGACGTGGTGGCAGTAAACCTGCATTTTTATGACCGGCCGGAGTTATCAGGTATTTTTAACCTAGGAACCGGACAGGCGAGTAGCTTTAACCAGGTGGGGCTGGCGGTAATCAACGCGTTAGCGGCAGCGGCAGGGTCTGACCAGAGAGGGCTGGAATCGGCGGTTAAGGAAGGGTTAATCCGTTACATTGATTTCCCTGAGGGGCTACAGAAGCGGTATCAGAGTTTTACTGAGGCTGACATCAGTGCACTCAGACAAGAGGGGTGGCAACAGCGGTTTTTTCCCGTGGAAGAAGGGGTCGCTCGTTATGTTAACCACCTGCAGGAGGCGGCCTCGGTGGCGTGATCGAGGGTGTAACCCGCTTACCTTTGGGGTGTCGTTTTACTGTTTGAGCGTTAAGTTGGTTGCAGCTTCGACTTCAGTGACCAGAACCAACAGTCCCAGTACTGGCGTATCGAAATAGCTAGGTCGGCCAAATGTTAACCCGCTGGTTTCCCGGCTGCAGATATCTACAAAACGGGTTGGAACGGTATTCAGGGGGTTTAATTCAGGCCGTTTGACAATATAGGCATCAGGCAGGCGAAATTGGTCGATAGTCAGGCACAAGTTAGTCTCCAGTCGGGGGTAGCGGGTTTTATAAAAGCTGACTGTGCCGCTGAAATCAAACTGCTGCTGAGAGACCTTTTTTTGCCACATACCTCCTGCTGTCTGGGCGCGTAAGTCAGGTAGATAGCGCAAAAAATAGGTTGAATCGAGTAACTGTTCTGCAGCGGGTTGGCTACTCTTCAAGTGAGACTCGCTGGAAAGCCAGACGCGAGGAGCGTGGTTCGCTTCACCCATACGCTGTTGCCAGGCAGTGTGGAGCAGGATTCTTCGAGCCAGTCGCCGTTGCTTCAGGCGTGTCACAACATCTTTCATTTGTAACTGTGCTGCATCCAGCGGTTGGAACTCTTCCAGTATTGCCTGGTCTGTCAGTGTTGCCTGTTCTGCGCCAGGGTCATCCAAGTCCGTTTCCCCACCAACCCCTGCATTGGGAGTTTTGTTCCGCCCCCTCGGGATTGTTTTGCTTAACAGGTGGTCGGTAGCGGCCGCTGTTCGACGGGTATAGGGGGGCCACTGTTCAGCAAGAGCAGACGGCAGTTGGGCGTGTTCAAATGCTATTAGCTCTATCTGATAGAAGGTTGGTTCTTTGCTTTTCGCTGGGTGATTGAAACTGCCGAGTAAAATTAAGACACCCGTTAAAAATAAAGGTTTGGTCAGGAGGTAGACGCGGCTGCAGATGGGTGGCATAGGTGTCATTATAGTGTTTTGTATGGCTGAATAAGCTGGAGAATTATCCATGGCAGTGAGAGAACTGTTAAAAATGGGCGATGCCCGTTTACAACGGATTGCGAGGCCGGTGGATGTGTTGCCTTGTAAAGAGATTGACGCACTGCTTGATGATATGTTCGACACCATGGTGAAGGCCGGTGGAGTCGGCCTTGCCGCGCCTCAAATAGGCGTTGATTTGCGTGTCGTGGTTTTTGGTTTCGATAACAGCGACCGTTATCCCGGTGTTGACCCGGTACCCCAAACCATTCTGATCAATCCGGTGATAGAAGTCATTGACGCCGTCGAGGAAGAGGCGTGGGAAGGTTGTCTCAGCGTACCAGGAATGCGTGGTCTGGTGCCGAGGCCACGGGCGGTTCGTTACCGTGGTTGCGACCAGCATGGCCAACCGCTGGAGCGGTCGGTTGAGGGCTTTCATGCCCGGGTCGTGCTGCATGAGTGTGACCACCTTGACGGTGTGATCTATCCACAGCGTATTCGCGATTTGACTAATTTCGGTTTTGAAAGTACCGGCATCGGAGAAAACCGCCAGCAGTAGGTGCTCGCCTAATTTCCGTCGGGAGTAAGCAAGTGCACCAGCTCCAATGCTCTTTCGTGACGGACCGTATAGTCGGCCGACGTGAACGCCTGCTGCAGCCGGGTAGCCCCATCGAAACGATATTTTCTCGGCTGGCTCTGAATCAGCGCGATTAATGCGTCGACGTCGATGTTAGCGGTTTGGCTAAATTTCACCACCAGCTGTTCCGGGTCGCAGGTGATCTTTTCTATTCCCAGTGGTGCCGCGTGAAGTTTAATTTCCGCCAAGCGAAAACAGCTTTTGGCGCTTTCTGGTAGCAGTCCAAACCGGTCGATCAGCTCGACCTCGATTTCGTTCAGGGAGTCACTGTCGCTACAGGCACCGATACGTTTGTAAAGCACCAGTCGCGCGTGCACATCGGGAAGATAATCTTCTGGTATCAATGCCGGGATATGCAGATCGATCTCGACCGGCTGGTGAACAGCAGGTTTTGCCGCCAGACCGCGACCGGCCTTGAGGTCGGCTACGGACCGTTCCAGCAGTTCGTTGTAGAGAGTCAGGCCGATCTCTTCCGCACGACCGCTCTGTTTATCCCCCAATAATTCACCGGCGCCACGAATCTCGAGATCGTGAGAGGCGAGGCTGAAGCCGACGCCAAGATCGCCGAGAGCCTCGATCGCTTCCAGCCGTTGTAGAGCATCGCCCTGTAACCGTGTACGGTCGGGAACCAGGATGTAGGCATAAGCCTGATGGTGGGAGCGGCCAACACGACCACGCAGTTGATGGAGCTGCGCCAGACCCAGATGATCAGCCCGGTCAATAATGATGGTGTTGGCGGAGGGAACATCGATTCCGCTTTCAACAATGGTGGTGCAGATCAACAGGTTAAAGCGCTGGTGGGTGAAATCGAGCATGATTTTTTCCAGCTCACGTTCCGGCAGCTGGCCATGGGCAACACGAATCGATGCATCGGGTAACAGTTCAGCGACATCACGCGCGATTTTGGAAATGGTTTCAACACGGTTATGGATCAAATAGACCTGTCCGCCACGGCTGAATTCGCGCTGACACGCCTCTTTAATCAGTAGTGGATCCCAGCTACGGACAAAGGTCTTCACCGGTACCCGCCGTTGTGGTGGTGTGGCGATAAAGGAGATATCCCTTAAACCTGAGACCGCCATACTGAGTGTGCGTGGAATCGGAGTGGCGGTGAGATTGAGAATATCAACCTGGGCGCGTAATGCCTTGAAGCGCTCTTTCTGGCGCACCCCGAACCGGTGTTCCTCATCGATGACCAGGAGCCCCAGGTTGGCAAATTCGATGCCTTTACCAAGCAGTTTATGGGTGCCAACGATAACGTCGATGTTGCCGGTGGCCAGTTCTGCCTCAATGGCTTTTTGCTCTTTGGGAGTCTGGAATCGGGAGAGTCCTTCGACCCGGTAGGGTGTATTGGCAAAGCGGTCCTGAAAGTTCTCTGTGTGTTGCTGCACCAACAGTGTGGTCGGTACCAGGATCGCAACCTGTCTGCCAGCGGCGGCGACGACAAAAGCTGCGCGTACGGCTACCTCGGTTTTGCCAAAGCCAACATCGCCACACACAATGCGGTCCATCGGGTGTGGTGCGGTTAGATCAGCAATGACCGCATCGATGGCATTCTGCTGGTCGGGCGTCTCTTCATAAGGAAAACTGTTGCTGAACAGCCGATAGTCGTTGTCGTCAACGGGATAGGCGTGACCCTGTTGCGCCGCCCGGCGGGCATAAATTTCGAGTAGTTCCGCCGCCGTATCGCGTGCCCGTTTTTCTGCTTTTTGCCGAGACTTGCTCCATTGGCTGGTGCCCAGCTTATGCAGAGGGGGCGAAGCTCCTGCCGCCCCGGAGTAGCGATGAATCAGCTCAAGTTTGTCGACCGGGACATAGACCTTGGCTTGTTGCGCATACTCAAGGCAGAGAAACTCGCCGGGCGTATCGCCAAGGGCCATCACCTCCAGCCCCTGGTAGCGGCCAACACCATGGTCAACATGGACAACCGGGTCGCCGACATGCAGTTCGCTCAGATCGCGGACAATAGTTTCCAGATCGAGGTCGCGTTTCTGGCGATGGCGTCTGGCAACCTGCTGTTGACCGTAAAGCATCGATTCGGTAATTACCGCGATGCCGGCTTCTTCGTCGACCAGCCCTTCCACCAGGGGTGAAACGGTTATTGCAAAATCACTGCTGGAGGACAGGAAATCATGCCAGTTAGTTGCGGGCTGTGGCTGCAGGCCGCTTCGGGAAAGTGCAGTGAGCAGGGCTTCGCGCCTGCCATTGGTTTCCGCCACTAGCAGAACCCGGTGCGATGTCTGTTCGATAAAGTTCGCCAGCTGCTTGAGGGGATGGTCGCTATGTGCCCGGGCTCTGACATCAGGCAGGGTGGTTGTCGGATCACGCTCGGTTTTGATGAGTGGCCAGTTCTTCAGCTCAGCAAATAGCTCATTGGCCTGAAGATATAGCTGTGAAGGGGCTAGTGGTGGACGGTCGACCTCAACGGTGCGATGGTCGAACCGATCAGTGATCAGGCGCCAGAAAATTTCAGCATCCTCAAACGCGCCCTGTGGCTGTACCAGCACGCAGTTGGTAGGGAGAAAGTCAAGCAGCGTTGCCGTCTGTTCGAAAAAGAGTGGGAAATAGAATTCAATGCCGGTGGGAATGCGGCCCGCTTTTAACTCCTTGTAAAGGAATGCCTGGCTGGCATTAGCCTGTAGCTGGGTCTGGTAGTTTTGGTGAAATTTTCTGATCGACTCTTCAGTTACCGGAAATTCCCGTCCCGGAAGCAGGTGGATTTGATCCAGGGAACTGGTTGATCGCTGCGTTTCGGGATCGAAAGCACGGATTGATTCGACCTGGTCATCGAGCAGTTCTATTCGATAAGGTTCATTGCTACCCATAGGGAACAGATCAAGAATCCCCCCGCGCAGTGCAAAATCGCCGTGGGCAATAACCTGGTTTACCAGTGTGTAGCCAGCATTGACCAGTCTTGTTTTAAAAGTCTCCAGGTCGAGGGTTTGGTTGCAGTCGATCCAGAGACTGTGGCTGTCGAGGTATTCAACCGGCGGAAGCCGCTGCATTAGGGTCGGCAATGTGACTACAGCCGCCCCCGATTTCAGCGACCGCAGTTGGTGTAAAACCGATAGTCGGTCCGATATCAGGTCCTGATCCACAGAAAAATGGTCATAGGGGAGCATTTCCCAATCGTGGAAGATCAGCGGGGGGGAGAGGTCATCTGCCTGAAAAAAATGAATTGCATCGGCCGTTGGCTGTAGCTCCGCAGCGGTTGCACAGACAATCAAAAGCGGACGTTTCACCGGTTGTAACAGATCGCCAAGGGTACGCTCTCGTGTTGATCCTGCCGCTGATGTCAGCGATACGGTCCATTTCGACGGTCGACTGATCTGTTCGATCAGTGATTTGGCTACAGGCAGGTTGTTCATTGATTGTTGTTGATGCGTAGGTTGCGTTGGTTAAGGTGAGATCGTGGCTGCACGACCTGCAATTACAATCAGGTCAGTAATCGAGGTTTGTCCTGGAGCGTCTCGAAGATATCTGTTGTGATGTCCTGATGGTGAATGGCTAATCGTCCAATCGGTCTGGATTCGGAAAAGTGGTCGACGGGAAATTTGGCGATCCTGATCTGAGGTTGAAATGAGTGCCACCGAAGGCAAAGTGAGATTTGCCTGGCAAGATTGGCCTGTTATTTGCAGGTTTTAAGGCTGCTTTAGATGACGGAACTAAGCGCTACCATTCTACTTTTTTAGCCGTAATCCCGTAACTAAAGATTCGGGTGACCAGAGCGTATTTTAGCGGACGGGATTGGCTGACAGGGGTTTGCACTGAGGCATTTAAAGGAAAATCAGAGCGATCTGCGTTTTCTATTTGTGGTACCTTTTGCTGGCCGCATTGCACCAGCAAATTGCTTTCATTCAGATGCCAGAGTGTCAAAATTTCGTTAGGTTCGCTGAATAGCTGTCAATGGTTAGCGTAATGTCCGGGTTGTATTTGATGAATTCTCAACGATTTCCCCATTCAGGAATCGTTTTTTGAACGAATCACCCATGAGTTTTGCTCCTGACTCCATTAGTCCTCCTGTCTTTAGTAGCCTAAGGGTCTGTCGAACTTAATCAAAACAATAATCTCCATGTATTACGAAGTCGGTGCGAAACAGATTCAGGGTGGTCGTGATTACCAGGAAGATTCCTTTCAGGTCTATTTCCCTGACCCAACCGATGAACAAAAAGAGCAGGCCATGGTGGTCATGGCTGACGGTATGGGAGGGCATGCCGGTGGTGCGGTTGCCAGTGAACTGGTCGTCGATAAGGTTATCGAAATCTTTGGCGCGAGTCATGGCGCCGGCGATTTTCCTGCGGTTCTGAGGGAGGCGGCAGACCAGGCAAATCGCTCTATTCAGGAACGGACGCGAGAGAGCCCTGAACTGCAGGGGATGGGCTGCACCCTGGTAGCGATTAATTTACGCAATAAACTCCTCAATTGGCTCAGTATTGGCGATAGTCTGCTGTACCTGATCCGTGATGGTGAGGTGATACGCAAGAACGATGACCATAGCTACGGTGGTTATCTCGATAAGCTCATTGCAGCAGGTGAGGAAGTCCCGGAAACACCCGGATTTACGCCCCGCCGCAACATGTTGATGAGTTATATCAATGGCGAAGAGATCGCCATGATTGACTGTCCCGAAGAAGCGTTCCGTTTATATCCCGGTGATCGGCTGATTGTCGCCAGTGACGGGCTGGATACGGTTCCGGTAGATGAATTTCCTTTTTTGTCCAAAAAGGCTGTCTCTGCTCAGGAAATGGCTGAAGCGCTGATCGGAGCTGTAGAGGACGCTGGTAAAAAGAACCAGGATAACACTACGGTAATCGTGGTGGATGTTATTGGTAGTCCTGGTGATGACACGACTGACCAGACCCCCGGTGATTGGGTTGGAGATACCTGGCTCCCAATCGATCCAACCGGACGGGAAGTTGACATCACTGTCCAGGGGGAGGAAGACCAGGACGAATCCACGCAAGAAGAGGCGGCTTCAGTATTATCCCTGGACGCTGATGGGGTAGGGGACGCTTCGTTATCTTCCGAGGCCGAAACCGGGCTGGCTTCGTCATCCCCTTCGGTATCTCGTGATTCAGTTCTGGAACAGAGTGTCGCTCGCGATGCGGAACAGCTGCCCAGCCGTGCAAAAGGGCCGCTGATCGCTGCTGCTGTGGTAGTTTTGTTGGGTGTAGTTGCCGGGGTTTTTCTATTTCTATTTGGCGGGGGTGAGCCGCAACAGGAGCCGCGAGTCTCGCAATTACCACGGGCGAACCTGCAACAACCCACTGAGCAGGCCGCCGAGCGAGATGCGGTTGAAAAAGCTGTGGTAGAAACCCCAGAACCAGCGCAACCAGTGATCGAGATTATCCAGGACGCTCTGAAATCTGGAGGAAAAGGGCCGAAAATGGCCATGCTTCCTGCGGGTAAATTTACTCAAGGCAGTTCGGCGTCCTCTCCGGCATTTGATGAGCGGCCGCCGCGTGATGTGATCTTGCCTCGCTTTGCCATCTCAATCACGGAGGTTACTTTTGCTGATTACGATCTGTTTGTGAAACAGGTCGGCGGCTCAGTGCCTGCTGACCAGGGCTGGGGTCGAAACCGGCGACCGGTTATCAACGTGAGTTGGGATGATGCGCGTGCCTACGCGGCGTGGCTCAGTGACCAGACTGGCCATCAATACAGGCTGCCAAGCGAATCTGAATGGGAATATGCTGCGCGTGCTGGTTCAGTGACTCCTTACTGGTGGGGATGGAAGCCGGACCATGGCCGCGCAAATTGCTTTCTCTGTGGTAGTGATTGGGATGGGGTGAAAAGTGCGCCCGTCGGCAGTTTTCCAGCTAACCCGTGGAAGATCCATGACACCTCTGGAAATGTGCTTGAGTGGGTAAGTGACTGTATGCACCCAAACTATAAAGGTGCTCCTACAGATGGGAGTAGCTGGCAGGAGAGCGGCTGTGAAGAGCGAGTAGTCCGCGGAGGGTCCTGGGATAAACCCGCCGATTCAGCACGGGTAGCGAAGCGCCAGGGGCTGCGGGCGGATGTGCGTCAGGACAACCTGGGGTTCAGGCTTGTGCGGGAACTCAATTAGGTCCATTCCTGAGGGGTCTTCCCTTTGCCACCACATTCAGTTGAGTCAGATCGAAAATTGCAGCTGTTGGAGGCGATGGGGATCCCGGTGTGGCAACCAAGACCAGCCCTTCAGTCGGAGTTAACCCATCGACCGGATAGCGATGAGATTGAGCCGACAGTGGAAGCAACCGGTGCCGGTGGTGGCGCGCTAACCAGAACTCCTGAAAATGCTGTTCTAAGCGATTTAAGAGGGCTGGATTGGCGACAGCTTGCGCAGCGGGTTGCCCAATGCCAGGAATGCCAGCTCTGTAAAACTCGTCAGCAGACGGTGTTTGGCGATGGTAATCAGCTCGCCAAGTGGCTGGTGGTTGGAGAGGCGCCGGGAGCGGAAGAGGACCGTCAGGGAAAACCTTTTGTTGGGCGTGCCGGCAAGCTTCTGGATAATATGCTGCAGGCTATCGGTTTGTCGCGGGAAACGGCCTACATCGCCAACATCGTCAAATGTCGGCCACCAGCCAATCGTGATCCGCATGTCGACGAGCGGCAGCAATGCCTGGGGTTTCTACACCGGCAAATTGAGTTGCTGGAGCCGCGAGTCATTCTGGTCCTTGGCCGCGTTGCAGCCCATACGCTGCTGGAGACCGAAGAACCGATTGGTCGACTGCGTGGGCGTGAATTTAACTTTGGCGCTGCGGCAACCCCGGTTGTTGTGACTTACCACCCAGCCTACCTTCTGCGTTCACCACTGGAGAAGCGCAAGGTGTGGGATGATTTGGTCTGCGCCGTACAGCGGTATACTGATACCCTGACGTGACTGGAAGAAACTGGTGGTTGCACAGACTCAAACGGATTTATTGCGTAACGGCATAGAAACACCGGCTTCAGCTATTGAGAATGGGCTTCGTGTGACGCAAATGTTGCATGAACACCTTCCCGGGGTGGTAGCGATTGAACGCCGTGCCTATTCCTACCCCTGGAGCCAGAGAGTGTTTTCCGATTGCCTGACCGCCGGGTACAGCTGCCATCTGCTTTGGTGTGATGATCGGTTGGTCGGTTATTCTCTGGTAGCTATCGCGGTGGGTGAGGCTCATCTGCTGAATATCTGTATTGACCCCGATTACCAGGGCAGGGGTTGTGCGAGCCGGTTTTTGTCCACGGTGATGAGCATTGCCGCACAGCTGGGCGCACGCCGAGTCTTTCTCGAGGTGCGTCCATCAAACGTAGCGGGACTGGCGCTGTACCGAAAGTTTGGCTTTGCGCGGATCGGTTTGCGCAAAAGATACTACCGAGCTGCTGACGGGCGCGAGGATGCGGTTGTTCTCGCCCGTGACCTCTCCAGCCCTGGGCTCGATTAGTACTCAACGAGTGCCTTAACCGGTGCGGGCCGACGCTTCGGCGTTTCACGTTCCGTGCATCGATATATTTCATCTTTTTTTACTCTCAATTAAGTAACACCGCTCATGACCAACGGCAGTTTTTCCGAGGCACCAAGGCGCACCTTCGCAATCATCTCCCATCCCGATGCCGGCAAGACCACTCTGACTGAGAAACTGCTGCTGTTTGGCGGTGCGATTCAACAGGCAGGTACCGTAAAGGCACGAAAGTCAGATCGCCATGCCACCTCGGACTGGATGGCTCTGGAGAAGGAGCGCGGCATTTCGGTGACTGCTTCGGTGATGCAGTTTCCCTACCGCGACGCAGTGGTTAATTTGCTCGATACTCCCGGGCATGCTGATTTTTCGGAAGACACCTATCGGGTATTGACCGCGGTTGACAGTGCGCTGATGGTGATTGATGTCGCCAAGGGTGTGGAAGAGCGCACCATAAAACTGATGGAGGTGTGTCGTCTGCGCGACACGCCGGTGCTTACGTTTATCAACAAGCTTGACCGCGAGGGACGTGACCCGATTGAGTTACTGGATGAAATTGAGCAGGTCCTGGGTATCAACGCCACCCCGGTTACCTGGCCGATTGGCATGGGTAAAAGGCTCAAGGGGATTTTCCACCTACAGAGCGGAAAGGTTCACCTGTTTGACGGCAGTAACGCCTCAGTCGACGGGGGCGAGGTTCTCGATAGTCTCAATGATCCACGCATGGCAGAAATACTTGATGCTGAAGAGATAGAGGCGTTTCGTGAAGAGGTGGAACTGGTACGCGGTGCCTGCCCTGAATTTAATCAGGACGCTTATTTACAGGGACAACAGACGCCGGTCTATTTTGGTTCCGCGATCAATAATTTCGGCGTACAGGTGTTTCTAGATGCAATTGTTGATCAGGCGCCGGGGCCGCTGCCTCGACAGGCAGAGCAGCGGCTGGTGGCGCCAGATGAAAACAAGCTGACTGGTTTTGTGTTCAAAATACAGGCAAATATGGACCCGGCTCACCGGGACCGGATTGCATTTTTGCGCATCTGCTCCGGGCGTTATCGCCGTGGGATGAAACTGTTTCATTCCCGGCTTGGTCGCGAAATTACCTCCAGCAATGCGATTACCTTTCTCGCTGGTGAGCGTGAACAGGCGCAGGAGGCGAGCGCTGGTGATGTGATTGGTCTGCATAACCACGGCACCATTCGTATCGGCGACACCTTTAGCGAGGGGGAAACGTTAAAGTTTCAGGGTATCCCCAATTTCGCGCCGGAGCTGTTTCGTCGTGCCCGGTTGAAAGATCCGCTAAAGATGAAGGCGCTGTTAAAGGGGCTGCAGCAGCTTGCCGAAGAAGGTGCAACCCAGCTTTATAAACCGCTGATCAGTAATG
>JBPEXY010000128.1:0-7385 GCA_052031065.1 Immundisolibacteraceae bacterium | reverse complement strand
CGGGTGGGGTAGGGGACATACGATCAAGATAGGGGCTCAATTCTCCTGTTGGATCGGTGAATACCCATTCACTGCCAACTATGGCCCGAAACTCATCCAGCAGACCAGAAAATCGATCCGCGCTAACCCCTGGCGGCAGGTTGTTGTTCATGCTGTTCCCCTCTGATCCCGATTAAAGCCTCATACCCACTATAGATGATAAAGGGAATGGTGATGACTCCTAACCCATGCCTCTATTTGTAGTGGCTCTGTGACTTAAGAAAAATTGCGGGTTCCGGTGAACTATCCTGCACAATAGGGGAAAGTCATATCTGGATGTGGACGGTATGTGGTTCAAAAGCAGCATACCGACAACCAAATACCGTACCAAATAGAGGGCGAGGAGAGAGAATGGCACAACCGGAAGAAAGACCCATCACCGTGGAGTTTTTCCACGACGCATTGTCGGCATGGGCGTTCCCTTTTTCCCGTCGACTGCGCCAGTTTGTCGAGCACCACTCGAGCATTACGGTTATCCATCGTGTTTATCCGATGGCCGATTCCCCTGATTTTTTTAGCCGTCTCTTCCCTGATCCGGTTGCCGCCAAGCGAGAAGTGGTGATGGAACACTGGCTGGAAGCAAAAGAACTGGAAGAGGATGAGCGGATCAACTGTGCCCTGATGATGGAGCGTGATTTCCCGTATCCCTACTCGATTCCTAATGCCTTAGGAGCAAAAGCGGCTGAGCTCCTCGGTGGGCAGGTGGCTCACTGGGAATTTTTTGACCGCGTACAAACTGCACACCTTACAGAATGTCGCAATATTGCCGACTATCAAGTTCTGGCCGATTGCGCTGAGCAGTCCGGGCTTAACCGGGAGCAGTGGCTTGAGGCGGTAAAAACCGAACAGGTTAAGGCGATGGTCGAAGAAGATATGCAAGTCGCGGAGCGATACGGCATTTTGCGTAATCCAGCGTTGGTGGCAGATGGGCGTTTTCAACTGCCGGGTGACTGCCGCTCAATACTCGGGTTTCGCATCACGACTGAAGCCCTGGAAAGATGGTATGCAGATGTTCAGCGGCGGCTGAATATGGGTTATCAGGTTTTTGAATCCTGATCTGAAAAACCATGACGTTGGCTGCTATTAAAGTCGGAGTAGTCCATGAATAGTGCAGAAAAAACGCGATTACAGGAGTTTATGGAGGGGCTGCAGCGCCGCAATCCCGGCGAGCTGGAATTTCATCAGGCAGTCTATGAAGTTGCCGCGACGATCATTCCCTTTATCGCGGAACGGCCCGAATACGAAGACGCGCAGATACTTGAACGACTTACCGAGCCGGATCGTATCGTTATCTTCAGGGTCGGTTGGGAGGATGATGATGGAAATATCCGTGCCAATCGTGGTTACCGGGTTCAGCACAACAACGCTATTGGCCCCTACAAGGGGGGGATCCGATTTCACCACGACGTCACCCTGAGCGTGCTCAAGTTTCTGGCTTTTGAACAGACCTTTAAAAACAGCCTTACAGGATTGCCCATCGGTGGTGCCAAGGGTGGGGCGGACTTTAATCCCAAGGGTAAATCAGATCGGGAGATTATGCGGTTTTGCCAGGCCTTTATGACAGAACTCTACCGGTACATCGGCCCGGATACCGATGTGCCTGCTGGCGATATTGGTGTAGGTCCGCGGGAAATCAGCTACATGTTTGGCCAGTACAAGCGGATCGTGAACCAGTTTACTGGCGTATTGACCGGAAAAGGGCTCTCATTCGGCGGCAGTGAGATTCGCGTCGAAGCGACAGGCTACGGCTGCGTTTACATGATGGAGGATATGCTCAAACATTGCGGCAACTCGGTCGAAGGAAAAACCGCGGTCATTTCCGGATCGGGAAATGTTGCCCAGTTTGCCGCCGAAAAACTGATGTCTCTTGGCGCTAAAGTGGTCGCATTATCTGATTCTGGCGGCTATATCCATGATCCTGACGGCTTTACTGCTGACAAGCTCGATTTCATTAAGAAATTGAAAAACCAGCTAAGGGGGCGGATATCCGAATATGCCAGCGAATTTGGTGTCAATTATCAGGAAAACAAAAAACCCTGGGAGATTCCCTGTGATTTGGCGCTACCGTGTGCGACCCAGAACGAAATCGATGTCGACGATGCCAGAACACTCATTGCTAATGGGGTGAAGGCGGTGTCAGAGGGCGCAAATATGCCCAGTTCACCGGCGGCGATGGAGGCATTTGCAGAAGCAAACGTTCTGTTTGCGCCGAGTAAAGCCGCCAACGCTGGCGGCGTCGCCGTTTCCGGGCTGGAAATGTCGCAAAACAGCATGCGTCTCGCCTGGGACCGGGATGAACTCAACCACCGCTTGCGCCAGATCATGGGCAATATTCACGATCAATGTGTTGAATATGGGGCATCTGAACAGGGTGTCGATTATGTAAAAGGAGCAAATATTGCGGGCTTTATTAAAGTGGCCGACGCAATCATCTCCTATGGCATCATGTGACCAATTCCTCACGGGGAATTCCGAAGTGTTGAATCATACACGCTATACAATCAGAATCTCGTTCATGCCCTGAAATGGTAATCGCTCCTAGGACAAACTAGATGTCACCAACGGTTACGAGTCAACGCGTTAGCAGAATAAGCACTCTGGTTCGAGGGGTATTGAGCCTGCTCTACCTCTTCCTGTTGAGTTTGATTCTGGTGCCGATAGCTATCTTTTTTATTTTTGTCGCCCTGATGCTTCAACTGGTCACCGGGTCCCGAGCACCTGCGGCGCTACTGCAGCGGGGAGACAGGATTGTCTGTTATGCATCTCAGATAGCTGATTATGTCATCATGAAAAGTGATCAGGTGCCTTTTCCTGTTTCGCCATTTCCTCCACCCAGTTTTAGCTTGAATGTCGAGCCTGACGCTGATCATGAAGAGCCAGCATACGCTGATGCTGAAGATATAACGGTCACGGAGATTTCCGGCCAGGGTGGCGATCCATCAGCAACTTATGCTGGAGGAGAGGATGACACCGTGATCAATTACGACTCTGACATGGATGATAGCGAAGATAAAGTCCTGGCGGCACATAGTTCAGAGGTCGACGAGGTAGATCATGAAAGTGACACCCTGTTGAATCAGGGCGCTCTACCGAGGCAGGTTGAGCCAGCTGAGATTGAGCCCGACGACCTTGACGAGACTATCGTTGGAGGAAAGCAACGCGATGAACTTCAGGACGATACCGAAACAGACGAAATAGTAGAGACAAAGGCGTAAGGGCGTCCTCTGCTCAAACCTCAATCCGGCGTTGCTTGATTTAGTCAGATTTGGTCAGGTAGGCCAGTCCGTAATCTTCATAAAATTAACCCGGCTTTAGTTGCTGGCCGGTCAACTCTCCGGTAGCCGTATCGTTACGCATTACAACTGCACCGTTAACAATCACGGTTTCTACCCCTCTTGCGGGCGCTACCAGACGCCGGGCACCGCCGGGCAGATCAAACTGCGGTGATGCAAACCGGTCCGTGCCAATAGTTAGCGGGTCGAAAACCACCACGTCTGCCGCCGCGCCGACTGCCAGGCGACCGCGGTCTGGAAATCCGAGAAATTCGGCCTGATCAAAGGTCAAACGGCGCACCGCATGTTCAAGCGACAATGCCTGCCGCTCTCGCACCCAGGTGCCCATCATCCAGGTCGCATAACCCGCATCACACAGCTGGTCGACATGGGCGCCGCTATCAGAAACGCCAATCAGTGTACGTTTATCCGTTATCAGGTGACGAACCCAGGTTTCATCAATGTTGGCGATATCGTACATATAACGAAGATCGTAGTCGTACTCCAACGCCAGATCGAGAAACAGATCGAGCGGATGCTTGCCTTCTTCCTGCGCAACGATGGCCAGCGAGCGGCCCATAAACCTCTCCAGCTCGGGATTACTGTATTCCTGCAGCTCAACCCGGTTCCAGCCATTGGAGAAAACTCCTGCAGAGCTTTCCAGTTCCTCACGGGCGGCGCGGCGAAAAGCCGGGTCCATATAAGCCTTGCGCTGTTCTTCACGGGGCAGGTTGATCACCTGGTGAAAACTCTTGCGATCGGCAAACAGAAATGGCTTCCCCACTTCCAGCTGGGTCATAAAAGGGCGGCAAGAGACCTGTGGAACGGCGCCTCGAGCAAACAGATCATTAGTACTTTCAAGGGTATCGCCGACAACCTCCGGGTTGTCCGGCGGTACCAACAAAAATGCCCAGGTGACTGGGCGTTCGCTTTCCCGGAGTAGAAAGTCGAGCAATTCGCGCCCACTGTCATCCAGCCGGCCTGCTGCACTGCCACAGGCGACCTGAATCACACCGCGGCCACATTCCCGCAGTACATTAGCTAACGCTTTCAGTTCATCGCGACTGGCATTGCGACAGCAAAGGGGGCGTCCGGCGAAGCCAATGTGCTGTTTAAGAATCGTGAAGCTGAAACCAAGAGCCCCAGCCTCCATCGCCTCCGCAAGCAACCGAGACATCTGGCGAGTCTCCTCGGCAGTTGCCTCGCGCTCCAGCGCCTGCTCCCCCATGACATAGTGGCGCAACGCAGAGAGTGGCAGCAGAAAGCCGAGGTTAATACTCGAACCACGGCTAAAGGCCGCCTGCATATATTCAGGATAGGTCTGCCAATCCCAGGTAATACCCGCGCTTAGTACCTCGTAAGGGATGGCTTCTACGTTGACCAGATCGTTGGCCGTTATCTCCCGTGCTTCCGGCTTGCACGGCGCGATGCCAACCCCGCAGTTTCCAAGCACAACACTGGTCACGCCGTGGGCGGCAGAGCTGGTTAGGGTTTGATCCCAGCAGATCTGGGCATCATAGTGGGTGTGAGGGTCAATAAAGCCGGGGGCCACTACCCGGTTAGTCGCATCAATAGTTTGATTCGCAGAAGTATTCAGGTCAGTTCCAATAGCGGCTATCGAATTACCCTTTAACAGGATATCGCCGTTAAAACCGGGACGACCGCTGCCATCCACGATCAAACCACTTTTAATCAGTATGGTGTCGCTCATCAATCCTCCTTTCAAACGTTTTGGGCTTATGCCGTAACGCTTTTATCTCTGTCCGTAAAGCTGAAAGGCCAGGTAGAACATTAACCTCTTAGATTACTAATAATGCCTGATTAGGCGGTGGATGTGTTCACCTTGTTGTCTATGCGGCCAAATGAGCGGCAGGAAACCATTGTCTGCATGAACCTGTGCCACGAAAATAGACATCGTTTCGATCTAGCCGTCAGGTATGATGCTTCGGAGCGGAAACGCTGGTGATGAAAAGGGGCGGTGAGTTAACCGCTTATTTGTTAAGAAAATAAATTAGAATTCACCTATAACTTATTGTTTTATAAAGAAGAGGAATGCAATGAGCAACTACGATAATGTGATTGTTGAGCTGTCTGATTATGTCGCGACCGTCACCCTTAATCGCCCGGAGAAGAAAAACTGTATGAGCCCGGCCCTGCACGCGGAAATGGCCGAGGTGATGCGTGACATGGACTGGAAACAGGTCAAGGTGCTGGTGATTACCGGCGTTGCGGAATCTTTCTGCGCAGGTATGGATCTGGAAGGGTGCTTTCTCGAGCCCTTCGATGATCTCGAGAAGATGGAAGAGATCAATACCAACGGTTTTAGCTGGTTCACGGCGGTAAAAAACTGCCCGGCGGTAACTATCGCCAAGGTCAACGGTTGGTGTTTCGGCGGTGGTATGGAGCTGGCTGGTATCTGTGACATTGTGCTTGCTGCCAACGAATCGGTCTGGGGTCTGTCGGAAGTTAACTTTGGCATCTTTCCCGGCGGTGGAACCACCTGGTCCTATGCTCACAATATGCCGGCGCGCAAACAGGCGCTCTATTACGCTCTGACGGCGGAAACCTTCACCGGTGAGCAGGGTGTAGAACTTGGCTATGTCACCCGTGCGGTGCCTGGAGCCGAGCTGGACGCAGAATGTGAGCGAGTGGTGAACATGCTCACCAATAAAGGCCGCGTTGTATTGACCAAAACCAAAGAAGTGTACGAAAAGGTCAAATGGATGGATTTCGAGCCTGCGATTGATTATGAAATGGCGAAACTTTGGGAGCTGTCGCGTGAAACCAACGATGACTGGATCCGCACCGCGCTGTCATCTTTCAAAAAACGTGAATTCAAGCCCGGTACACAGACTTACAAACTGACCAGGGATGTGTGACGATGAATTTTGATTTCAGCGAAGAACAGCTCATTTTGCGCGATCTTTGTCATAAGATCGCCGCAGATTTTCCTGAGGAGTACTGGGCCGGGATCGAGGACGAACACCGCTTCCCGCGCGAATTCTGGAATGTCTGCGCCGAGCAGGGTCTGCTCGGTATCAGCCTGCCAGAGGAGTATGGCGGCAGCGGTATGGGTATGCTCGATCTCTGTATCGCTTCGGAAGCCCTGGGCGAAGCTGGGGCCTGCGAAGGTTCAATGATTTTTGTCGGTGGCCCGGTATTTGGTGGCTGTGCGGTAATGTCCGGCGGCAGTGAAGAGCAAAAAAGGGAGTATCTGCCAAAGTTGATTGGTGGTGAGCTCTGGTCCGGTGCCTTTACTGAACCCGATGCAGGCTCCAATGTCAGCCAGATAAGACTGGAAGCAAAACGCGACGGCGATGTTTACCGGATAAATGGTCAGAAAGTCTATATATCCAATGTTGCCAATGCCGACCGCATTGTGGTGCTTGCCCGCACATCACCTTATGACCCCAACAATCGGACCGCGGGAGTCTCGTTATTAATCGGTGATCTGCCAAGCGACCGAATCGAAGCGCGGCCGTTTAAAAAAATGGGCTCGCGATTCATGGACACCAATGCAGTGTTTTTTGACAACTTCGAAGTGCCTGCCGAAAACCTGCTGGGCGGTGAGGGCGGTGCCTGGCGCGCGCTCTATGGGGTGCTAAACCCGGAACGGTTTGTCATTGCGGCAGGCTGTGTCGGCACGGGTAACTATCTGATTAAAAAGGCTGTTGAATTTGCCGGAGAACGATCAGTGTGGGGTAAACCCATCGGCACCCACCAGGGGTTACAGTTCCCACTTGCCGAAGCCCGGGTGCAGCTGGAAGTTGCCAGGCTCAAGGTGTTCGAAGCCGCCTGGCTCTATGATCAGGGTAAAGAGTGTGGTGTTCAATCTGCCCACGCTAAATACGCAGCGTCACACGCTGCCCTGTTTGCTGCAGATCGTGCCATTCAGACTCTCGGCGGCGCCGGATATATCGCCGAGAGTGGAGTAGAGCGGCACTATCGCAACTTGCGTCTTAACCGTATTGCCCCGGTGACCGATGAGATGACCCTCAACTACATCGCTCAACACGATTTGGGTATGCCAAGGTCCTACTAGTGCGATGCCCATGTTCCGGTCCATCTACGATC
>JBPEXY010000127.1:0-14021 GCA_052031065.1 Immundisolibacteraceae bacterium | reverse complement strand
GAATATAGGGCGTCGCACCCGCATGGGGCTGGACGATTCCGGTCAGCACCGTTTCAACAAACTGCGGACTGACCGCCTGAGTCACACCCCCAGCGTTAACGATGGCAGTAATACCACTATTGGTTGCCCGCAGCAGCGGCCGGCCGCTCTCCAGCACCCGCATACGGGCGATCTGCAGATGCTGATGCGGCGCAATAGTGTCACCAAACCAGGCGTCATTACTGATATTGACCAGCACCTGAGCCTGCGGAAACATCTGCGCCACCTCATCACCAAACAGAATTTCGTAACAGATAGTCGGCGCTACCATGACGTCGGATCGAAGCAGTCTCAGCGGCGGCTGATCATCGTCACCCGGGCTGAACGCAGACATGGGTACCCGCAGCAAATCAAGCGCGTCACCCAGCAGGCCAACCAGCGGCACATATTCACCAAATGGCACCAGGTGCTGTTTGCGATACTCATCACCGCCTGCCAAACGTATACCGTTGAAATAGGGGCCATCTACCGGATCTCCCAACGGCATACCGGTGAGCAGGTCGCTGCCGGTTTCCATTCCTTTGCGCGCCAATGCCGGCAGCAGTTCGTCGGGTAGCATCTGCGCAAATGCGGGAATCGCATTCTCCGGCCAGATCAGCAGATCAACCCCCCAAAAAGGCTCACTTAAGCGCAGATGACCAGCAATGTGGTCGCGAACCTTGTCGGGATTCCAGCGGGTCAGTTGCGGTACATTTCCCTGGATCAACGCTACCGACAGGGGTGCACCAACTGGCTGGGTCCATAACTTACCAGCCGGGAAAACCACCACCAGCACCACCAGCGCCGCCACTCCGACACCGGCCGGTAACGCACTCTGCCGCCCTTTCACCGCAATCATCGCCAACAGTGCGGCGGCAAAAGCCAGCAGCCAGCTGATACCAAACACTCCCGCCAGGGGCGCGACACCTGCGAGCGGTCCATCAACCTGGGTATAGCCGACCGACAGCCAGGGAAAACCGGTAAAAAGAACACCGCGAATCCATTCCAGCCCGACCCAGAGCGCCGGTAATACCATCAGCGAAACCGCTATTCCACGGACTGGGCGCCCGGTGCTGTGAGCCGGACACTGATCCAGTCGCTCAAAGCGCGCGGCAAGCCAGGCGAACACAGCCGGGTAGAGCGCCAGATAGGCAACCAGCAACAGGGTGGTCAGCGAGGAGAGCAGCACACCCATGTTGCCGAAACGGTAACAACTGACGAAAACCCAGTGAACACCGCCGGCAAACAGGCCGAGGCCAAAGAAAAAGCCGGCCTGCGCCGCAATACGGGGGTTTGAGGTGAGCGCCACCCTGAACAGCCAGGCCAGCGCCAGCAGCATTAGCGGCCAGAAATCAAACGGCGCATAAGCCAGAACAGCTGCGCCGCCGGCGAGCAGAGCCTGGATCGGGATCAATCGCTGTCCATGACAGTGCGCACGATCAGGCTATCAACACGCCGCTCATCGGCATCATCAACCTTGAACTCGAAACCGTGCAGCACCACTTCATCACCCACCTCTGGCACCCGGCCAAATCCCTGCGCCACCATGCCGCCAATGGTTTCAAATTCGCTGTTGTCGAGGTCAGCGGCAAAAAAACTGTTGAACTCATCAAGGGTGGTCAGGGCATCCACCCGGTGGCTACCGTCAAGCTGCGGCTCAATCAGCGGCTCTTCACCAGGATCATGCTCATCCTCGATCTCGCCGACGATCTCTTCGATGACATCCTCAATCGTCACCAGACCAGAAACACCGCCATACTCATCCACCACAATCGCCATGTGGTTATGGTTACGGCGAAAGTCCTGCAGCATGGCATTGAGGCGCTTGCTTTCCGGCACAAAGGTCACTTCTCGAAGAATGTCACGCAGGGCAAAGGTTGCCGGCTGTTCACGCAGATAGGGCAGCAGGTCCTTGGCGAGCACAATACCGACCACCTCATCGCGATCCTCGCCGATCACCGGAAACCGTGAATGGGCACTTTCAATCGCCTGATCGAGCATGGTCTGCAGGGAGTCGTCCCTGTGCAGCACGGTCATCTTCGAACGCGGCACCATCACTTCGCGTACCGATGTGTCGACAATACGGAACACCCCTTCGACCATCTCAAAGGTTTCCAGATCAACGACATTCTGAGAACGTGCTTCGCGGACCTTTTCGCGCAGCTCGTCACGGTCCAGCTGACCGCCAAACAGCGCGCGGGCCAGTCTTTCAAATACTCCCGGTCGCGAAGAACCGGGGCCGTCTGCGGTCATCGCCGGGGTCGCCCGTCAACTATCATTTGTTTAACCATCATCATAAGCTTCAGGATAAGTACGGATTACCGATTCCCAACTGCTCCAGCAACGCAATTTCCATCGCTTCCATCTGCTGCCGTTCCGGCTCTTGTTGATGATCAAAACCACGCAGGTGAAGCATGCCGTGAATGGTGAGATGAGCCCAATGGTCCTTCTCGCCCTTACCCTGTTGCCGAGCCTGATCTTCCACCAGCGGAGCACAGATCACCAGAGCACCCAGCTCCTGCTCGTCATCGGGCAGCATTTTATACAGCTCGTCGCTGGCTGCGGGAAAAGAGAGCACATTGGTTGCCCCCTGACGCTGGCGATACCGCTCGTTCAACTGCGCCGACTCCTCGCTATCCACCAGGCGAATGGTCACCTCGCGTTTACCATCAACTCGGGCATCGCCACGAGCAATGGTGACCCACCGTTCGAACTCGGCCAGTTGCGGCAGGCCGGGGTGATCAGTTGCCACCTGTAACGACAGACCTGCAATTTCTCCACCACGCAGTTCTGCGCTCATCTAACCATCAACCTCGCGCCTCTGCCCCTCAACGCCCACCCTGCTCCTCAAAGTGATCATAGGCATCGACGATGCGGGCCACCAGAGGATGGCGCACTACATCGCGGGCGGTGAAGCGGGTAAAGGTAACTCCATCGACACCATCAAGGACCTTCATGACATGTTTAAGACCAGAGGGTTTGCCGGCAGGCAGGTCGATCTGTGTCACATCGCCGGTAATCACCGCCGTGGAACCAAATCCAATCCGGGTAAGAAACATTTTCATCTGTTCGGGGGTAGTGTTCTGCGCCTCATCAAGAATGGCAAAACATTCGTTGAGGGTGCGACCACGCATGTAGGCCAATGGTGCCACTTCGATCACTCCCTGCTCGATCAGCTTACCAACCCGTTCAAATCCGACCATCTCATAAAGCGCATCGTAGATCGGCCGCAAATAGGGGTCCACTTTCTGCGCTAGGTCCCCAGGCAGAAACCCCAGTTTTTCCCCCGCTTCCACTGCCGGCCGAACCAGAACCACCCGCTGTACCTGCTGGCTGATCAATGCCTGCACTGCGCAGGCCACCGCCAGAAATGTTTTACCGGTGCCAGCAGGGCCAATGGCAAAATTAACATCATCGGCAAGAATGCTCTGCACCAACCGCTGCTGTCCGGGGCTACGCGGCTTCACCGTCAACCGCCGGGTTTTGATCGATAAACCGTCGCTTCTGGGCCGCTGCGAAGCAGCGTGCGGGTCATCCCGTTCAGCCGCCTCACTGGTTACCGCCTGGATCTGCAGATGGACATCATTGGCGGTCACTGGCTGACCATCCCCGGGCTGTTGCCCGGTCTGTTGCCCGGTCTGTTGATAGAGCCGTTCAACTACCTGCAGCGCGAGCGCCAGATTGGCATCTGTAGCAGCGTCACCAGCACCATTCTGCGTCGCAGAAACCGCCTGTACCGTAAAACCCCTGCGGCGCAAACGAACCCCTAACCGGGTCTCAATCTGCTGCAGGTTCTGATCGCGCGGACCACACAGCTCAGCCAGCCGCTGGTTGTCCTGCGGCTCTAACAACAGCTGATGCGGGACACCCTTTTCTGACTCGGAGGGACTATTCAAGCGAAGCTACGCAGGGTTCCGTGAACAGAACAGTAATGGTCGTCGGTGTCATTCGTTAGCCGCAAACGAGGTGAGGGGCTGCAATAGTTCCCCCGGTCGGGCGGGAATCTGATCGACCGCCGGTTTTTGATATCGATGTTGCGGCGCGGCCAGATTGCCACGCAGAGAGTTGGGCAGAGATTCGGTAATTTCAACATCGACAAACTGACCGATCAACGCTGGATCGCCATCAAAGTTGACCACCCGGTTATTCTCCGTCCGTGCAGCCAGCTGTCCGCTACCTTTACGGGCGGCGCGATCGACCAGCACCCGCTGAACCGTGCCCACCATGTTGTCGCCAATCTCCACCGCCATCTCGGTAATACGCTGCTGGAGTCTCGCCAGCCGCTCTTTTTTAACCTGCAGCGACAGTCCATCTTCCAGCTCCGCTGCCGGCGTGCCGGGGCGGGCGCTGTAAATAAAGCTGAAACTCTGGTCAAAGCCGATCCGCTCAATCAGCTCCATGGTCTGTTCAAAATCCTCATCCGTCTCGCCAGGAAAACCGACAATAAAATCGGACGACAGGGAGATATGAGGTCGGCGCTGACGTATCTGCGCCACCAACTGCTCATACCACTGCGCGTTGTGGCCACGCTTCATCGCTTTCAGTATACGGTCGGAACCGCTCTGCACCGGCAGATGGAGATGGTCAACCAGTTGCGGAACCCGGTCATAAACCTCCACCAGGCTACTGCTGAACTCCAGCGGATGTGAAGTGGTGAAGCGAATACGGTCGATACCCTCAATTTCAGCCACATACTCAATGAGCATCGCGAGGTCGGCCTCTCCACCATCAGCCTGCGCGCCGCGGTAGGCGTTAACATTCTGGCCCAGCAAATTAACTTCACGCACGCCCTGCTGGGCGAACAGCGCCACTTCCGTCAACACATCCTGCAGCGGGCGGCTGAATTCCTCGCCGCGGGTATAAGGCACCACGCAGAAACTGCAGTATTTGGAACAGCCTTCCATAATCGACACAAAGGCCGACGGGCCTTTCGCCTGCGGTGTCGGCAGATGATCAAATTTTTCTATTTCCGGAAAGGTGATATCCGTGGTCGGCTGACGCTGGCCATCGACCCGGTTAACCATGGTCGGCAGACGGTGCAGGGTCTGGGGACCGAAGACCAGGTCCACATAGGGCGCCCGCTGGATGATCGCCTCACCTTCCTGACTGGCGACACAACCACCAACGCCGATAATCAGATCCGGCCGCTGCTGTTTCAGCTGCTGCCAACGACCCAGCTGGGAAAAGACCTTTTCCTGGGCCTTTTCCCGGATCGAACAGGTATTCAACAGCAACATATCGGCCTGCTCGGGGCTATCGGTCACCGTCATGTCATGAGACCGACCTAACACCTCGGCGATACGGTCGGAGTCATAGACATTCATCTGACAACCATAAGTTTGAATATAGAGTTTTCTTGCCACTGATTCGGGTTGTTTGATTAGGGGTCGCTAAATTTGTCGTTAAGTCACAGACACCGGCGAACTGACTCTACTGGAGTTATCGCCGCTGGCCCAATATTATATAGGGTTTGCGAGTAGTTCTGATGCGAGGATGTTTAGCAAACGCCACTCCAGCAGGATGCTCCCGAACCTGTCACAACGTTCACACCTGGCCAGCCCTAACCGGCACAACTGTTGAGAACCTGATCCTGGCGGTGCAGATAGCGCCGCTTTTTTGCCAGTTCAAACTCACCATATAAGGCCCATTCAGCCTTTTTTCAACCCGATACCAACCATGCTTGCAGACCAGCACTACGATGTCATTGTCATTGGCGGCGGCCACGCCGGCACCGAAGCAGCCCTCGCCGCTGCCCGCAGGGGAGCGCGCACCCTGCTGCTGACCCAGAACCTCGACACCATCGGGCAGATGTCCTGCAACCCGGCCATCGGCGGTATCGGCAAGAGCCATCTGGTGCGGGAAATTGACGCCCTCGACGGCGCTATGGCGCGCCTCACCGACCAGGCTGGTATCCAGTTTCGGGTTCTCAACGCCAGCAAGGGGCCTGCGGTCAGGGCCACCCGTGCACAGGCGGACCGACAGCTCTATCGCAATGCCGCCCGCGCCTGGGTCGAGGCACAGCCCGGCCTCGACCTGTTCCAGCAGTCGGTAGAGGATATCGTCGTCGAAGGCGACCGGGTCACCGGCGTCATCTGCAAGATGGGGCTGGAGTTTCGTACCCGCAGCGTGGTGCTGGCAACCGGCACCTTTCTCGGTGGCGTAATCCATATAGGCGAGCAGCATTACGGCGGCGGCCGAGCCGGCGATGCACCAGCCAATGCGCTCTCGGCACGACTGCGTGAACTACCGTTTCGGGTCGGCCGGCTGAAAACCGGTACGCCACCGCGTATTGATGGTCGCAGCATCGATTACAGTGCACTGAAAATCCAACATGGTGATGACCCGCTACCGGTGATGTCATTCCTCGGCTCGGTAAACGAACACCCGCAGCAGGTTGCCTGCCACATTACCCACACCAACGAACAGACCCACGAAATCATTACCGGCGGCCTCGACCGTTCGCCCATGTACAGCGGCCAGATCGAGGGGGTAGGACCACGCTACTGCCCCTCCATCGAAGACAAAGTGGTCCGCTTCGCCGAACGCAGTTCCCACCAGATATTTATCGAACCGGAGGGACTCAACACCCACGAGGTCTACCCCAACGGCATCTCCACCAGCCTGCCGTTTGATATACAGCAGGCGTTCATTCGCTCCATCAAGGGTTTTGAACAGGCCAAAATCATCCGCCCTGGTTACGCCATCGAGTACGATTTCTTCGATCCCCGAGACCTGCGACCCACGCTGGAGACCAAATCACTGCAGGGACTCTTTTTTGCCGGCCAGATCAACGGCACCACCGGTTATGAGGAAGCTGCTGCCCAGGGACTGCTGGCCGGTATTAATGCTGCCGGCAGCGCACTGGGGCTGGACTCCTGGAGCCCCGGCCGCGAAGAGTCCTACATCGGCGTGATGGTTGACGACCTGATCACCCAGGGCACCACAGAGCCGTACCGTATGTTCACCTCACGGGCCGAGTATCGCCTGTTGCTGCGTGAAGATAACGCCGATCTGCGGCTCACCGAAAAAGGACGTCAACTGGGACTGGTGGGTGAGCAGCGCTGGCGCGTTTTTAACGAAAAACGCGCCGCTGTTGAGCATGAACTGACCCGCTTGCCGAAAACCATCATCCAACCACAGCAGGTCGAGCCGGAGCTGGCAGAGCAGCTGTTTGGTGGCCCGCTGAGTCGTGAAACGTCGCTTTTCGATCTGCTACGCCGCCCCGGTGTCGACTATCACGCCCTGCATCAGATTCCCGGCAGCGGCGAGCCACTGGCGCCCGGCGATGCTGCCACCCAGGTGGAGATTCAGATCAAATATTCCGGCTACCTGCAGCGTCAGCTCGATGAAATTGAAAAACAGGCGCAGCACGAACATCAACCGCTGCCAGAACAGCTCAATTACAACGACGTACCGAGTCTTTCCAACGAGATTCGGCTCAAGCTTGCCGATGTCCGCCCGGCGACCATCGGCCAGGCTGGACGCATTCCCGGTGTCACCCCGGCAGCGATATCCATTCTGCTGGTCTACCTGAAAAAGAGCGGACTGCTGCGTAAAAACAGCTCGGCAGCGGCCTGACCGGCCATTCAACCACCACCAAACCAGCCGCCAACTAACTCTGATGCGCCGTCCGCTACCCGCCGAATCTGAACAGCTGCTAGACCGCGGTATTGCACAGCTCGGCATTGCCGCATCAGCGCAGGCAACCCAGCAGCTACTCGCTCTGCTGGAACTGTTGCAGGAGTGGAATCGTACCTTTAACCTCACCTCGATCCGTGACCCACTGGCGATGATTCCCGGCCACCTGCTCGACTCCCTCAGCGTGCTGCCGAACTTACCGGCGGGGTCGCTGCTGGATCTCGGCTGCGGTGCCGGCTTCCCCGGCCTGCCGATCGCCATTCTGCAACCGCACCGGCCAGTCACCCTGCTCGACAGCAACCAGAAAAAAACCCGCTTCGTCCATCACGCCGCCGCGCAGCTGGGGTTAACAAACTGCACCGTCATCCATAGTCGTGTGGAACAATTCACCCCACCGGCCAGATTTGCTAACGTAATCTGCCGGGCCTATTCAGCGCTGAATGATTTTGCTGAACAGGCGGGCCGGTTAATTTCAGACGAGGGAGCACTGCACGCGATGAAGGGCCAACGGCCGACAGAGGAGATCAATCAGCTCGCCGATCACTGGCGGTTGGAAGCGTGCGTCAGGCTTGAAGTGCCGGAAACCAACAGTACCCGCCACCTGATCACGCTGCGTAAATCAGCCGCCATCCCATTTACTGCGGAGCCGGATCAATGACCCGCATTATCGCCATCGCCAACCAGAAAGGCGGGGTCGGCAAAACAACCACCAGCATCAACCTGGCCGCGTCGCTGGCCGCCACCCGCAAACGGGTGCTGCTGATTGACCTGGATGCCCAGGGTAACGCCACTATGGGCAGCGGCATCGACAAACACGAGCTGGAACAGACGGTGCTGGAGGTGCTGCTTGGCCAGGCCGATATTGCCGACGTCGTCACCGAGGCGGGCGAAACCAAATATGACCTGTTACCGGCCAACGCCAACCTCACCGCCGCCAAGGTCGACCTCATTGCGCTGGAAGGCCGGGAGTTTCAGCTACGCAAACAGCTGCAGAAGGTCCTTGACCGCTACGACTATGTGCTGATCGACTGCCCACCCTCTCTCGACATGCTCACCGTCAACGCACTGGTGGCGTCGAAAACAGTGTTGATTCCGATGCAGTGTGAGTATTTCGCCCTTGAAGGGCTTTCCGATCTGGTCGAAACCATTGAAGCGATCAGCGACAGCGTCAACCCGGAACTGCGCCTGGAGGGAGTACTGCGAACCATGTTCGATCCGCGCAGCCGGCTGGCGCGGGAAGTCTCCAGCCAGCTAGCCGAACATTTTGGCGACCGCCTCTACCGTACAGTGATACCGCGAAATGTGCGGCTGGCGGAAGCGCCCAGCTATGGTCAGGCGATTTTCGATTACGACCGGCGCAGCAAGGGGGCAACCGCCTATCTGGCACTCGCGGGGGAGTTTATTCGCCGCCACCGGGCGCTGGAAAAAGAACAGACGCAACCGGCCCATTAAGCGCGCAGACGAACTGGATAAGAGCACTATGGTAAAACGCAAAGGCGGCCTCGGCCGCGGTCTCGACAGCCTGCTCAGCGGCAGCGCCACCAGCAAGATCACCAGTAGTGAAATCGCTCCGGGCGACCAGCTGAAAACCCTGCCTGTCGAGCTGATCCAGCGCAGCCCGTTACAGCCGCGAACCCGTTTTGACGAAGAGGAGCTGCAAAGTCTCGCCGCCTCGATCAGGGCCAAAGGGGTGATTCAACCCATCGTGGTGCGGCCTGTAGATGGCGGTAATTACGAGATTATTGCTGGCGAGCGGCGTTGGCGCGCCTCCCAACTGGCTGAAAGACACGAAATTCCGGCCATTGTCCGCCAGGTGGAAGATAGCGATGCCATGGCGATGGCACTGATCGAAAACATCCAGCGTCAGGACCTCAACCCGATTGATGAAGCCAATGCGTTGCAGCGCCTGCTGGATGATTTTGAACTGACTCACCAACAGGTGGCCGACGCGGTGGGTCGCTCACGCACAGCAGTGACCAACCTGCTCAGACTCCGTTCACTGCCGGAAGAAGTGAGCGAACTGGTTGAAAACGGCGCTCTGGAGATGGGACACGCCCGCGCCCTGCTCGGCGCCGCCGAACAGCAGCAGGTAACCCTGGCGAAAAAAGTGGTCCGGGAGCGGCTTTCGGTGCGCCAGACCGAAGCGCTGGTCAAACGTTCCAGCGACAATAACCAGAGCAAAAAGACGCCTGCAAAAACCCGCAAAGACCCCAACATCACACAGCTGGAACAGAGCCTTGCCGACCGGCTCGGTGCCAGGGTTCAGATTCAGCACAGCCAGCGCGGCAGCGGCAAACTGGTGGTTAACTACAGCACTCTTGAGGAGCTGGACGGCATCCTCGAACACCTGCGCTAACTACGCCGCCAGATCCTGCCTGCTGCAGACCCTGTCCGAAAAATCACCTACAAAAAAAGCCCCGGCCTGATTGCAGACCGGGGCTTGCTCTTGCTGTCACGGCGCAAATCACACCGCTACGCGGTACTGATCAGGCGGCAGCGGCGACATCCGCTTCGGTGATAGCACCCACCTGCAGCAGCACCTCACGAATGCGCGCCTTGTCTTTTTCATCGGCACGGGCAGCCAACGGCGGACGACACACGCCCATCTTGTAACCGAGCAGCTCCATCCAGTATTTAATCGGCGCCAGGTTGTAAACGTTGCGGCCAAACAGCGGCGCCATGAACACCTCACCAAGTAGATCGCGAAGCGGTTCCAGCTCCTTGTAGATCGGCAGCGCCTCATCCACTTTACCCTGTTGCGCCAGCTCCATTACTTTGAACATCTTGTCGCGCTGGTTACCAAACATGATCACTTCCAGAGTGCCGTAAACTGCCTGAGCACCGTGGGCCGCCGCATCCCAGAGATAGAAGGCTTCGTTGGGCTCGGTCACCACGATACGGTCACCACACATTTTGCGCATGGCGATACTGTCAGCCGGGTTGCCGATACCGTTCTTGATCGCCACCACTTTTTCCAGGTCAGCGAGCCGGTTGACCAGGCCGTGATTGAGCACGATACCTGCAGTCGCGGTGTTGTAGAGGGCAATGGCGAGCGGCTGGTTATCATTCAGATACTTGAAATAGCCGTAGATGTCATCATCGGAGCGCAGCTGCAGTACCGGATTGATCACCTCAATGATGTCGTAGCCCAGCTCATCCAGGCGATTGGCTTTCTCGACCACGGTGAACGGCGAAGGATCGAGGATCACCGAGGTGAGCATCATCCGACCGTCTGCCGCTTTGGCACAGACCTCGGTGTACTCGTACCACTCACTGGGGGTCATATTCCAGGCTTCCGCCATGTTACCGCCGGTCATCAGGCCATAGAGGCCCACCTCAGCATAACGGTTGACGTTGAACGCCAGTGCTTCCTTATCGAGGCTGAAATCTTCCTTGAACGGGGTGGTCGGCGCGTTGGTGCAATTAACGATGTTTTCGCGGGCCCACTGTTTGGCCTCGCTGGGGGTGTACTTGGGCATGGTGTTTCTCCTCTAATGATGAACGGGGGTTCGGCCCTGATCGACCGAACGGTCAGCGGCGGTCAATCATACACAACCAGGACCCGGCCGACTCAAAATTATCGCCAGTTCTGGCGATAGGTCCTGCTGATCTCTACGCCCAGCCGGCAGCCGCATTGGCCTGCCGCGCCAGCTCCTGTTCTTCGGCACTGGCGTAATGTTGATCCCAGTGCTGCAGGCGCGGGCGGGCAATCATCCGGTCCCACAGCCACGGTATGCTGCTGGCGATAAAACAGACCAGCACACTTGGCATCTGCGGCGCATCGGCCATTGGCGTCAGTTTGGTATAGGTGACATCGGGGTCGAGATGATGCTCGGAATGGGTAGTGATCTCATAAGCCAGCAGCCGACTGAAGGGCTTCAGGTGGTTCCAGGCATGGTGGGGTTTGATCGGCGCCTCTGGCACTCTGACCAGTCCGTAATGCTGCACATAGTTGTAATCGGCCATCACCGTAAAACCGACCACCCAGGTAATCAGCAGCACCGGTAACCCGACCCAGCCGGCCAGATAGATAAAGGCGGCGGCGAAGGCAAGCTCAAACAACACACCCCAGAACAGCCGACCAAACGGCGACCAGGGTGATTTGCCGACCCGCTCAAGATAGGCAAACTCCAGGCGAAAGGTTTCGCGAATCTGTGCCGCCACCGAGCGCCAGACAAAACGGTAGAGGGATTCGCCACGCATCGGCGTATCACCATCCGCCGGCGTATCGAGATGGATATGGTGCACGTGTACATGGCCAAGATCGGTAATCGGAATGCCGTAACAGGTGCCGATCAGGTCGGCCCCGGTGCGCGCGAACCTGCTATTGCCATGCATCAGCTCATGGGCAGTCGCAAGACCAATGGCACCGTTGAGAATACCGACGGACAAAATCCCGCCAAGCAGATTCCAGCCCGCCACCGAACCATCACCCAGCTGACTGGCAAACACCATCCAGAACAGCAGCAACGCCGGATAATGCAGATAGGGCATCGCCATAGCCAGCCAGGGATATTTGATGTTGCGAGCACTCAGATCCATCGGCAGTAGCGAATCGACCAGCGCCAGCAGCAGGAACAGAACCACTCCGGTCCAGGCAAACGGGCCGCCGAACGCCATACCCAGAGTGGCAACGCCGATCACCACCAGACTGATCAGATATTTAAAACTGTCACACATGATTGAATTTGAACTCCCCGCTGCGCCTCAGGCAATGCCAGAGGCTGATCGCACACCGCATTGGCCAGTAGCATTTTTGCTAACAATTTCGGCTATTTCAGCCGGTAACTCACTATAGTACGCTAACCGGTAAAACTATCCACGACACAGCCTGCAACAAGGGACACGGCTCTTTCGGGATAGTCTGGGTGGAAAACCAGGCGGGAAAAACCGGGCGGTAAAAACCGGCCCAGGAGAACCATCCAATAATAACCAGTCGAGACAATCAGCGGAGGCATCATGACCTTGCGTAGCGGCGACAACTTTCTCAGTTCTCTCGATGATGGCAGAACTGTCTGGTTCAACGGTAAGCGGGTCGAATCTATTACCGACCACCCGGAACTCAGCCCTATCGCGCAGACCGTGGCCGATGTCTACGATCTCCACCATAATCCCAAATTGGCCCCTCAGCTCACCTGCACGCTGGAAACCGGCAGGACCATCAGCGCCAGCTACCGCCCGCTCGACTCCAGAGAGGCGATAGCCGAACGGCGCCAAACCATCGATTTCTGGGCACGTCGGAGCGGCGGTGTAGCTGGCCGCCTTCCCGATTATCAGGCGATCATCAACAGCGGCCTGCATGATATGCGCCAGGTGCTTGCTGCCGGCAACCCGCAGTGGGCCGATAACATCAGCAACTGGTTCGAAATGGTTCGCGACCACGACCTGCTGCAGACCCACGCCTTTGCCGATGCGCCGCGTGATCGCAGCCGCCCGGAGGCCGACCCCGGTTACCTGAAGATTGTCGAACGCCGAGCCGACGGCATCATCATCAACGGGGCCAAATCGATCGCCACCATCGCGCCGATAGCAGACGAATTTCTCGGCCTCACCTCACCACGACCCAATATCCAGGCCGACGAAGTGCTCTTTTTTGCCGTACCCATGAACAGCGAAGGGCTGCACATCATCTGCCGCGATTCACTGATTCCCCGCCACATCGTCGGCCGACCGCTGTCGCCCCACTGGGACGAGCTCGACGCCTACATCATCTTCAACAAGGTGTGGGTTCCCAACGAGCGGATTTTTCATCTACAGGAGGAGGGGCCCGTCGACCTGGCGGCACTGGGGCAGATGTTTTTCGGCATTATCAACTGGGCGCTCTGGCATATCCTCGCCCGCGCAACCACCAAGCTGGAAGTACTGCTGGGGCTCGCCAACAGCCTCGCCGACCATCTTGGTAAACGGCAGGACCCGGCAGTGATCGCCACACTGGCGCAGATGGCGATTCATCTGGAGTCGGTCGATGCCCTGCTGTTTCGCGCCGAACAGGAGCCGGTTCCTTCCGCTGGCGGTTCACTGATTCCCAACCCCAAACCGATTACCGCAGGCCGGGTTGCGGTAGTCGACTACCACCCGCAGCTGCTGCAGCAGATCCGCGAGCTGAGTGGCTCCGGCATCCTTATGTCACCCGGCACGCGTGAATTGCATCACCCGGAAATCGGCCCGCTGATGAAACGTCACTTCGTCGGCAACGACCAACGAGCTACTCAGCGCTTTGCCCTGCAGAAGCTCGCCTGGGAACTGACCTGCGACTCCTTTGGTGCCCGACAGCTGCTGTTTGAAATGCTCAACGCCGGCGGCGCCCAACTCAACCAAACCATGTACCTGGAGATGTGCGACCTCAGCGCCGCATCACGCCTGGC
>JBPEXY010000126.1:0-2229 GCA_052031065.1 Immundisolibacteraceae bacterium | reverse complement strand
GTAGCTCTTCATCACTAGCAATGATACTTCCTTCAGAAATAACTATTTTCTTCGCTTTATAGGATTGATACTTTTCCTTTATATAGTTTTTAACGTGGCTTTCAGAGAAAACAACAGCCGACAGACTTGAGAGTGCAAACAAACTTGGTTCCCATCCGGGCTCAAAAAGAATCCATCCGATAGATCCGATAAATAACAAAATAGAAAATATGAACAATTTTACTTTCCTGTGAATGCCTAACAGTTAATTATACTGAATGAACTTGCCCGTCCCTCGTCATATTCAGTATAACCCCAGAAAATCCTAAAGCTGTCCATCATTGAAAATATCCATATTAATCAAAAGAGTATGCAGGATAAGTGGTCTCGCTTTTGGTGGTAAATCTATCTTAACGTGCTGATAGACTGCAAGGTCAAAAAGGGGGCAAGCCGGTGGAAGGCGTAGCAGCTTAGGCGCGTTGTTGTGTCGGTTGGATCGCTAGATGACGGTAGATCAGAGATGATTGCAGCTTGCACATCTGGCGATTAATCAACCATATAAGTCGACAACCGGTGGTATTGGTCGACGCTCAGTTGCGCAGTGGATACATCAATTCAATATGCCTGACTGCAGGACTTCGTATCTTGTAGGTGTCGGTGTGACGGTTATGACTGGTTGAGAATATCTGCCGCGCGCCTGATCGCCTTGCGGACTATCGGGGACTCTCCGCAATCACAGGTTTCTCTGTGCATTGCGGCATCGATTTGAGTATCGTCAGGTTTGGGGTGTTGATCCAGCAGTTTTACTGCCGCCATTAACTGGCCGACGTGACAGTGTGGGCATTGAGGTACGTTTAATTCCCGCCAGGCGCTGACAACTGCAGATTTCGCCACCAGTCCTTCCAGGGTCGTGACTGAATGGCCGGCAACATTTTCCATACGGGTGATGCAGGCCCGCGTCGGCTGGCCATTCATCAGCAGGGTGCAGGTGCCGCAGCGACCAAATCCACAGTTATATTTGGTGCCGCTCAGCTGCATATCTTCGCGCAATACCGCGACTAGCGGTCTTGCCGGGTCACCTTCATAGGTGACCTTCTGTTCATTTAGAAACCAGTCGATCATGGCGGGTGTTTTGATGCTCGGTGATGGGGTAGTGGAACTCTAGTGTCAGGAACTTTAGCGCCTGGTCCTGCAATGCCACGTTCAGTCAGCCCAGTAGTTCAATCACCGCCTGTGACAGTGTCTCTTCATCGGGCAGGTTGTGTTTGCCGTAGGCATCACGCGGCGGGATGAAGTGGACCCCGAGTTTCTGCAGTTTACGCACGGACTCTTCCAGAATCGGGTTGTGTAAGGTGGCATGCATCGCCGGTGCAATGGCAATTTTTGCCTCACCGCGAGTCATTCGTCCCAGTGCTGAGGCCAGGGCGCTGGTGACTACGGTGTCAGCAATGCCGACGGCAAGTTTGTTGATGCTGTTGTAGGAGGCGGGGGCGAGCAGGTAGAGATCAAAAGGCCGGGTATCTGACAGATGCTCGGCTTCTGCGCTCAGTGTGGTGATAACCGGTCGGTCACAACTCCAGGCCAGTGACTCCGCAGCCACATAACGCAGTGCTGAGGCCGAGGCATAGGCGGTCACTGTCGCGCCATGCCGGCGCAGTTGGCGCGCCACCATTGGGGTTTTGAAGGCTGCAATGCTGCCCGAGACCAGCAGCGCGATGTCGCGGCCCGCCAGTGCACTGCTGATGGTCGGCACTTCGCGGTCGGCTAGCGGTGCCGGGGTTGGGGGGGTAGGTTGCCAGTCGTCCATAAATTCAGGTGGATGTTAATGGGTTCGCCAGGTGAGGTGTTGCTGTCGCCATTGATCTAGATAAAGGTCAGTCCGCCATCAACCTGCAGACTCTGGCCGGTGATGAAATCGGCGTCATCGGAACAGAGAAACATTACCGCCTTGGCAAGGTCGGAAGTTTCGGTGAGGCGCTTGATGCTCTGCATCTGGGTCATGCGCTCAAACACCTCGTTGGGGACTGAGGGACGCTCGATCTCGGTTTTGGTGACGCCGGGCCAGAAGGTGTTAACGGTGATATTCCACTCACCCAGTTCGCGAGCCATGGAGCGGGTCATGCCGACCATGGCTGATTTGGAGGTGATGTAGTGGAGATAGTTTTCCCGTCCCATGATCATGGTTGCTGAGGAGACGTTGATGATTCGGCCCCAGTGAGCTTCCTGCATTGCCGGTATCACCGCACGCGA
>JBPEXY010000125.1:0-21543 GCA_052031065.1 Immundisolibacteraceae bacterium | reverse complement strand
ACCCATCCCGGCCCGATCAGGGTAGCCGCGTTCAGCAGGAGCGCGGCCAGCCTGGTTCCGATTGCCCCGTTATTAAATACCCGAGAAGGTGGCGCCACCATCCACATAGAGGGTCTGGCCACTGACAAAATCGCTCAGTTCAGAGCAGAGGTAAACTGCGGTACCTACCAGATCCGCCGGATATTGCTCGCGCTGCAGGGCGCAGATCTCTTTCATGTCTCCGGTGATCGCATGAGCGTCGAATTTGTCCATGATGTCTATCGAAGCCTGCGACTGAATAAACCCTGGTGAGAGAGTGTTGACGCGGATTCCCTGTGGCCCCAGTTCTTTGGCCAGGCAGCGTGACAGGGTGGCGACTGCGCCTTTGCTGACCACGTAGTGGAGCAGGTGCGCAGCACCCAGAGCCACCGTATTTGACGAGATATTGATGATCTTGCCGTACTGCTGTTCGCGCATTGCTGGTGCCACTGCTTTACAGCAGTTCCATGCGCCTTTGACGTTGACCGCCATCATGTTGTCCCAGGCCTGTTCGTCGATGGTGTCAAACGGCATCAGCTCGGCTCCTTTGGTTTTATCACTGGGTCCGAACAGTGCCGCATTGTTGATTAGCCCGTCGATACGGCCAAAACGGTCGAGGGTGGTTCGGGCCATCTGTTCGCAACTGGAAATATCGGAGACATCCAGATGACAGGCGAGTCCCGTGCTGCCTTCCGCTTCGATCAGGGCAACGGTTTCGCTGGTATCGAGAATGTCGGCCGCCACTACATTAGCGTCCTCCGCCGCGAGTGCCTGGCAGTAGGCCTGGCCGATGCCGCGGGCCGCACCGGTAACGATGACGGTTTTGCCAGTTAACAGTGATGACATGAAATCTCTCCCCTGATGAGTGATGGAATCTAGTGGTTGATGAACGCTGTTAGCTGACTGTACCGATTTTCTCCGGCGCTGTAACTCCAGGTTGCCATGCCAGTGGGTAACCTTGCAGCCACGTTGGCAGCCGTTGGCTGGTAGCTGCCTGGCGCTGCCATTAAACTGCTTCGGTTACAGCGGGTGTTAAATCAGGAGGAGAACGGGTGGCACAACAGCTGGAGGTACCGGACCTGATCAACCCCTACGGGTTGTCCCTCAGCGAACCGGCAGATCACGCTTTCATTGAAGACCTCGGCCTGCAGCTGCTGCTTGATCAGGCGCCCTTTAATGCCCCGGCGAGCCGTTCTCTGGCGCTGCAGGCACTGGTTGAACTGAACTGTGACCAGCCCACCCGTCGCTGGCGACAGGAGCTGTTCGCCGACCTGGTCGGCTCGCAATTTCTGCTTGAGCAGCTCGACCGGCTCGCCAGCGTGCTGTTGCGCCTGCATCGACAGAGCAATGAATTTGGCTGGGGCAGCGATCTGCCCACTGGCCTGACCATGGTGCGCGATTTCGTCCGCCTGGTGCGCAACCCACCGGAGTTCTCCTCGGCCAGATCAGCCGGACTGCAGGCACTGTCAACCTATCTGGCTGCGCTGGCGGAGAGCGAAGCGCTGGTGGAGATGGAACAGTTTATTCAGCAGATGGCCGATCTGGGTGGGTTGCAACTGCGGGTCACTGTTGATGAACAGGGGGTACCGAACGAAATTTCCACCGTACAGCTTTATGATCGCGACAGTGCCGAACCGCCCGGTTTTCTCACCTGGGGCGAGGAGCAGTCCCCCCAGCACCGGCGCCAGGCTTTGCGCGAGCGCGGCGGGCTCAACCATCTGGGGCAGCTGTTACAGAACTTTCTTTCCCGAGAATATGTCGCCATTGTCTACCGTTTTAACCAGTTGATCGGTGATCTGGTCTCGCTGATGCCTGCGGTTGATCTCTACTGCGCCTTTGCTAGCTGCTTCAACAGTTGGCGCTCGCGGGGAATAGAAATCTGCCTGCCGCAGATCTTGCCTGCCGAACAGCGATTGGCGGAAATTGAAGCGGCGCGTAATCCGCTGATTGAAAAATCGAGGGTCGATGATCAGCGACAGGGCGCAGCGCCGGCTATTGTTGCCAATGCGATAGATCGGCGTTCTGACGCCAATCTGATGGTGCTCACCGGGGCCAATAACGGCGGTAAAACCACCTATGTCAAAACTGCGGGGCTGATCCAGTTACTCGGACAGAAAGGCTGGTATGTGCCGGCGCGGTCGGCCCGTTTCAGTGAAGTGGATGTAATTTTTACCCATTTCGTCGCTGCCGATGATATTGCCCGTGGTGAGGGGCGTTACCGCAACGAGCTGCGGCGAATGCGTACCATACTTGAACGGGCCACCCCCCTCAGTCTGGTGATACTCGACGAACCCTGCGGCGGTACCGATTATCATGAGGGACAACGCCAGTCGCGGATTCTGCTACGTGCTTTTCATCTACTTGGTGCGGCGACCTACTTTACTACCCACATGCATGAACTGACCGCCTCGCTAGAGGGCCATGAGTGGTCAGCGGTTCAACGGCTGCAGGTGGCAACCCGTTTGGAGAATGGCCAACTGAGCTATCTCTACCGGGTTGAGCCGGGCATCGCCACCCACAGTTATGGTGAGCAGATTGCCCAGGATCTTGGCCTGGGTGAGCAGGAGGTGCTCAACGTTGTGCGTGCCCAGGCAGATCAGGGTGGTTACCTGCGGTTGCTGCGCCACGGTTCTGATTCCTAGCCCCCTTTTTTCAGTCGGGGGTTGCGTGCCGTTTAGCGTAGCAACAGCGTGGGGATGCGAGAAGTGCGCAGCAGGTCCGAGGTCTTACTGCCAAACAGGGCGCTACGTAACGGCGAATGGTTGTAGGCACCCATCACCAGAAGGTCGATCTGCCGGTCGAGAATGGCCTGGCCAATAACCCGTTCCGCGTCCCCCGGCAACAGCTCAACCGTGGTCGAGAAGCCCGCCGAACTGAGTCTCTGTTCCGCCCAGTCCAGTTGCCGCGATGCGTCCGCTCTCTTTTTTCCCGACATCAGTATGTGAATCGGCATGTCGCGAAACAGCGGGCTGGTGGCGATGCGTTCTATTCCGCGCCGCGTGGTCATACCCCCGTCGAAGGCGACCATGATGTTTTGCGGTGGCGAAAACGGTTCGGTGACGGCGAGGATCGGGCGGCGCAGCGAGCGTACGGTGTTTTCCACATTACGCCCCAGGTCACGCTGGGTCGCTTCGGCGGAGCGACCGCGTCTGCCAAGCACAATCAGCCGCATGGTCTGTTCAACTTCCACCAGCGTTTCGGTCAGCTCACCGTGGCGTTGACGGACATCCACCGCAGGCGCACCGGCGGCAACTGCCCTTTCCCGCAGGTCGTTGAGAAAAAGGCGGCCCTGCTCACGCGCTGCCTTGCTGCGTGCTTCATCCGCTTCAGAGAGCTGGTTTAACAGCTTTTCCTGGGCATTAAAGCCAATTGCGCCGCTATGGTCATCACTATCACTCAGTTCGGGATGACGGTTAATTGCGTGCAGTAACTCCAGTGGGGCATCCAGCCGTTTTGCCGCCCAGGCGGCATAGTCGGTAACGTATTCGGCAAATTTTGACTGGTCGACACAGGCCAGAACCCGGTTTTCAACTTTCATTGCAGTTGCTCCGTTAATGGCCCATGAGCTGTTCGACAGCGTCCGGTTTGTCGTGCAGGGCAAAGCGGTCGACCATCGTAGCGCTGGCCTCATTCAGGCCGATAACCTCGACTTCGGTGGCCTCGCGACGGAACTTGACCACGACCTTGTCGAGGGCGCTGATGGCGGTGATGTCCCAGAAATGGGCGCGGCTGACATCGATACGCACTTTCTCGATCACCTCGCGAAAATCGAAGGAGCGGACAAAGGTGTCGGCAGAGGCAAAAAAGACCTGTCCGGTGACCTTGTAGGTGCGCATACGGCCCTCCTGCTCAGACATGGAGCCAACATGCAGAATCTGCCCGACTTTGTGAGCGAAGAAAAACCCCGACAACAGAACCCCGGTTAACACCCCTTGCGCCAGGTCGTGGGTAGAAACGGTGACCGCCACCGTTGCCAGCATCACCACGCTGGAGCTTTTCGGGTGCTCACGCAGGTTACGAATGGAATCCCAGTTGAAAGTGCCGATAGAGACCATAATCATCACCGCTACCAGGGCGGCCATCGGGATCAGCGCCACCCAGTCGCCAACAAAGACCACCAGTATTAACAGGAACAGCCCGGCCGCCAGTGCTGAAAGCCGCCCACGACCGCCCGATTTAACGTTGATGACTGACTGGCCGATCATCGCGCAACCGGCCATGCCACCGAGAAAGCCGGCGGTAATGTTGGCCACACCCTGACCGACGCACTCGCGGTTTTTGTTACTGCTGGTGTCGGTGAGATCATCGACGATGGAGGCGGTCATCATTGATTCCAGCAGGCCGACCACCGCCAGGGTTGCTGAAACCGGCAAAATAATGGCCAGGGTTTCCAGGTTGAGTGGTACATCCGGTAGCAGGAAAATCGGCAAACTGTCTGGCAGCTGGCCCATATCGCCGACGGTGCGAATGTCGAGCCCGAGCGCAATGGAGACCGAAGTCAGTACCAGTATTGCCACCAGTGGCGAGGGCACAGCGCGGGTGATCAGCGGAAACAGATAGATAATGCCAAGGCCGGCGGCGACCATGGCATAGACCACCCAGGTGACGTTGGTGAGTTCGGGTAACTGGGCCATAAAAATCAGAATCGCCAGCGCATTCACAAACCCGGTGATTACCGACCGTGAAACGAAGCGCATCAGCGAACCGAGTTTCAACCAGCCGGCGAGGATCTGCAGCAGACCCGTCAACACCGTCGCGGCCAGCAGGTACTGCAGGCCATGCTCCTTCACCAGGGTCACCATCACCAGCGCCATGGCACCGGTGGCGGCGGAAATCATCCCGGGCCGGCCACCGGCAAAGGCGATGACTGCTGCGATGCAGAAGGAGGCGTAGAGCCCCACCTTGGGGTCGACGCCGGCAATGATTGAAAAGGCAATTGCTTCCGGGATCAGCGCCAGGGCGACTACCAGTCCGGCCAGCAGGTCGCTGCGGATATTGGCAAACCATTCCTGTCGAATTGATTTCATATGGATCGGGGTTCCGTAATTTTTTGCTGCTGCTGGGACAGTTCTGCTGATCGCCAGACAAGTGCCCGGCAGGTTCAGATTCCAGGCAATCGTGGGTAGCTAGCGCCCCGCTGGTAAAACACTTAAAGAGTGGTTTCGCTGTGCAAACCGTTTGCCGGTGGTGCAGAAAATCGGTCGATAGCCTGACCCCCCGGCGGGCCGATATCCGGCGAAAACCGGGCGGCATTCCGAGGCTGCGTTTAGCGTGAGAGGTCTGTACTAACCGGGTTATGAAAAGAACCTGGGATGGTCCTGATCAGGGGCGCGCATTCTAGGGCATCGGCTGGTTGTCGACAATGGCTTAACCGCTGGCAGGCGGTTAAGCCCCGGCCGATAAAAGAGATCGGCCGACTCGGATGGCGGTCCGTGCCGGATTACGGGTTCCGGAAAAATCTCCAGCCGGACGGGCTGGGTGCATGGAAATACACCGGCCAGAGGCTAACCGCTTTGAGGGTGTCGGTTCGGTTAGCCATCGGCGAGTATCGATTACGGCTGGCTTGGTGCGGAAGCCACAGCCGCATCCTGTTGATGGTCTTTCGCCAGCCAGAGATAGAACGCCGGTACCACGAACAGGGTAAACAGGGTTCCGATACCGAGACCGGTGCTGATTACCAGGCCGATCTGGAACCGACTGACAGCACCGGGGCCGCTGGCCAGCAGCAGTGGAATCATCGCCATGATCATCGCCAGGGTGGTCATGATGATTGGCCGCAGGCGGATTGCGGAAGCTTTTTCGACCGCCTCTCGCTTGGTCAGCCCCTCTTTTTTCTGCAGTTCGTTGGCGAACTCAACGATGAGAATACCGTTTTTGGCAATCAGCCCGATCAGGGTAATCAACCCGACCTGCGTATAGATATTGACCGAGGCGGCTCCAAGCATGATGAATGCCAGCGCACTGGCCATCGACAGTGGCACCGAAATCAGAATGATGAACGGGTCGCGCCAGCTCTCGAACTGTGCTGCCAGCACCAGGTAGATGACCAACAGCGACATGAAGAAGGTCGATACCAGGGCGCCTCCCTGGTCCATAAATCGTCGCGACGGACCGGTGTAATCGTAGTGATAGCCGCGGGGAAAAACCGCCTCGCTCTGTTCCGCCAGTTCTGCCAGGGCGTCACCGATGGTATTTGGCGGAATCATCAACCCTTCAATGGTGATGCTGTTGATCTGCTGCATTTGCGAACGTTTGCTTGGTTCCACCTGGTGCTGCAGTTTTACCAGCGCCGAGAGGGGTACCTGAGTGCCCTGCGGGGTGGTCAGGTAGTAACTTTGCAGGTTCTCGATGGTGATGCGGTCGCTGTCGGCCAGCTGTGGAATCACCTTGTAACTGCGACCGTCGAGACTAAACCGGTTGCTGTATTGGGTGCTCAGGAAGGTCGACAGATCACGTCCAACCTGTGCCATGCTCAGCCCCAGGTCGGCGGCCCTGTCGCGGTCAACCAGCAGGGTCGCCTTGGGCCGTGAAAACTTTACATCCTTGCGAAGAAAAGCGAACTTGCCAGTGGCCATACTGCGACCAATCAGGGCATCGGTGACACCATCCAGCTCTGCATAGCTGGTTGCAGCGGTGACTACAAACTGAATCGGTAGTCCGCCGCCGGTGCCAGGCAGGCTTGGTGCCGGGAAGGTGGCGATCTCCATGCCGGCCACTGTGCTGAAATCGGCCTGCAGTTGCGCCTGTATTTCTGCCTGTGAGCGGTCGCGCTCGTAGGATTCGTTGAGCTTGATGCCGCCGAACAGACGATTGATTTCGTTGAGAAAGCCGAGATAGAGGAAAGTGTGGTCATACTCGCCCGATTCGCGCAGTTTTAGCGATTTTTCCACCACCTCACGAGTATAGGCGGCGGTGTAATCAATAGTGGCGGTTTCCGGGCCGATGCCCATCAGCAGTACCAGTCCCTGGTCCTCGTCAGGAGCCAGTTCCTGCTGTGAAAGCATGAACATGGGGTAGAGCGACATCAATACCAGCACCGCGAACAGGATCGCCGCTGACGGCTGTATTAATACCCAGTGCAGGCCGTTCTGGTAACGCTGTGCGAGTCCGTCAAACAGTCGTTCGGCGTAGCGTTCAAAGCGGCCAGGATTCTCCTTGTTGTGGAGAATACGCGACGCCAGCATTGGTGCCAGGGTCAGCGCAACCACACCGGAAACCAACACTGCCGCAGCCAGTGAGAATGCAAACTCGGTAAACAGTGTGCCGACCAGACCGCCGAGAAACCCGATTGGGGCATAGACCGCGACCAGAGTGGTGGTCATGGCGACCACTGGCAGGGCCAGTTCCCGGGCACCGAGAATCGCCGCCTGCATTGGCGTTTCGCCCAGCTCTATATGGCGATGCACGTTTTCTACGACGACGATGGCGTCATCGACCACCAGGCCGATGGCGAGAATCATCGCCAGCAGGGTTAGCATGTTGATGGAATAGCCGAGGATCAACATCAGCGTGGCGGCACCGATAATCGACAATGGTACTGCCAGTGCAGGGATCAGTGCGGCGCGGGCAGAACCGAGTGACAGCAGAATCACGCTGAGCACAATCAGCACTGCTTCACCGAGACCGCGTACCACCTCGTCGATGGAATTCTGGATATAGATGCTGCCGTCCCAGGCGATTTTGGACTCAATCTCCGGCGGCAGGTCGGCGACGATCTCCTGATGCACGCGATGGACTTCTTTGGCGACCGTAAGAGGATTGGCCCCTGGTGCCAGTTCGATAGCGATGAATACCGACGGGTCGCCTTCGTACCACATCAGGTAATCGAGATTCTCGCTGCCGAGCTCAATCCGTGCGACGTCGCCAAGGCGAATCAACGCGCCATCACGGTTGGCTATGACCAGTTGCTCAAACTCTCTGGCGGTACTGATATCGGTATCGGCATCGAGATCAATGGTGACATGGTCGCTCTCAATGGAACCCACGCTCGACAAATAATTGTTGGCGCGCAATACACCGGTGATCTGGTCGGCATTGATGTTGAGTGCCGACAGTCGCTCATTGTCGAGCCAGACCCGCATCGCAAAGGAGGCACCACCAGGTACGCTGGCACGACCAACGCCGGGTATTGCCTGCAGTTTCGGCTGGGCTACCCGCAGCATGTAGTCGTTCACCTGCGGGGCGGGCAGGGTGCGACTGAAAAAAGGGATATACATCAGCGCGGTGGGGTCGCCGGTGCGCGAGGTGATCACCGGGTCTTCTGCCTCTTCTGGCAGCACGCCGCGCTGGCTGGCAACCTTTGCCTGTATCTCTGCGATAGCCGCGCTGGAATCGTAATTGAGCTCCATATGGATCTGAATTTCCGAGCGTCCCTGGCGGCTGCTGGAGGCGATGTAATCGATACCGTCCGCCTCAGCGATAGCGGTTTGCAGCGGCGTGGTGATAAAGCCCTGAATCAGTTCGCTGGAGGCCCCGGGGTAGACCGTTGTCACCGAGATCACCGTGTCGCTGGTCAGCGGAAACTGGCGAACTTCCATAGATACCAGCGAGCGCAGCCCCAGCACCAGGATCAGCAGGCTGATGACGCTCGCCAGCACCGGCCGCTGGATGAAAATGTCGGTAAATTTCACCCGGTTACTCCTGCATGCCAGCGCTGTTGCGTTCGCCGGGTGCAGGCAGGTCGGAAATCAGCACCTCGGCACCGTTGCGCAGTTTGACCTGACCGGCGCTGACTACCGCAGTCCCGGCGCTCAGGCCGCTGACAATTTCCACCCGACCGTTGCGCTGATCGCCGGTTCTGATCTGCACCGCGTCTACCGTCTTGCGGCCATCGACTTCTTTAATCACATAGACGCTTTGACCAAAAGTGGTGTAGGTGATCGCGGTGTCAGGCAGGGTCAGCACTGGTTGTTCAGCACCGGTGTAGAGGGTTACATCGACAAACATACCGGGCCGCAGGCGTTGCTCCTCATTGGCGACGGTGGCGCGAACCTTCACGGTGCGAGAGTTGGCGTCGACCTGAGGGTTGATGGCGACCACCCTGGCTTGCAGGGTTTCGTTGGGGTATGCATCGACAGACAGGTGCACGATCTGGTCGTTACTGACATCTGCCAGGCGGTTTTCCGGCAGGGTGAAATCGAGGTAGAGCGGGTCGAGGGACTGCAGCGGTGCAATGGCACTGCCGGCCGGCAGATACTGCCCGGGGTTCACCTGTCTGATGCCCAGGGTGCCGGCAAATGGTGCGCGGATCTGCTTTTTGGCCAGCAGCGCGCGTTGCAGTGCGACGGCTGCCGATGCCTGGTCGAGCTGGGCACGAGTCTCATCCAGATTGGAAGCAGAGGCGAACGACTGGGTCGCCAGCTTCTGCGCACGCTGATGTTGTATCTCCGCCAGCTTCCGTGCTGCCAGCAGGCGGGTCAGTTCGGCTTCATCGGTGCTGGTATCAAGTTCCAGCAGCAGCTCTCCGGCTTCTGCCTGCTGGCCCGATTTGAAGTGAATCTGCACCACCTGTCCGGGCAGCTCGTTGCTGAGGGTGACGCCCCGTTGAGCGGTAAGCGATCCAACTGATTTCAGATACGGGCGCCACGACTCTTTTTTTACAGCTGTCACCGCCACGGTGGGGGGAGGTGGCACATAGTGATTCTCCATCGCATAGAGAATCTGCCCGACGCGCGCGCCAAACAGGGCGCCAAACAGCAGTAGCGTCAGCAGCAGTACCGATAGCAAACGTTTAATCATGGGTGGCAGGCATCCTTGCGCAAGTGAAGTGGGCGCGAATAAGTGTGTTACTGGTGGTGTTGGGCTGAATAAATGGCCGCCTCAGGAGCGTTGTACCTGGGCTTCGACACCGACCAGCAGTTTGAACAGCAACGCATTGAGGTTTTCGAGGTCCTGTTTGGAAATCACCTGGTTGAGGAGCTCGGCGTCCATTGCGAGCACCGCAGTGAGTGACTGCTCTGCTTTCTGCACTCCTGCCTGGGTGAGTTTTACCCGCTTGATTCGACGGTCAGTTCTATCAATGGTTCGCTCAACAAGCTGTTTGTCTTCAAGCAGGTGCAGTACCTTGGTCAGACCGCCTGAGGTGATCAACGAACTCTTACGCAGCGCGGTTGGAGTCAGTTCATACGGGGGCGGCATTTTTCTCAACGTCACCAGCACGTCAAATTCCGCGGTGGTCAGCTCATGGGCGGCGATGGCCGGTCGGTCATTGGTGAAAAACAGATCGCGCAGACGAGCGGTAAAGGTCACCAGGTCGCCAGCGGGAGTGACCGCGTCCTGCCAGTTTTCCTTCATGTGCTGGCGCATCTGCGCCAGTCCGTACTGGTCGTTACTCATGAGGGCAGGTCCATTGCCAGGGTTCGGGTTGGCTGTGTGGGCATTAGATTTCCCGCACAAAATTGTTCGCCTGCAGGTTTGACGAGACTGCTTAGGTCTACTGGGTCAATAACCCGGATACAACGAATTCTATCATTTAGCTTGCTAGAAAGATATTTAAATTTTATTAAATTTATCTATGCAGGTAGTTATTCATCTAATCGTTTCGCTCGAAATATAAGACTGTTGATCATCACTACCAGCCCCTGCGCGGGATGATGAGCGGCTGCTACTATTGACTCAGCTGAACGAGTGATCCGTTATCGTCACTAGTGGAGGGGGTTGCCATGAAAAGAGCTCAAATTGTCGACCAGCAAACCTGGTTGCAAAAGCGCCTTGAGTTACTCAGAGCTGAAAAGGAGCTGACCCGGTTACGGGACCAACTGAACGCCGAGCGGCGCGCCATGCCCTGGGTCCAGGTGGAAAAGGATTACCGCTTTCAAACCGAGCAGGGTGAACAGAGCCTCCCGGAGCTGTTCGCGGGGCGCAGCCAGCTGGTCATTCAGCACTTTATGTATGGACCGGACTGGGCGGAAGGTTGTCCATCATGTTCTTTCTGGGCCGACAATTTCAGCGGCACCGTGGTGCACCTGAACCATCGGGACATCAGTTTCGTTGCCATATCACGGGCACCGCTGGATCAGCTGCTGGCCTATCGGCGGCGGATGGGCTGGGAGTTTCCCTGGGCTTCGTCCCTTGACAGTGATTTCAATTTCGATTTTCAGGCTTCGTTCAGTGATGAAGAGCTGGCTGCGGGTGAGGTCTATTACAACTTTCGTAACGGAACCTTTCCCAGCAGTGAGGCTCCCGGCGTGAGCGTGTTTGCCAAAGATGCGAATGACAACGTTTTTCACACCTACTCCTGCTACGGACGTGGTCTGGATATTCTCAACGGTACCTACCACTATATGGATCTGACACCGAAAGGCCGTGACGAGGCGCAGTTGCCCTGGCCGATGGCCTGGTTAAGGCGTCATGACCAGTATGAAGATTAGTGCAGTGATGGTTGGGACAGTGGTCCGGTAGTAGGGGGGTTAGGTTTCGTCGGCGCCAGTCGCAGAGAGGTTCTCAACGCTCTCGAGCAGACTGAGGTTGGCCTCTTTCAGCTGGCGATTCAGGTTGAGCAGCGAGGAGAGCTCCACACGGTCGGTTTCAGCCGCATCTGCTTCGGTCAGGATGGACTGCTCAAAACGGTGACGATGATCCTGTTCCTGTTGGCGCAGAACGGCGATCTGTTCAACCAGGGTTTTTTTTCCGAGTTCGGCCAGTGTCAGAATGGTCGTGTAGAACTCTCTTTCGTATGTCCTTAGACGCGGGAAATAGTCAGTGATCAGCGGATCATCGCTGTGACGGAAGCGCGCGATATCCTTGCGGCAATCGACGTGACACTTGGCCCCATACACTGATAACCGTACTGCCAGCAGCAGACGGTGCAGACGTTCAGCTTCCGATTCGCTGAGTCCGGCCTGCTGCATTTGCATCGCATAACGGAGCATGTCTCCTTCGCGTCTTTTGATCTGGTTATAGCGCTGTTCAAAAGGCAGGTTCCCTGGTTGGGTGCCGAGCAGCTGCTCCAGGCGCTCCTGCGGGCAGCGCAGGTGCTCGGGGTCGATCTTCAGGTTGCGCAAATTGAACAGATAGATGCGATCAGCCAGACGGGCGGCCTCTTTATTCAGCGCGATGAGCGCCGCGCTGCTTAGGTTGGCCGGTACGTTGGAGATAAAGCGCGGCAGGCTGGGTACTTCGGTCGCGAAGAGTCTCTCCATTAATTTGGCGAAGGGTTTCAGGAACGGCACAAACAGCACAATGCCAAGCAGATTGAAAAGACTGTGAAACGCTACCAGACGGTAGAGCGTCTGCTCAGCGGAGATCAGTGAAGTGACGATACCAAGCAATGGCTGGAGAAGCAGGAAAGCCAGCAGCGCTGAGCAGAAATTGAACAGGATTTGCGCAGCCGCCAATTGTTTTTTGACAGCACTGCCCTTGAATCCACCGAGAATCATCGTCGATGTGGTGCCAAGATCCGCGCCGATAATCAGCGCGGCGGCGCCTTCCAGCTGCAGAATACCAACATGCAGGGCGCTCAGGGTGATCATCATGGTGGCTGAACTGGACTGGATAACGGCGGTGAAAATAACCCCAGCGCCGAGATAAATCAGCGGGTGAAAACCGGCCAGCGCTGACAGATCAAGCGAAGTGGCGAGCTGTTCAACGCTGCCTTTCATCTCGCTAAGGCCAAACAGCAACATGCCCAAACCGACGAACAGCCGCCCCCAGGCAGCGAACCGTTTGCGTTCGCTGAGCAGTACCATTAACAGCGAGCCGCCGCCAACTATCGGTAGCGCGAAGGCAGACAGTTCAATCTTGAAACCGAGAGTGGTGACCACCCAGCCGGTGAAGGTGGTGCCCAGATTGGCGCCCATAATGATGCCAATACCGTTATAAAGTGGAATAACGCCGGCACCGGAAAAGGCCAGTACTACCAGGCTGACCATCGAACTGCTCTGCATGATAGCGGTGATCAGGGTGCCAGCAGTAATCGCGATCAACGGGTTGCGGGTCTGGTCACGCAGGAACTGCTGAAAGCCATTGCCACTGAGTCTGGCTATCGCTTTTTCAAGCTGCAGCATACCGAACAGGAAAATTCCTATTCCGGTAATAAAGCCAATCAGGTTGAGTTGTTGCCAGTCCGCCATGAGGCCATTTTAGCTGCCCCGGCAGTCCGGTAGCTGACCTCTGGCAATGGCTTGCCGTGCTGGCGTGGTCTGTTCAGGCGAGGATGGCCAGCCCGCAGCCTGCCAGTGCAACCGCCATGTAGACGAAGCTCATCGGTGTAATGACCTCGGTCTTACCCACTACCAGCCGGCTCAGCATCAGCATAAACAGCGGATCGAGTGATATCAGGATCACCGCTACCCCGGTGTTTTCCATCATTTGTAACGCGCCAAAGGCTGCGATCTGCCCGGCAGTGCTTAGCAGCCCGGCGAATAACATCGGTGGCCATGATGGTGGTTCGCCAAAATAAGCCAGGCCAGTGGGCAGGCCAAATTTTCTGTAGTTCATCGAGATCAGGATGGTGCCGGTCACCAGGGCGGCAACAGCTACTCCCAGCGCGGGTGACGGCATCACTTCCAGGCCGAGTTTGCGGGCGATGTAGCCCAGCCCCCAACAGAGCGCCGAGGTGCCACCAAGTACCCAGCCAAGGGTCAGGTTGCCACTATCCTGTAGAGCAGCCGTTTTGCCCTTGATCTGCGTATTCAGTAGCCACAGCCCGGCGCTTAACAGCAGTGCTGCGGTGCCAATCTGCAGGTTGAGTGTATGACCCAGAAAAGCCCAGGCGGCAACCGCCGCCACTACCGGCGCGAAGGATTTGAAAGCGGCTGCCCGCGATGGCCCGATATGCTTCATCGCGATCACCACCAGATAGCGACCACCAAAGGACGACAGCACACCCCCGGCGATGAACCAGCCGATAGCTACCGCACTAAAGGAGGGAATACCGCCAAAACTGCCGCTGATCGCTTGCCAGAGCAGGATCAGTGTGGATACCAGCAGATTGATCAGCGTCACCGCGAGTAGTTCATTGCCGCGGCGAACGCCGCGCATCTGCGCCTGGTTCATGAACAGAAACGCCAGCGCAAACATAAAGCCGCTGGAGAGGGCAATCAGCGTGGGGAACAGATCCAAAGGATACAACTCGTGTTGGTGGCCCCGGATTACTGCGGGTCAGGGACAAAGGGAAAGGGCGGGTAGGGTACGGTTATCAGTTTTGAGGTCAAGTACAGCTGAAAAATCTGGTAACTTAGCTGGCTGACTGGGCTCTTGATTGAGTCCGGTGGGGGCCTGTCGGTGACAACTGGCGGGGGAGTTAATAAAGACCTGCGGGAGTCCTCAGGTCGCCTATAAATTCATCATTTCGAGGAAAAAATCATGACCACTCCATTTTGGTGTTTGCTGATCGCTGTGTTCATTCCCTACGTGCTCAGTGGGGTCGGCGGGTATTTCAAGACAAAGCAGTTTGGAAGTGTCGATATCAAAAATCCGCGCCTGCAGGCGGCCCAGCTAGAGGGAATCGGCCACCGGGCACAGGCGGCTCAGGAAAATGCCTGGGAGGCACTGGCTGTATTCACTGCAGCAGTGTTTATGGCTCATTTTGCTGGTGCTGACCCACAGGCCTCGGCGAACGCAGCGATGCTCTTTATTGCAGCCAGGATCGCCCATCCAATTATCTACCTGGCTGATATCGGACCGCTGCGGACACTCGCTTTCGTGGTCGGACTCGGTGCCTGTATCTGGCTGTTTGTGCTGGCTGCCAATGGCACCGGGGTAGCGGTTGCAATACCAGAACTGCCAAACTTGAACTAAGAAAATAAATAGTTTAAAGCTCCGGTCATCAGTATCGCTGACCGGAGTTTTTTGTTTCAACTAAGTAAAAAAGACAAAAAAATCTAGGCGTTCAAAATAAACCCGCGTACACCAGGATAAAAAATTAATTTTCAAAAGCTATTAAATAATAGCCCTGTCGATTAGCTTTTGAATCAGTGAGTCTATTTTTTTGCAGTAGCCGGGATCACCGGTATAACGATATTACCTTGATACACTCGGTGCTTGTCAGTAATGGCATCGGTGATACCCAGGTCCCAGAAAACCACGCTGGCTGCTAACTTGCCCCCCTCCATCTCACTCCTGACAGACCCTTTGGAGCTGCGTCCATCTTCAGTCAGACAGTCGTAGACCAGAGCGTCATCAGATCGACGTATTAATGCATTGGTTGTCGGCATGGTATACGTCCACGAGCCTCTCTTGTTGCTAAACCTGCACTCACCGATTGACCCATCTGAGAAACTGGCTGTCATGGGTATGTGTGAATCATTGACGATGGTGGCGCAGCCTGTAAGCAATATTGTTGTTATTGACAGCAGGAACCTCATTTGGTTACTCCCTTGGTTTTTTCAGATAAAGTTAAAAAATCGGACCTTGGTGGTTAAGATAGCCTCTTTTCGGTTTTTAATAATTCCTCCCGTTTATGCTGATCTGTTTTATGGCTTTAGCTAATATTTATACCGAACTCCAATAACTATACTATGACGGTAAGATGAAACACAGAATGTGATATATATTGTTGTTTTCTAATAAAAGGAGAGGAGGTAATGATAAAAGTTGAATCGATCAATCACACCAGTATCGCTGTTAACGATGTGGCGGTTTCCAAAGCCTGGTACACGGAACTACTCGGTCTCAACGAGATCATCGATAACCGTACCAAGGATTTTCCACCCGGTTTCAAACTGCCGCCGGATCCGCTAATGGTCAATTACGGCGACGGGAACACCAAAGCGCCGTGTCGGCTGGAGTGCGGCGGCATGGAAGTGACGCTGTTTGAACGGCCAGAACCACTCGACCCAGAGGCAGTAGCGCGCAGTCGCGGTGTATTCCATTACTCCTACCGGATGAATTACGATAAGGTCTACGAGCTTTGTCATAAAACCGATGAGCTGCGGGAGAAAGGGTATAACGTGCCGTTTGAACCGGAAGCCCTGGTGCTTCCGGACGGTACCACCTATTGGCGGCTCTATCTGATGGACCCTGATGGCAACCTGATGGAAATCGTCGGCTGGCCGCCAAAAGGGGCCAAAAACAGCGATGGTGCAACCGGTCACGGTAGTGGTGACTAGGCCCTGAATGAGGTCAGATGCCCTTCAAGGTAGAGATAACCTGAAGGGCATCTTTGTGCTATTAGCGAGTCAATTTGCTACCACGGCGGAAGCTCTCCCGGGAATCCCGCCGCCAGCCCTGTCGGTGTTCTGTAATAATTGCATTGAATCTGGCTGGTCCGGTTTAAGATTCTTTGCTGTCTTCAGCGTCCTTACTGGTTTCAGCCTGCTGGGTCACTTCACCCCCCGGCGCAACTGCGGATGTTTTTCGCCACAGCCCACCGCTGCTGAAGGCACTCCAGCCCCAGCGCACCCAGCCAATCAGCGCATTGGCCAACCAGAGCGACCAGAGCAGCATCGCCAGCCGATAGACCCAGATCGGCAGTGACAATGCCCAGGCGGTCGGCAGCGGATCGCCGCTGATGTCCTGATACCAGCGCAGCAGGTTGCGACTCGAACCGTTGCCGATCACTCCCATTTCCGGCTGCGCCAGCAGGCCATAGGGGATCGTGCCCAACAGCGCGACCAGGGTTGCCATAGTCAATAGCCCGAGCCCCAGCTGAATCAGGTTGAACTGGCTGCCGGTGTAGCGCTGTGGATCGAGTTGCTGACGCCAGCCGAGCAGGAAGAACCAGGCGACGACAATGATAACCGCCGGGTAGGTACCGGTGCTCATGCCCAGCCCCAGTAAAACCCAGTGGCGGGCGCGCAGTGGAGGCCTGCCGGTCTGTTGCCCGCCATGGTTATGGAATCTGCCCAATACCAGCGCCACCAGAACAAGTACCAGCAGAATGCCCCAGTAGAGCAGCGCCGGACCAATCTCCGGACCACCTACGAGCAACAGCCAGCGGTCGCGAGGCAGGCGCAGGCTCAGGTCGATGTTGGTGCCGGGGGTGCCCAGGGCCAGGGTTGGGGTTTCAATCAGCCATTTACGATCCTGGGCGCGATTCCAGCTGACTTCCAGTTCGTGACTGCCGGGGCTGATCGAGAGTTGCAGCTTGGTCTGATGCTCACTGATCGGCAGTTCGCGGCCATCCAGTTTCACCACTTCCAGCCGGGCACCCTCTGGCAGTTGCAGCGGGTAGTCGAGGCCCTTGCTGCTGCGCAGTTTGATTTTCAAAGTGGTGTCGGCCTGTCGCTGACCTGCGGTCTGGTCCAGAGCTACCTGATCAATGGTAAACGTTGCACCCTCCACCCCTTCCGGGCGGTGAAACGCCAGCTGCAGCTGTTCTCCGGGCCAGGGTCGCCATTCGGGCAGCCAGCGGCCAGCTGTCTGGGCGGTTTTAATCGGTGGCAGTGCAGGTCGCTCAGCGGTGGAAACCGGCTCCACATGCCAGATTGGGCTGGAGTCGAGCAGCCACGCCTCCACCCAGCGTGGATCACTACTGGCCGTAAGGGTCAGCAGGCTGGTTTTCTCCAGAGTGGATGACCAGCGGGCAGAGTGTTGTCTGGGCGCCAGTGTCACTGCAACCCTGCCATCTTCCACCGGCCAGTCGACTGAGGTGATCGATTCTCCGGCGAGCAGTGGAATCGTCAGGTTGATGGCACCGGTTTGCGGAGCAACCCGCGTGACCGTGGTTTCCAGATACCAGTCGAGGCCCAGTCTCAGCCGTCGCTCTACCCGTACAAACGGGGGAATGTAGGTGGTGGCGAGGTCGGCATCGCTCTTTTCGTGGCCACCGGGCGGCCTGGATGAGTCCTTCTGGGCTGGGGTAAATTGGGTTGGGGCAAGCTGGGCTGGCGCAAGCCGCTGCAGCCCCAGGCTGTTACCACGCAACTGACCATTGACCAGTCCCACCGCCCGCCATCCCTGCAGCTGCAAACTCAGATTGTGGGGGTGGAGGGCAAAATTAACGTTGGCCTCAGCCCCTGCAAGCGGGCCGGACAGTCGCAGTTGTTGGCGGCCGGCGGGAAGTAACACGGTTAACCGGTCACCCTGGCGATACACCCCCGTGGCCGGGTCATCATCAAGCCGCACCTGGTCGATCCACCAGCCATTATTGGCTGCGCTGGGTAACGGCAGGGCAATCTGTTCGTGGCTGTCGATCATCAGCGTGACTGAGAGCCGGTCATTTTCGATTTCAACCCGGGTCTGATTGATCACCGCGCAGCTCGGCAGGCAGTCTGGCTGTTCAAGCAGGCGCTGTTCATACTCGCTGAGCAGTTCCGGGCTCGGCCAGTCGGCCAGGGCGGAGGCACCGGGCATCATCCACAAGGCGCTGGTAACCAGCAGACCGAGCAGCAGCGAGAGGCTGCTGGCCTGGAGTTTGGGTAGCTGCAGACCGGTTGGGTTAATCCGCACACCGGCCAGCAGGCCGAGCAGGGCAAACAGCAGGATCACCCGTAGAAAAGAGAGCAGCGACGTTGCCCACGGTGGTTGCAGGTAGAGATTGAAAGTCTGTTCGGCGGTAACCGGGCCACTCCAGCTCAGGCGATGCTGATTCCACTGCCAGCGCGGCACGCCGGGCCCGGTCTGGGTGGCGATATCGGGATCTCGATTCAGCAGCGATCTTTCCGGCTTGCCAGTGATCGCAGCGCCGACTGCCAACTGGCCAGAATCAGCTTCCAGCAGGTCATACATTTCCATCGGCGCTGAGACTGATTTGCGCACCTGGTTGCTTGCCACGGCCTGCGGTGCCTGTTCTGCCTGATAGCGAGCCTGCTGATGCTGTGGGTGTACCTGCTGAGACGGTTTTTCCAGTTGCGGGTAGACCGCCTGGCGCAGCTGCTCAACGCTGAAGGGCAGACTCATCAGTGCGATGACCAGCACACTCAGCAGCCGGTAACGGTCTACCGCAGCGCGAATTTGGCCCTGCGGCAGAACCTGCAGCAGAGCCATCGCCGCCAACAGATTGAGCCAGCTAAACAGTGGGCTTCCTGCCTCGCCGTGAGTGATGATCACCGTCACCGCAGCAAGCAGACCCACCATTGGGCCGAGCAAGCGAAAGGCTGTCAGGGAGATAATCAGCAACAGAAAAATATCCCAGAGATTCCAGCTGCCGAGCCAGGTTGAGGTGGCGCGATCAACACCGGCAGCGGTGAGCAGTCGCCACCCGGGTGGCAGGTGCAGGGTCATCTGCACATTGTCAAAATCCTGTTCCCATCCAAGGTGGGTGTCGCCACCATTGTCGGTACGACTCACCGCCTGCAGGTTAAGTTGCTGTTCCCGCAGTTCAATACCGGGGCTGGTGGCATCTCTGGCCAGCGTAATCAGGCGCGGTTCTGCGTTTACCGTCGCGCTGCCCAGTCGATATTGCGGCCTCATGTCGAGTCGCCAACCGCGGTTCATGGTGCCGCTGATCTGATCTTCCACGGTGAGCTGGTTGCCAGAAAAATCGAGCCAGAGTTGTCGTTTAAGTTTGAGCTGGTTCGCCGCCGGGTGTGGATCGCCGCGCCGTTTTTCCACCAGCTGCATCCTTGTATCGGCGGTTAGCCGGTAAGCGTGGAATTGCCGCCAGTCTGCCGGCAGGCGGGTCTGCTGCGGGTCAATTGTGTCGACACCGCCGATTTCCAATGTTCTGAGCGCGGGGTTCGGCTGTAACACCCATATTTCAGATGCCGGCCAATCGTCGTGTGCTTGAGCTTCTTGGGGGATTGGCAAGGCTAACTCGGTGAGCGCATTGGGTTGGTGACTGGCGACATCGAGCTGCCAGCGCCCCGGACGCAACTGCACCCGTAACTGGCCTGATGGTTCAAGCTTTGCCGGCAGGCTACTGTGAATAGCCGCAGGTACAAACCCCTCCGGCAACAGAGGGGGGAACAGCGCCTCGCGGTCGCGCCCGGCCACTTCAATCTCAACCCGGGTGGTCAGACGCAGCGGAATATCATCCTCCAGTTTGCGATATACCCGAATAGCCAGGCTATCTGCCTGCGGTGCTTCCAGTTCAGGTTGATCCTGCTGGCTTACCAGCCAGAGCACCCCATTGCGGTCCAGTTGCGGCCGTGCCACCTGCTGGTTATCAACCCAAAGGTCGATCAGACCCGTCTGCGCCGCAACCGGGATCGATTTTGGCCGACGCTGCCAGTTGACTCGGCCACGCAGTTGGTGCGTCCCCGGTGTCAGCAGCGCTGCCGGTCGGCCATTAACCTCGCTCAGCTTCAGCGCAGATGGCGACGTTTCCAGCAGCGGCCAGAGTTCTCGATTGCCCGGTAGCAGCACCGTGGTATCGGCAAAAACCTGCCACGACTGCGCAAAGCTAAAACCGGTGCTGTCGACTTTAATCAACAGCCGACCGGGCCAGGCACAACTTTTATTGGTGTGATTGTTAAACAGGAAAGGACAGTTCGCTTCCGGGTGGCGCTCCAGAATCCAACCCTTCCAGGATTCAAGGTCATCAGGCGTGGCCGCAGCTAACGCCTGATTACCGAAAGCTAACGAAAACAGCGAAAACAGGGCGGATAAAAAAAGCAGGGACGTCGATTTCATCCAGCGGCGGGGTATTGAAGCGAAGCGGCTTGCGCGAAAAACGACCCTCACCAAATGCTGGCCTACCATGCTCTGCCCCCCTGAAGATATTTGCCAAATAAGTCCTGGTCGCCGGTTGCGCCATTGTTGACCCATGGTGTCGTTACTGTAGCCGGACCGGCTAGCCAGCGCTATCGGTGATAGCGTGAACGCGACTGCTCAGCGTGGTTTTAGTGGTACCACCCATAGGGTCTTACTCCAGAAAACCTGGGTACGGATAAAGGCACCTCAGTTAACAGCCCCTGGAATGGAACCAGACGTTCAATCGGCCAGTCGTACTTAATGCGGGTACCCAGCCTGAGGCTTTCACTGCCGGTGTTTTAGCTGAGCTGCACGGGCTTGCGTCCAGGATCACCACCAGGACCCAAACCTGTTCTGCAACTCTCGCCGTGCTGGCTACCGTAACAGGCATGTGGTTTTCGCTGGTAGCCACTGTCTGTACAGACTCCGGGAGAGTCGGGTCAGCGTATAGGTTGCCGTTCCACTCTGTCGTCAGATAGGCGAGTGAATCGGTCACCAGCTCGCCCAGAGTGTGCAGGCGAAAGCCGGGTTGCTGTTTTATCCAGCCAAACTGTTCTGCGTGTTTCAGCAAGATTTTGAACCAGCCTGCCTGTCCATCATGGTGATAACCGTAGACTGCCAATCCCAGTTGTTCGTAACTCCACTCGTAAGCATCGGCTGCAGCGGTGCTCTCGAGCAGCCCAACCACGGTGCTGGAAACTTGTGGTTCCTGATGGACTGGTAAAGCAGGGGACAGCGAGATTTCGAAAGTAGAAAAGTCAGTTTGTGGAAGCGCAAGAAGCCCGACAAACCCCGAGGCTTGTGGAAGATAGGCGCTGGCTTGCATCGGCCACAAAAGCATCAGAGCCAGATGGAGAATTCTGTTTTTCAGTATTCGGACCTGTCGCTCGTGGGTTGTGTTGAATTTAGTGGTGAATGATGAAAGGTCATTGGCTGTCAATTAAAGTGGATTAATTGCGCTGTCAGCTTTATTCATAGAACCCGTGCCACGTGAGTAGACGGAATGTCCAA
>JBPEXY010000124.1:0-4801 GCA_052031065.1 Immundisolibacteraceae bacterium | reverse complement strand
TGCAGCATTATCAACAGAATGACCCGACCGGTTTTGCGGCGTCGCTCTATGGCGATGGTAATGAAAAGGTGCTGGCGATACGGGGAACCGAGCCTGAGGGTGATCAGCTGGCGCTGGATTTAATAGAGGCTGATCTGGAGCAAATCGGTGGGCTGGGGTGGCGCCAGGTGACGACCACCCCGGATCACGATCTAATGGTTGCTTAACGGCTAAAGCAAGGTTTGGCTGCATAGCCGTGATGAGCGCATGTTGAGGGACGCCAGGCGATGAAAAACGGGAACCAGTTAAGCAAAGTAGTGAAATATCAAGTGGACCGGAGTAGGTAATTTTTATCTGATCCCAATGTTTCCCGAGCTTGTTGTTCTGGCAGGCAAAGCGGCGATGTAATGCGGATCAGTCCGTCCTTTCAGGGAGGAAACGGTTTAATAACCTGGCACTTTCCGCCCGGTGCCAGTGCTCTTCAAGTGATTGGCCCAAAAGCAATATCCTTGCTTTTATGGAGCTGGCGTCCCTCTGCCAACTTCGCCGTTGAGTAGCTCTTCTCTGAGCCCAAGGTTTGTTTAACATGCAGCCAGTTTTTGCCCGGAACATTCCACCTTGGCGCTGCAATGACGACTGTTGGCGTTGTGATAGCGAGAGGTCTGCACTGCCACCCGCGCTATTTTTCCTGCATATCTCAAAAACTGGCGTTAGCTTTGTGATATTTTTGTATTGAGTGCTAACGGAAGAGTTACGGGGAGTCACCCGCACGGTGAGCAGGGAGCAGTCCGGCGAAAATCAGCAGCAGGAGACCGCCGACAGCGGCCTTGAGTCGTTAGTCGTGGTGGCGGCGGTGCACGATGTCACCGCCAACCCGCAGCATCTGCGCCACAAGTTTCAGGGTAAGGATGGCGCAGCGGCTGGCTTTGCAGAGATTGTTCGCGCCGCCCGTGATCTGGGGCTCAAGGCGCGCCTGTCCCGTAGCGATTGGCAGGGGTTGCAAAACATGCCATTGCCAGCCATTGCGCAACACCACAACGGTCGCTTTTTTGTGCTGGCGAAAGTTACCGGCGATAAAGCCCTGGTGCTCGACTCTGCGCGTGGTCAACCACAAACCATCAGTCGGGAGGAGTTTGAGCAGGCCTGGAATGGCCGGCTGATTCTGGTTGCGCGCAGAGCGGGGTTGGGGCGCAGTTTTCGCGAGTTCGATTTCTCCTGGTTTGTGCCTGCCATTCTCAAGTACCGCAAGCTACTGATTGAGGTGCTGGTCGCCTCCTTCTTTCTGCAGCTGTTTGCACTGCTCACGCCGCTGTTCTTTCAGGTGGTGATCGATAAAGTACTGGTGCACCAGGCGCTTACCACGCTTTCGGTGCTGGCTATCGGCCTGCTGGCGCTTTCGGTGTTTGAGGTGCTGCTTGGGACATTACGCACCTATCTGTTTTCGCATACCGGTTTTCGGATCGACGTGGCGCTCGGTGCCCACCTGTTTAAACACATGACCAGTCTACCGCTGGCTTATTTTGAAAACCGCCGCGTGGGTGACACGGTGGCGCGGGTGCGAGAGCTTGAGAGTATTCGTAACTTTCTCACTGGTTCGACGCTAACCCTGGTGATCGATGCCTTCTTCACCGTCGTCTTTCTTGCGGTGATGTACCTCTATAGCCCGCTACTCACTCTGGTGGTGCTCTGTTCCATACCGGTTTATGTGTTGTTGTCGGTCATCGTGACCCCCGTTTTGCGTGCCCGCCTGCAGGAAAAATTCAGCCGCGGGGCCGAGAATCAGGCGTTTCTGGTCGAATCCATTAACGGCATGGAAACCCTCAAGGCGCTGGCGGTGGAACCCCAGGCCCAACGCCGCTGGGAAGAACAGCTCGCCGGTTATGTGCAGGCGTCGTTCAAATCGGCCAACCTGGGCAACATCGCCAGCCAGGTCGCGGCGTTAACCAACAAAGTCACCACCGTGCTGATACTGTGGATCGGCGCCCACGAGGTGATTGCTGGGCAGTTAAGTGTCGGCCAGCTGGTCGCGTTTAATATGCTGGCCGGGCGGGTAAGTGGCCCCATTTTGCGCCTCGTCCAGCTCTGGCAGGATTTCCAGCAGGCGGGTATTTCAGTGCAGCGGCTGGGCGATATTCTCAACACCCGGCCAGAGCCAGCCGCCAATCAGGGTAAGGCAGCGGCGCTGCCGCAGCTGCAGGGGTCTATTCAGTTTGACCATGTCACCTTTCGCTACCGGCCGGACATTCCGCCAGTGCTGGTGGATATCGATCTTGAAATTCCCGCCGGTCAGGTGGTGGGCATTGTTGGTGCCTCCGGCTCTGGCAAAAGCACCCTGACTAAACTGGTGCAACGGCTCTACGTGCCCGAACTGGGTCGCGTGCTGGTTGATGGCGTCGACCTTACCCTTGCCGAGCCATCATGGCTGCGTCGGCAAATTGGCGTGGTGCTGCAGGAGAGTTTTCTGTTCAACCGCACCGTGCGCGACAACATAGCCCTTGCCGAGCCTGCCGCGTCGATGGAGCGGGTGATCGAGGCCGCCAGGCTCAGTGGGGCTCATGAGTTCATCACCGCCCTGCCAGAGGGTTACGACACCCTCGTAGGGGAGCACGGCAGCAACCTTTCCGGCGGCCAGAAACAGCGCATTGCCATCGCCCGTGCACTCATTACGCGACCGCGTATCCTGATATTTGACGAAGCCACCAGCGCCCTCGACTACGAATCAGAGCGGCTGATTCAGCAAAACTTTCAACACATCGCCGCCCGGCGCACGGTGTTGATCATCGCCCACCGGTTGAGCACCGTGGCCAGTGCAGACCGAATCGTGGTAATCGACAAAGGGCGCATTCTCGAAGACGGCCCCCCAGACGAGCTGCGCGCCCGGCAAGGTTATTTTTATCGGCTGGAGCAGATGCAGTTGACCGGTCAGGGCAGCGCGGCAGCCCCGCCAGTAACTACCGCGACCGCGGGTGGCAATCCATGAGCGACAACCGCAAGCCGGTCGATCCCCATGGCCACACTCCGCCGCCCGGCACACCAACCGCTGCGACACCGGCCACGACGGTTGCCAACCAGTCCGCCGCCGAACCGGGTCAGTCGAATGAATCGGTGAGCCGACACGCCGATTTGGAGCAAAAGGCCAGCTTCTGGCGCCGCTGGTGGCCGTCCCAACGGGGCAAGAGCAGCCAGCAATACAGCCATTATGAGTTTTTGCCCGCCGTGCTGGAGGTGCAGGAAAGCCCACCCTCACCACTCGGGCGGGCAATACTCTGGACCATTGTCTCGCTGTTTGCGCTGGCAGTGGTATGGTCCATCTTTGGCAAGGTGGATATCGTGGCCGTTGCCCAGGGCAAAATCATTCCCAGTGGGCGGGTAAAACTAATTCAGCCGCTGGAAAGTGGCGTGGTCACCCAGATCAACGTGCAGGAGGGGCAGCCTGTTAAGCAGGGCGAAACCCTGGTGGAGCTTGACCCCACCAGTACCGCTGCCGACCAGCGCCGGTTAGAGCAGGAACTGCGCACCGCCCGCCTCAACCTGGCGCGATTACGAGCCCTGCTTGCGTTAACCAGGGTCACTGACACCACACCGACCGCCAGCGCAGCGGAACTGCCCGACCCGTTAGCGCCACCACCCGCACCCACAGCGGTTGATCGGGCCGCCCGGTTTGCCGACGTGCCCGGCGCAACGCAAATAGAAATTGCCACCCAGCAGCAGCTGCTTGATGAAGAACTGGCCACCCAGCAGGCAAGGGTCGCGGCACTGGATAAAAGCCTCGACCGCCAGCGGGCAGAAACCCGCACCACCCAGACCCTGGTGGCCAAATACCAGGCCACTTTGCCGCTGATTACCACGCGGGTAAAAGCGCTGAAAAAACTGCTCGACCAGAACCTGGCGGCAGAGAGTGACTACCTGACCCTCAAGCAGGAGCAGGTCGAGCAGCAGCACGACCTGGCCGCCCAGCAGAGTCGGTTGCAACAACTCGAAGCAGCAGCCACCGAAATCATCGAACAGCGCAAAGTGACCATCGGTGAGTTCAACCGCAACACCCGTGAACGCCTCGCCGAGGAAGAGCGCAAACAACTCGCCTACACCGAAGAACTAACCAAAGCGCGCCAGCGCAGCGGCCTGCAACAACTGCGCTCGCCCATCGATGGCATCGTCCAGCAACTCGCTATATACACCGTTGGCGGCGTGGTCACCCCGGCACAAACCTTAATGGTGATTGTCCCGCAGGACTCGACCCTGCAAATCGAAGCCTGGGTGCTGAACCGCGACATTGGGTTTGTGAATCAGGGCGACCCGGCGGTGGTCAAAATCGAAGCCTTCCCATTCACCAAATTCGGCACCATTGACGGCGAGATCACCACCCTCTCACGCGATGCCGTGGCCGACGAACAGCTCGGGCTGGTTTATGCCGCCCAAACCAGCATGCAGAGCAGCACCATCATGGTCGACGGCAAGGCCGTTGCGCTCAGTCCCGGCATGGCTGCGACGGTAGAAATTAAAACCGGCACCCGGCGGCTGATCGAATACTTCCTCAGCCCCCTGCTTAAATTCAAGGACGAGAGCATTCGAGAGCGCTAGGAATGCACTAACGAACCTTTTTCGCAACGAATGGCGGGTTTTGTCTATTGGCGTTAGTTGGGTTGGTAATCCTGGCACAGGGCCTGATGCACGACTACCCAGCTAGTAGGGTGAGATAGTCCGGGACTGTACGGCGAAGCAGATAACGACACCCGGCGAGAGGGGGGGAGATGGCGTGCTCATTTACAGGGAAGGGAGTGGATGGCGCAATGTTAACGTGATGGATCACTCGATATATGGC
>JBPEXY010000123.1:0-3684 GCA_052031065.1 Immundisolibacteraceae bacterium | reverse complement strand
CGGTAGTGGTATGTCCTACCTTGCCCATGTGGTCGCCATTGAAGAGCTGTCACGGGCATCCGCGTCAATCGGCCTCTCCTACGGAGCCCATTCCAATCTTTGTGTCAATAATCTCTATCTGAACGCTACCGAGGCGCAGCGCGAAAAATATCTGCCCAAACTTTGTAGCGGTGAGCATGTTGGCGCGCTGGCCATGTCGGAACCGGGTGCTGGTTCTGATGTCGTCGGTTCTATGCGTTGTTCAGCAGAGCTAAAAGGGGATGTCTGGGTCGCCAACGGGAACAAGATGTGGATCACCAACGGCCCCGATGCCGATGTGCTGATCGTCTATATGCGCACTGCACCGGTCGATCAAGGCAGCCGGGCGATGACCGCTTTTCTGGTCGAAAAAGGCATGCCTGGTTTCTCCACCGCGCAGAAGCTCGACAAGCTCGGTATGCGCGGCTCCAATACCTGTGAACTGGTGTTCAGGGATTGTGAGATACCTCAGGAGAACGTACTCGGAGAGGTTAACCAGGGTGTACGTGTGTTGATGCGCGGACTTGATACAGAGCGCGTGACCCTCTCTGGTGGACCGCTGGGTATCATGCAGGCGGCAATGGACATCACCTTGCCCTACGTTCACGATCGCAAGCAGTTTGGTCAGCCGATCGGCACCTTTGAGCTGATGCAGGGGAAAATGGCCGACATGTATACGGCGCTGCAATCAGCCCGTGCGTTCAGCTATCGCGCCGCTGAGTCAGTCGATGCTGGCAGGGCTTCGCGTAAAGATGCAGCGGCCTGCCTGCTCTATGCGTCGGAGTGTGCGGTAAAGGTAGCGCTGGAGGCGATCCAGAGTCTCGGTGGTAACGGCTACATCAATGAATTTGCTACCGGTCGTCTGTTGCGCGACGCGAAGCTTTATGACATCGGTGCAGGCACCAATGAGATCCGTAGAATGCTCATCGGTCGCGAGCTTTTTATAGAAACATAGTTTCTGTAAAACAATAATTTAATATCTTTAATTAAAGTATTTTGTTGTTTGTTGTGGTGGTTGTTTAGACGCCAGGCATCTCTCTTCGTAATCAGCAATATCCAGGAGTTTTATCATGGCAGAATCTGTTGTCATCGTCGGTTCCAAGCGCACCCCGATTGGTTCGTTTCAGGGTCAGTTTGCATCGGTTACCGCGTCGCAGTTGGGGTCGGTGGCGATCCGGGCGGCAGTCGAGCAGGCCGGGATCGATGGTGCCGATATTGAGGACGCCCACATTGGCTGTGTGCTGCCTGCAGGACAGGGGCAGGCTCCGGCCCGGCAGGCAGTGCTCGGTGCCGATCTGCCGATGTCGGTGCCCTGTACCACGGTCAACAAGATGTGCGGTTCTGGTATGAAGGCGGCCATGTACAGCTTTGACCAGATTGCTGCCGGTAATGTGGCCATCAGTCTCGCTGGTGGTATCGAGTCGATGACCAATGCCCCATACATACTGCCCAAGGCACGTGCCGGTTACCGGATGGGACACCAGGAAGTGCTCGACCACATGTTCGTTGATGGTCTGCAGGATGTGCGCGAGGGCAAGATGATGGGTGCCTTTGCTGAACGTTGTGCTGGTAAGTACACCTTTACCCGTGAACAGCAGGATGCTTTCGCCATTGATTCGGTGAATCGTGCGCTCCGCGCAGGCGAGGATGGCTCTTTCGACGGTGAAATCGTGCCGGTGACGGTGAAAACCCGAAAAGGCGAAAACCAGTATCTGCTTGATGAGCAGCCGGGCCGCTCTGATGTTTCCAAAATCCCCACCTTGCGTCCCGCTTTTCAGCCCGAAGATGGCACCGTGACTGCGGCCAACTCCTCGTCGATTTCTGATGGAGCAGCAGCTCTGGTGATGATGAGTGAAAGTGAAGCGCAGCGACGCGGCCTGCAACCGCTGGCGCGGGTGCTTGGCCACACCAGCCATGCCCAGGACCCGGCCTGGTTTACCACCGCGCCGGTAGAGGCGATCCGCAAACTGCATGAAAAACTGGGCTGGAACGCCGACACCACCGATCTGTATGAGATTAACGAAGCCTTTGCGGTAGTCACCATGGCGGCGATGGCTGAACTCGGGATTGATCACGCTAAAACCAATGTCAATGGTGGCGCCTGTGCTCTGGGGCATCCGGTAGGTGCATCGGGTACCCGAATCATCGTCACGCTGCTCAATGCGATGCGTAAGCGGGGGCTGAAAACCGGCATTGCGAGCCTCTGTATTGGTGGTGGCGAGGCGACCGCGATGGGTTTTGAGCTGCTTTAATCGAAACCATTACTGGCGGCGGAGACGGTAACCAGTGACTCTGTACACCGAAGAGCAGGTGATGGTGCGCGATGTGGCACGCCAGTTTGCCGCTGAACAGCTGGCACCCAACGCCGCCGAATGGGACCGCACGGAGACGCACCCGCGCGAAGCGCTGATGCGGATGGGAGAGCTGGGCTTACTTGGTGTTACCGTACCGCAGCAGTGGCAGGGGTCCGGACTCGATAATCTCAGTCTGGCGCTGGCGATCGAAGAGATCGCCGCCGGTTGCGCCTCCTGTGCGGTAGTGATGTCGGTGCAGAATTCGGTGGTCTGTGAGCCGCTGCTGAAGTACGGCAATGATATTCAGAAACAGCAGTACCTGACGCGCCTGGCTTCCGGTAAGTCGATTGGTGCCTTCTGCCTGACCGAAGCCCATGCGGGGTCAGATGCAGCAAGTATCCGCTCCCGAGCGAAGGAAGATGGCGACCACTGGGTGATTAACGGTAACAAGCAGTTCATCAGCAGTGGCGCAACCGCCGATGTGGCGCTGGTGTTTGCGGTAACCGACCCGGAATTGGGCAAGAAGGGTATATCGGCCTTTATCGTGCCGACCGATAGCCCCGGTTACCAACCCGGTAACAAAGAGCAGAAAATGGGCCAGCGGGCATCAGATACCACGCCGGTCACCTTTCGCGACTGTCGTATACCCAAACAGAATATGCTCGGCGAGCGAGGGCAGGGGCTCGGCATCGCTCTGGGCAACCTTGCCGGGGGCCGCATCGGTATCGGCGCTTTAAGTATTGGTATTGCCCGTGCAGCCTTTGCAGCGGCGCGGGATTATGCGCGGGAGCGTAGTCAGTTTGGCAAGCCAATAGCCGAACACCAGAGCATTACGTTTACCCTTGCAGATATGCTCACGCGGATTAACGGGGCGCGGTTAATGGTGCACCATGCGGCGCGGCTGCGTATGGCGGGCGAAAACGCTATCAGCGAAGCGTCACAGGCAAAGCTGGTGGCCAGCGAAACCGCCGAGTGGGTCTGTAGCAAAGCGATTCAGATCCACGGTGGTTATGGGTATCTGAACGATTTTCCAGTGGAACGCCACTATCGTGATGCCCGGGTGACACAGATCTACGAAGGCACCAGCGAAGTACAGCGGTTACTGATTGGGCGTTATCTGGATTCGTAAGGGGCTGTTGGTTGAAAGCAGGACCATCAGTAGCGGCTGCAGGTTCTTTTCCGCGTGACTCGATACCTGCGAGTCAGCATATCGCTCAAACAGCGGATATTTCTGGTCGGGAAGCTTCCTTATGCTGATACATACAGAGATCCGCTTCTGCCACCAGAGAATCAAGATTTTCCGGGTGTTCAGGGTCAAATTCAGCGATGCCATAGGAAAAGGCAAGGCTGTAGGAAATCGACTCCTTTTCGG
>JBPEXY010000122.1:0-2558 GCA_052031065.1 Immundisolibacteraceae bacterium | reverse complement strand
GATGATTTCGAGCAGGGGCAGCGCATCGAGGCGGGCGCGCCCTTGATTGCGTTGGCCGATGAAAAGCAACTCTGGGTGGAGGCCCACCTGCCCGCCGATCTCTCCCTGACGCTGGGCGCGGGAACAAGAGCGGAAGTGGTGGCTGGGGATGTCCGTGTAAACGCCAAGGTCACTCAGGAGGCGCACACCATTGACCCCATCACCCGTACCCGTACCGTGCGCCTGTTGGTCAATAACCCGGAACACCGCCTGCACCCTGGCCAGTTCGCCGAGGTGTATTTCCGATTCCAGACTAAAAGGCCCGTGCTAGCGGTACCCGAAACCGCACTGATGCGCGGCGCAGACGGAGATTGGACGGTGTTCGTGGAAGACCATCCTGGCGAATTCCAGCCAGTGGAGGTGGAGCTGGGTCGAGCGCTCGGGCCGCTACGTGAAATTAGCGGTGTCGGTCCGGGGGCTCGCATCGTCACTCAGGGCGCTTTCTTTGTTGCCTCTCAGATCGCCAAGGGCGGCTTTGACCCCCATAACCACTAAGCAGTAGGAGACCCCATGTTTAACCGAATTATCGATTGGGCGGTCATCAACCGATTGCTGGTGGTGATAGCCCTGATCACACTAACGGTCAGTGCCGTTTTTATTATTCCCAAACTGAATCTGGATGCTTTTCCGGATGTCACCAACGTGCAGGTGTCGGTCAATACCGAAGCACCGGGGCTGGCTGCCGAAGAGGTGGAACAGCTTATTACCTATCCCATCGAAGCCGTGATGTACGCCTTACCGGATGTGGAAGAGGTGCGCTCAATTTCCAAAACCGGCCTGTCCGGCGTTACCGTAGTCTTTAAAGAAGGCACCGATATTTATTTTGCCCGGCAACTGGTATTTGAACGGCTTCAGGCTGCCAAGGAGCTGATCCCCGATGGCGTCGGCACACCGGAAATGGGCCCGAATACTTCCGGCCTGGGTCAGGTCTATCAGTATCTGCTGGTGGCAGAACCCGATGCCGGTTTCGACGCCATGGCTTTGCGTAGCTTGAACGACTGGGTGGTGAAGCTGCTATTGATCCCGGCCGAGGGCGTGACCGATGTGCTCTCCTTTGGCGGTGAGGTGCGTCAGTACCAGGTTAACCTAAACCCGTCCCGACTGTTGGCCTACGAGCTGACCCAGGACGACGTCATGATGGCACTGGAGCGCAACAACACCAACGTCGGCGGTTGGTATATGAACCGGGGCCAGGAGCAACTGGTGATCCGGGGTACGGGTTGGCTGGATCATGGTGAGAAGGGCTTGGAACAGATCCGTCAGGTGCCACTGAAAACCGTGGACGGTACTACGATCACCGTGTCCGACGTGGCGCAAGTGGCCCTGGGCAGTGAGATCCGTCAGGGAGCGGTGACCATGACGCGCAAGAACGCCGACGACAAGGTGGAGAATCTCGGCGAGGTGGTGTCCGGCATCGTGCTCAAGCGCATGGGGGCCAACACCAAGGCCACCATTGATGGAGTCAATGCACGCATTGAGCGTATTAACCAGGCATTACCGGAAGGTGTTCGCTTCGAGGCATTTTACGATCAGGCGGATTTGATCACCCAGGCCGTACAGACCGTGGTCAATGCCCTGCTGCTGGCGTTTATTTTCATCGTCGTGATCCTTGCGCTATTCCTGATGAACCTGCGCGCCACCTTTCTGGTGTTGATGTCCATCCCGATATCTATTGGAATCGCTTTAATGGTGATGGCTTGGTTCGGATTGTCGGCCAATCTGATGTCGCTGGGGGGGATTGCGGTCGCCATTGGCATGTTGGTGGATGGCTCCGTAGTAATGGTGGAGAACATATTTAAACATCTGACGCACCCGGATGCTGAACATGATACCCAGAGACAATCGCGGGTGGATTCCGATGACGTGGACCCTGTTGATGCGGCCCACGACCGTCATGGTATTGCCTTGCGCCTGCAGGAAGCCGGTAAGGAAGTCGCTCGCCCCATCTTTTTTGCCACGGCCATTATTCTGGTTGTCTTCATGCCACTGTTCAGCTTTGAAGGTGTCGAAGCCAAACTGTTTCAACCCATGGCCATCAGTATCATGCTCGCCATGCTCTCGGCGGTGTTGGTGGCCCTGATCATCGTGCCTGCACTAGCAACCTATCTCTTTCGCAGGGGGGTTCGCCAACGCGAGAGCTTTGTATTGAAGCCGCTCGATCTGCTCTATCGTAAAGGTTTAGCCTGGGCGATGGGACACAGCAAAGTGGTGGTGGGTGTCGCTGCCATTATGGTGGTAGCGGCCGCGTTGGTTCTGCCCCGCTTGGGTACCGAATTCGTGCCTGAACTGGAGGAGGGTACCATTAATCTGCGCGTCACCCTGGCGCCTTCTTCCAGTCTGGATACCGCGCTGGAAGTGGCCCCCAAACTGGAGGCCAAGTTGATGGAGTTCCCAGAGGTAACCTATGCACTGTCACGTATTGGCCGGGCTGAAATCGGCGGCGATCCTGAGCCGGTGAATAACATCGAGATCTATATTGGCCTTAAACCGGTGCCGGAATGGACCAGTGCAGACAACCG
>JBPEXY010000121.1:0-27952 GCA_052031065.1 Immundisolibacteraceae bacterium | reverse complement strand
CAACCAGGTCGCCGCAGCAGAAGAAACCCCGTCAACAACACCATCCCTGGTCAGCATGCCGCCGACTACCAGAGAACCAATACAGGTGATCACCTGCCCCACCACGGGTGACGGACCAACCAGGTGACCAACCCATAGAGCAACGGTAGCCAGGAACAGGTACGTTCCATAGACCATCGCCCACGACACTCACAAACCGACCGACTTGCCGCACAACTGGCTTCAAAATCAATGGTCCACCGCAGAAAATCGCCGCACCGACTGAGTATCAGCTAGAAGGGGCAATATCGATATCGCCTGGCTCCCTGGCATTACCGGTTTCCTCTGAGTCAATGACTCGCGGCCATGAACGCCGCGACCAACCCGGGGCAAACGGCTTGTCCAACCGCCGACGCATCCGTAAAGCGGTAGCCCCATCCTCGTAGTATCCAGGTGCTTGCGCAAACTGTTCGAATCCCATCCGTTGATACAACCGCCAAGCGCCGATATCAGTCTCCCTGACCTCCAGTACGCAGTGACGGTACCCCTGCTTGCCTAACCGTGTGATCAAATCTTCAAGCAGGGCGCTGGCAACATGCCATCCGCGCCACTGCGGCAGCACAGCAAGGGAATAGACCCGCGCCGCCCGCGGCAGTGACGGAATCAGGCCGATGCAGTAGCCAATAATCTGGCCAGTCGGATGCACCGCGACCAGGGTAATTGCTTTGGCACGAAACAGCAGGTATCGCATCTGTCTGCGATTAATAAGGTCGCTGTTGAAACATTCTGTCTCGACTGCCAGAAGTGCAGACAGGTCACCTTCTCTGGCACAACGGATGGAGAACACGCCGCCAGCTGCCTAACGACCGCGCATTTCGAGACGCCGGTGAAACTCCGTCATCACCTGGCTATAGAGCTCGTCCCCCAGCCAGGCATCCTCCACTTTATGGTCAATGCTGGGATTATCATTCACCTCAAGTAGGTAGACCAACTCTCCGCACACCTTGATATCGACACCATATAGCCCATTGCCAACCAGCCTGGTGGCGCGCAACGCAGCATCAAGCACCGCTTTGGGTACTTCAAATGTCGCCACGGTTTCGAACCCCCCTGAAAAATTGCGTTTGGAGTTATGGTTATAAATCTGCCAGTGGCGCGGTGCCATGTAGTAACGACAGGCGTACAGAGGTCTGCCATTGAGAACGCCGATACGCCAGTCAAAATCTGTGTAAAGATACTCCTGCACCAGCGCCAGGGCCGAGTCCTGCAACAGCTGCTGCAGGCCGGTTTTCAGTTCCGCCCGCTGTTCAACCTTGAATACCCCCCGGGAAAACGAGCCTTCGGCCATTTTAAGCACCATCGGATACTCAAATCGGGCCTCCAGTTCATCCAGGCGGTGATCAGAGCAGCTATCGACGATTGCAGTATCCGGACTGGGAATGTTCTGGTAGCTGAAGGCGTCGTGCAGAAACACCTTGTTGCAGCAGCGCAGAATTGACGCAGGATCATCGATCACGACCAGACCGCTGCTCTCCGCGTCGCAGGAAAACTGATAGGTGTGATGGTCAATAGCGGTCGTTTCGCGAATAAACAGCGCATCAAAACGGTTGATATCAATCAGCTCATCCGCCTCGACAATTGTGGCTTCTATACCCAGCTTTCGCGCAGCACTGGCGAACTTGGCGATTGCCCGCTGGTTGCTTGGCGGCACTGCCTCTTCCCGATTGACCAGGATAGCCAGATCCCATCGATACCCCCGACCGCGGCCGCGTTTGCGCGGTGTAGGATGATCGCGCTCAATCAAGTTCAGCAACCAAGCTTGCTCTGCTGCAGACAAGGCGCTGAACGAACCGCGCATCACACTGATTTCGTTACGTTGTGGATCGTACTCAAGCTGCAGAATCGGTGCAGGATAAAGCCGGAATACCCGCGCCACCACCCGCTGCAGAGCCGAAATCTCGGCGACCCCCATCAGCACCTTGACTGTACCTGACGCCGCCTGGGCCAACCACAATGCCTGCTCCTTCCGGCCCAGACCGACTTGCGCTGCTGTTAACTGGCAGACACCCGCCCGCATTTCGTTGATGGTGCGCACGCCAGGGAATACCTGATGTCGCCGCGACTCAGCCAGTAGCGAACAGTAATAACCGCTACTCAAATATTTTTCGGTATCGCAAAGATTGATGACCCGGGTCTTCGGCTCATTCAGCCGAGGATAATCCCTGAGATAGGTGCCAAAACCAATCACATCAAGAGCGCCACCGCCCTCAACCGGCAGCTCACTGTCAACAACTACCAGTGTTCTCAACATCGCCGCTTACTCCAGCCGCCAGGGCCGAAAAATCGCAGATTGTAAGCACTCTGCCGTCGGACTGTCTGTAGCTATCTGAACTAAAAAACCGTCACCGAACCTGCACTGCCAATTTCCAACCTGCGACGCTTGCGAAGCGGCTAGCAAACCAGTAGCCACGAGCAGCGGAAGGCTGGCGGGCGCGCCCGGGAAATGGCCGGCAGAACCGTTAACCCGCTAGAGTGGGCGAGACCACCTGGGGCCTAAAACAGCAACTCCTCAGGTCGGAAACTCCACCCGGAGCCCGCCTAGTCCGCAATAGCCTGCCGGGTTTTTCGCCAGGTATTGCTGGTGGTAATCCTCGGCATAGAAAAACTCGTCGGCGTCGACAATTTCAGTGGTGATGTCTCCGTAACCGGCTTTGCGTAGCGCCCGTTGATAGGCTGACAGCGAATCCTGCGCAGCCTGTTTTTGCTCGTCACTGTAAGTGTAGATGCCGGAGCGGTACTGAGTGCCAACATCATTACCCTGGCGCATGCCCTGGGTCGGGTTGTGTGCCTCCCAGAAGGTTTTGAGCAGGGTTTCGTAGCTCACTTCGGCGGGGTCGTAGACCACCAGCACCACTTCGTTGTGGCCAGTCAGACCGCCGCAGACCTCTTCGTAGGTCGGGTTGGGGGTATAACCGGCGGCATAACCAACGGCCGTGGAGTAGACACCCGGCTGCTGCCAGAATTTGCGCTCGGCACCCCAGAAGCAGCCGAGACCAAACAGCGCCATCTGCATGTTGCCGGGAAACGGCGGCGCAAGGCGATGGCCGTTGACGAAATGGCCTTCGGCCACTGGCATCGGCTCGGCTCGTCCAGGTAACGCCTCGTCTGGTTGTGGCATGGTCACTTTTTTGTTCAGGTTGAAAATCATTGCTGTTCTCCCGGCGGTATCACTACCACCTGCAGGCAAGGGGGTTGATCATTCAGCCAGATAACCCCAGAGGTCGTGTTCGTCGGCATCCTCGATAACCACTTCGACCCGGTCACCCGGCTCAACGTTCTCTTCAAGGTCGAGGAACACCTGGCCATCGATTTCCGGTGCGTCGCCAGCTGTGCGCCCAACGGCGCCCTCGCTGACCACTTCATCAATGATCACCCGCTGGATGGTACCGACTTTAGCCTTTAGTTTAGCGGCGCTGATCTCGCTCTGCAGGGCCATAAATCGATGGTAGCGCTCCTCTTTGACCGTATCTTCCACCGGCTCTGCCAGCTCATTGGCAGCAGCACCCTCGACCGGCGAGTACTGAAAACAGCCCGCGCGATCTATCTGCGCCTCGCGCAGAAATCCGAGCAGTTGCTCAAATTCAGCGTCGGTCTCACCGGGAAAGCCGACGATGAAAGTACTGCGCAGAACCAGATCGGGAACCTGCTGACGCCAGCGGGCCAGGCGTTCCAGGGTGTCATCAATTGCGCCGGGGCGGCGCATTCGTTTGAGCACCGTGGGACTGCCGTGCTGCAATGGGATGTCGAGGTAGGGCAGCAGCAGACCATCGGCCATCAGCGGCATCAGATCGTCAACATGGGGATACGGGTAAACATAGTGCAGCCGGACCCAGGCACCAAGGTTACCGAGTTGCTGGCAGAGTTCGGTCAGGCGGCTTTTCACCGGTCGGCCATTCCAGAACTCAGTGCGATATTTGCGATCAACCCCGTAGGCGCTGGTGTCCTGTGAGATCACCAACAGCTCCTTGACGCCGTTATCTACCAGCCGTTGCGCCTCATCAAGCACATCATTGGCAGGGCGACTAACCAGTTTGCCGCGCAGGGATGGAATGATGCAGAAGCTGCAGTGGTGATTACACCCTTCAGATATTTTCAGATAAGCGTAATGGGGTGGTGTCAGCTTGATCCCCTGTGGTGGCAGCAGCTCCACTAGCGGGTCGTGCTGAACACCTGAAGTCAACTCTGGCGGCAGGGCACGGTGCACCTCTGCGACCACCGCGTCATAGGCATGGGCTCCGGTGACTGCCAGCACCTGCGGGTGGCTGCGCTGAATCAACTCAGCATCTTCACCAAGACAGCCGGTGACGATAACCCGGCCATTCTCGTCTATCGCCTCCCCGATCGCCTGCAGTGATTCGGCCTTCGCCTCGTCAATAAATCCGCAGGTGTTGACCACCACCAGATCGGCGTTTTCATAGTCGTTGGCGGTTTCGTAACCCTCACTGCGCAGTTGGGTGATAATGCGTTCAGAGTCGACCAACGCCTTGGGACAGCCGAGGCTGACAAATCCTATTTTTCCAGTCAAAAATCGGGCCTGTTATGGAGACAGCTCGCGTGATTAAAAATTTCAGCGGGCTAGCTGCAATTAAAATGGGTGTTCAGGATCAATCAGCGTGATTTTAAGCGGCGGGAAATGGAATGAGAAATATTCAACACAGCTTTCAGGACCAGACCAGCCACTACCCAGCATGGCGACCTGTCATCAGGTTGGCAACCCTGCTGCTGGTGACCCTGGTTCTGACTGGCTGTGCCAGCTTGAGCCACAATCTGCAGCCTCCACTGGTTACCGTGACCGGGCTGGAGCCGCTGCCAGGTCAGGGTCTGGCGCCAAAACTGCGCGTGCAGCTGGAACTACAAAACCGTAACAACGAAGCGCTCCAGCTGGCCGGTCTCGACTTTGACCTGGCAATTGATGGCCGTCGCTTTGCCAGTGGCGTCAGTAACCGCGAGCTGCGCCTGCCACCCCTGGGTACTGCGGAGACCGAAGTCGAAATCACCCTCAACGGCTTTAACGTGGCACGACAGCTGTTTCAGTGGCTACAACAGCCACCGGACGACCTCAACTACGCTATCAGTGGCCATCTCCACCTGACCCGGGGCATCCGGCGCAAGTTGGCATTTAATCGCGAAGGGTCGGTGCCGCTGCAACAGGGGCTTAACCGGAGCAGCAACCGGTGAGCGGATTCTACGCAAGCAGAATTTTTCCCCACATACTCGATTTTGCCCTGCGCAAGCTGGAAGCTGAGCGCAAAACGGTGGTCAGCCGTCTGCGTGGTCGAGTGCTGGAAATTGGCGTTGGCACCGGCGCCAACCTGCCACACTACCACCGGCAAACAGAAGTTGTGGGCATCGAACCTCTCGACGCCATGCTCGGCAAAGCTGAACAACGGCTAGAACAGCTACGCGCCACGGGTGGGGCACCGCAGGTCACCCTGGAGCGCGCCAGTGCCGAGGACCTGCCCTTTGCCGACCACAGTTTTGACCAGGTACTGGTCTTTCTGGTGCTCTGCACCATTCCCAACGCCAACCGGGCAGTTGCAGAAGCGGCACGGGTGTTAAAGCCGGGCGGGGAGATCCATTTTTTTGAGCATGTGGAGGCGCCTGACCCCCCTGTGGCACGGTGGCAGCGGCGACTCAATCCATTCTGGAAAAAATTTGCCTGCGGCTGCCACCTGAATCGATCTACCGAAACCCTGTTTGAACAACACGGCCTGCAGCTGGTCGACCCCGAACGCAGCTATGTGGCCAACATGGGACCCAAAATCGCCGGCTACGTCACCCGGGGCCGGGCGGTTAAACCGGCTACGACGTGACCAATGAGCAGACCAAATGATTGAACCGGTCGACAACAATAATATCGATGATTTGTTGCCACTAGTGCGCGCCTATCAGGAGTTTTACGGCGCTGCCGACATCAACGACGAAAGCAATCGGGCATTCTTTGCTCAATTTAGTGAAAACAGCGAGTCGGGGTGCCAGTTTCTATTCAAGCGCGATGGCGCAGCTATCGCTTTTGCCACCGTCTATTTCAACTTCTCATCCACCCTTGCCGCAAAGGTAGGGGTACTCAATGATCTCTACACCACCCCCGCATACCGCAGCAGTGGTGTCGGGCGTGAGTTGATTGAACATTGCCGGCAGTTTGCACAACGCCGTGGAGCGATCCGGCTGCAGTGGTTAACCGCCACGGACAACCTGACCGCCCAACGGCTATACGATTCGCTGGACACCCGTAAGAGTGACTGGCATTTCTATACATACAGCACCGGAACAGGACCGTGACCGGATGAGTCCCGCTATTTGGAGCGCCGGTAGCGGAACTTGTTTTTTTAAGACAATTATCTGATATGACCGCAGACCAGCGTTTAGACCAACTCAACAGGTGGCTCTCCAGCCAGCACCAGGAAACCGAAATACTGCTCCACGCCGCATCCAGCGATGCCAGTTTCAGGCGCTATTTTCGCTACGATACCGACAGTGGCACCAGGATCGTGATGGATGCACCACCGGAAAAGGAACCCTGCGGCCAGTTTGTCGCCATCGCCCGGCAATTACACAGGGCAGGTCTGCACGCACCGGAGATCATCGAAACCAACCTCGCCGAGGGCTTTCTGATTCTTGAAGACCTCGGCAGCAACTGTTACCTCGACCAGCTGGATAGCCAGCGGGCCGATCCGCTTTACGGCGATGCCATGGCAGCTATCGTCACCATGCAGGAGCTGCCAGCAGACCATTTACCCCGCTTCGACGAAGCGATGATGAGAACGGAACTCGGCCTGTTTCACGACTGGTATCTGCAGCGCCACCTTGGACTGGATGTCGCCGAACTGGAAAACCTGTTCGAAACCTTAACAGTGGAACTGATCGACAATGCGCTGGCCCAACCTCAGGCCTGGGTTCACCGCGACTACCACAGCCGCAATTTGATGGTCTGTCAGCAGAATAACCCGGGTATTCTCGATTTTCAGGATGCAGTGCTGGGACCGGTCACCTACGACCTTGTTTCGCTGTTGAAGGATTGCTATATCGCCTGGCCACACGAGCGAATTACCCGGTGGGTTGCCAGTTTTTACCAGCTCATTCAACAGCAACATGCGCTGCCAGCATTTGATCAGTTTCTGCGCTGGTTTGATCTGATGGGAGTGCAGCGCCACATGAAGGCGATTGGTATTTTCTCGCGGTTGAATTACCGCGACCATAAACCGGGCTATCTGGCGGACATTCCCCGCTGCATGGACTACCTGGCGCAGCAAGCCGACGGCCTACCGGCACTGCAACAGCTACTGGAGTGGATTTCCGGTCAGGATATCCACCGTTGAAGGCGATGATCCTCGCCGCCGGTCGTGGCGAACGGATGCGCGAACTGACCCTCGACACCCCCAAACCACTATTGCCGCTGCTGGGTGTGCCGATGATCGAGCGGTTGATTAATAAACTCCGCGACGCCGGTATTACCGACTTGATCATCAACACCGCCTGGCAGGGGAAAAAGTTACGCGACCACCTGGGTAACGGCGCAGCGCTGGGTGTCTCCATCCAATGGAGCGATGAAGGCGACTGGCCATTGGGAACCGCCGAGGGGATTCGGCGCGCCCTGCCGCTGCTTGGAACCCAGCCTTTTTTGCTGATCAACGGTGACCTGGCAGGAAATTTTGACCTCGTCTACCTGGCGCGACTAGAGCCACAGAATGCCCATCTGCTGTTGGCGAAAAACCCAGGTCACCACCCGGAAGGTGATTTCGGCCTGGAGCAGGGTAAATTACTCCTGCGCAGCAACGTCAGTGAGCAATCCACGACCCTGACCTACCTCGGCTGTGGCATCTTCAACCCGCAGATTTTTCACCACTCCAGTGAACGCGAACTCGGTCCCCTGCTAAACAGGCTGCTGGCAGAACAGCAACCAGTTGAGGGTGAACTTTTCTCCGGCTGGTGGCTCGATGTTGGCACGCCGGAACGGCTCAGGCTGGCGGAGGAGCTATTAAGAGACTCCCCCGCCGACCAATGAGACTGGCTGGGTTTTATTGGGGAAGCGGTGTCAGGGTAATTTCCACCCGGCGGTTTGCCGCACGTCCTGACTCAGTGGCGTTATCCGCAATCGGCTGGGTTTTACCCATACCACGAGTGACGAATCGCTGTGCGGATAACTGCCGCGACATCAGGTACTGAGCCACGGCACTGGCCCGCTGCTCAGAGAGGATCTGGTTGAACTGGTCGCTACCGGTGCTATCCGTATGGCCAGTGACATTGACCAGGGTTTTGTTGTACTCCTTCAGCACCAGCGCTACCGAATCCAGCACCGGGTAAAAATTGGCACTGATGTCGGCGCGGGCTGACGTAAAGGTGATATTGCCAGGCATGTTCAGGATAATGTTGTCGCCATAACGGGTCACACTGACCCCGGTACCCTGCAGCTGCTGGCGCAACTTGGCCTCCTGCACATCCATGTAGTAACCGACACCGCCACCGGTGGCACCGCCAATTACCGCACCAACCAGCGCCTTGTCACGTCTGTTATCGGCACTATCACCCGCCAACATTCCAGCAACCACACCAGTAGCGGCACCAATCAACGCACCCTTGGTCGCCTTACTGGTCTGCTGTTCCTGAGTGTAGGGGTTGGTTGTGGTACAGCCCGCAGTTAACGCAGCGACCAGCGCCAGAGGGACGATTGAAGTTTTGACAAAATTCATAAACTGCTCCCGGCAGAATGGTTGGAAATCGGATGGGTCGCGCCCTGCGCCTGCAGGTCCGCATGATAAGAAGACCGGACCATTGGACCCGAAGCGACGTTAGAAAATCCCATCTTTGCGCCAATTTCAGCAAAACGGTCAAACTGAGCCGGCTCCACATAACGCAATACCGGCAGATGATGCTCACTAGGCTGCAGATACTGGCCGATGGTGAGCATATCAACCCGATGGCGGCGCAAATCGGCCATCACCTGCTCGATCTCCTCATCGGTCTCGCCGACCCCGACCATCAGCCCCGATTTGGTTGGCACGCCAGGGTGCTGCTCAGCAAAATCCTGCAGCAGTAGCAGTGAACCTTCGTAGTCAGCTCCCGGACGCACTGCTTTGTAGAGCCGCGGCACCGTCTCCAGGTTGTGGTTGAATACATCCGGCGGCGCGGCCTTTAACTGCTCCAGCGCAGTTTCACTGCGGCGACGAAAATCAGGCACCAAAATTTCAATGCGGGTCTCTGGCGACCGCTCCCTGATGGCCCGGATGCAGTCGGCAAAATGGCCGGCGCCGCCGTCTTTCAGATCGTCACGGTCGACCGAGGTGATCACCACATACTTCAGCCCCAGCGCCACCACTGCATCGGCAAGCTGACCAGGCTCTGCTTCGTCAATCGGATCAGGTCGTGCATGAGCAACATCGCAAAAGGGGCAGCGGCGGGTACATTTGTCGCCGAGAATCATGAAGGTGGCGGTGCCGTGGCTGAAACATTCGCCGATATTGGGGCAGGAAGCCTCCTCGCAAACGGTATGCAATACCTGCTCGCGCAGCAGCTTTTTAACCCGGTTAAATTCCGGCCCACTCGGTGCCCTGGCCCGAATCCAGCGCGGTTTACGCAATCGCTCCGCTGCCGGCACAACCTTGACGGGAATGCGCGCTACTTTGTCGCGGCTTTTCTGCAGCCGCTTCTGGTCATCAATATTGGACATAATTTGCTATAACGAATGAAATTAATGGCCGGCATACAACCGTTCGATCTCTGCTTCAAAACGGGACTCTACCGCCGGGCGTTTTAGTTTCAGAGTCGGCGTAAGCAGACCATTGTCGACGGTCCAGGGATCATCAGTGACGGTGATCCGATAGATTTTCGCATATCCGGGAAATTCATCGATGGCGAGGGCGATGCGGGAGAGCAGTTGCTCCCTGAGCTCCTCGGCACTGAACTCTTTTTCTGCAGACGAGGTGAGACGGGCCAGTTCCTCGCGGGAGGTCACCACTATAGCGCCGAGAAACGGGCGACCCTCACCCAACACCATACACTGCTCTATCAGTGGATCTCGACAGATGGCGTGCTCCATATCCGCCGGCGGCACTTTTTCACCATTAGCCAGCACGATGATCTCCTTGAGTCGGCCAGTAATATAAAGGTGTTTGCCATCCAGGCGCCCGCAATCGCCGGTGTGAAACCACCCCTCGCTATCCAGCACTGCATCGGTTGCTTCCTGGTTCCGCCAGTAGCCAGCCATGACGTTGGCGCCACGACAGATAATTTCGTCGTCAGCGGCGATTTTTACCTCCACACCGGGCAGCAGGCTGCCTACACTATCCGGCCGATTGTCATTCAGCGCTGCCAGGCTGATCGCCGGGCTGGTTTCAGTCAATCCGTAACCCTGCAGCAGCGGTAACCCGAGGGCAATAAAGGTTCGTGAGACCTGAGGCGGCAGGGGCGCTCCGCCACACACCGCAAATCGCAATCGCCCCCCCAGTGCTGCGAGCACCGGCTTGGCAAAAAGCCTCAACAACAGCGGCAGCAGAAAGGCCAGAGCCGGTTTTTGCCCCCGTTTCTGCTGGTATTCAAACTGCTGCCAGCCGACCTTCACGGTCAGGTCAAACAGCCTGCCAACCACCCTGGCACGCCCCGCGATCCGCGACTGCACCGCCTGTTCGACACGCTCAAAAATTCGCGGCACCGAAATCACCACCGTCGGCTGAATCTGCTGGAAATCCTCTGTCAACAGGTCGATGCTGCGAGCAAAAGCGACCTCCGCGCCGGTGAAGATCGGCATGTAATAGCCAGCGGTACGTTCCAACATGTGCGACAGCGGTAGAAAGGAGAGCAGAGTATCGCTGGTCCTGAGCTGCACCAGCTCGACAGCTGCCACCAGGTTACTGAGTATGTTGGCGTGGGTCAGCATCACTCCTTTTGGCCGGCCGGTAGTTCCCGACGTATAAACAATGGTGGCGAGCTGTTCTGGGATCACCGCAGGCCAAGCATCGGTACCGACAGCGGGGTGGACATTCACGCCCCCCTGCTCCAGCCACTGCCGCAACGCCACCACCTTGTGAGGGCGGTCGGCAGTCTCGACATCATTTCGAACCACGATGGTTAGCGAATCAACCTGCAAATGGCCAGTAGCCTCGACCGCCTGCCACTCCTGCAGGGAGTCCAGCAACAATAACCGGCTGGCTGAATCGTTTATCACATAGGCTATATTTTCCGGCCGATCACCCATATAGATCGGCACCACCACCAACCCCAGCCCGAGCGCCGCCTGATCAAACAGAACCCAATCCAGGCAGTTGTGCAACATCACCGCCACCCGGTCGCCCGGTTGTAACCCGCTTGCCAGCAACGCCTGTCGCCAGCGGCTAACCTGCGCACCAACGTCCCGCCAGTTGCAACAACTCCAGCCGCTCTGGCTGGAATACTGGCGATAAGCCGCACCGTCCGGGTCGCACTCGATTCGCCGCAGTAAAAGGTCAGCCAGGGTCATCTCGGGTGTCGCTTTCAGCGGCTGGAAAAAATCACCCATAAGAACAGCTCTTCCTCATCTGGTGTTGGTCATGGATCGTTACGGGTTGGCAAGCTGACGCCCGTCGAATGAGTCGACCTGGATAATCTGCTGCTGGAGCTGTCGGTACTGCCGCCAGCTATCAGCCTGTTCGGCGTCGATGAGCCTCTGCTTCAATGCCTGCTGCACAAGTCCATCCTCGCTTGCGTCAGCAGATAACTCTCCGCTACGCTGCCATTCTCGTAACTGCTGCTGCAGAATTTCCACCGACACCGATAGTGTGAACGCGCGCTCCAGCCGACCGCGCTGACTGTCACCGGAGTCGGCACGATAAATACCTGCGGTCAACCGGTCACGGCACTCCGACGGTTGCAACAACGTCGCCGCGACTTCATGCTGGAGCAGATCATCCACCGGCGGACAGACACGACCAACAGGCGAAACCCACCGTTTGACCAGCCATCCGAGCCAGCGTTGCGGAAAATTATCCAACGCCCCGCGTAGTGCATCTTCGCCCTCATAGAGCGCGTGGGTCACCGCCCAGCGCGCCACAGGCAGGTCATCAAACTTGCGCCCCTGGTCGGAAAACCGTTTCACCACTGCCGATGCGAGATAGAGCTGGCTGAGCACGTCGCCCAGCCGCGCGGAGAGGTTTTCGCGCCGTTTCAAATCACCGCCCATCACCAGCAGCGCCACATCGGCCGCCACCGCGAAGGCGGCACTGAGCCAGTTCATCCGCTGCATCTCACGGCTCAGCGGGTGAGCCGGAACGGTACTGAAGTAACCCTTGCTTAACCCCAGACGAAAGCCACGCGCCAGATTGCCAAAGGTATGCTCCGCGTGTCCACGCAACGCTTCATCAAGCTGCCCCAAAGCCACATCTTCGTTCTCCTCTGCCAGCGCAGCCATCTCCTGCAGTAGCCAGGGGTGAGCACGTACCGCTCCCTGACCAAAAATGATCAGATTGCGGGTCAGAATGTTCGCACCCTCGACAGTGATGGCAACCGGAACCGCCTGATAAATTGGCCCAATCAGATTGCGCGGCCCAAACATAATGCCGCTGCCACCGTGGATATCCATGGCATCGTTGATCACCTGGCGCATCGACTCAGTCAGGTGGTATTTGAGAATAGCCGTTACAACCGCCGGCTTTTCTCCCTGTCCAATCGCACTACAGGTGAGCTCACGCGCCGCATCCATGGTGTAGGTCAGGCCGGCAATACGGCCGAGCGGTTCAGCCACCCCTTCGAACCGGCCAATCGGCAGGCCAAACTGTTCGCGGATTCTTGCATAGGCACCTGTGTATCGGCTGGCCACCTTACCCGATCCGGTGGCGAGAGCCGGTAACGAAATACCGCGGCCCTCGGCAAGAGATTCAACCAGCATACGCCAACCACGGCCAATGCCCTGTTCACCGCCGATAATTGCCGATAGCGGTACAAAGACATCCTCGCCATAAAGCGGGCCATTCTGAAATGCCAACCCCAGCGGATTGTGCCGTTCGCCCTGCCTTACCCCGGGAGTATCAGCGGGGACCAGCGCGACGGTTATTCCCAGCTCTTCACGCTCCCCCAGCAGATGGTCGGGGTCGACCATTTTGAACGCCAGACCAATGACCGTTGCTACCGGCGCCAGGGTGATATAGCGCTTACTGAAATTGAGGCGGATGCCGAGCTGTTCTTCACCGCCGTACTCCCCACGACAGACCACACCGAGATCGGGAATTGAGCCAGCATCACTGCCGGCGACCGGCCCGGTGAGGGCGAAACAGGGTACTTCTGATCCGTCTGCCAGTCGCGGCAACCAGTAATCACGCTGCTCGTCGGTACCGTAATGCAGCAGCAGTTCCGCCGGCCCCAGGGAATTGGGCACCATTACGGTCACTGCAGTGGTGACAGAATGAGACGCCAACTTCATCACCACACAGGAGTGCGCATAGGCGGAGAACCCCTTGCCGCCATACTCCGGGGGAATTACCAGAGCGAAAAAACCGTGGTTTTTCATATAATTCCAGGTCGCCTGAGTGAGACTGCGGCGCTGGTAAACCTGCCACTCATCGACCTTCTGGATCAGCTCTTCCACTGGCCCATCGAGGAACGCCTGCTCCTCCTCGGTGAGCACCGCTGCCGGCTGCGCCAATAACTTTTCCCAGTCCGGGCGACCGCTGAACAGCTCACCATCCCACCAGACCGTACCTGCCTCAAGCGCTTCCTGTTCTGTGGTCGAGAGCCTGGGCAACCGGGTTCTTAACCTGGGTAACAGACGTTTTAAAACGCCAACACGCAGGGGCGGCAATAGCGCCGCTGTGGCGGCACTAATGAGTACAACCCAGAAAATCAGCGCTACCGGCGCCAGTAAATAGTTATCGGCCAGGATCAGCAGCAGCGCCAGTCCCGCAAACTTCACGGTTGAAGCCAGGCGCTGCTCGACAATCAACAGCCCAAGATAGAAAACGGCAATCAGGAGAACCAGTTCCATGACAGTACCCCAGCAATAAAGATCAGGAAAACAAGCATACTCCAAACCATTTCTGCTTCAAGCAGGCCAACGGTTGCGGAACTTCTGGATTTGTTCTAATTTGATCGGTCAGTCAGATTAAAAGATTAGCTCTGAAGTTTGGCCGATGGCTGAATCAGACCAACCCGCTAACCGGGAAACCGGTGGCTCAGGAATTATTGAGGAGAAACAACTAATGGCGTTATCTCACCCCGTAGACAAAAACAGCACAGCACTACTGGTAATGGATGTGCAGAACGACATCACCCGCATGGATTCGCCGATCGCGGTGCAGATGGGTTTCGCCCAGGAGATTGAACGTAGCGGCATGCTTACCAAGCTGCGTGGTCTGATCGACCACTGTCGTGATACCGGACTGAAAGTGATTCATGTGTTCATCGACCTTGAAGCTGGCACCCAGCCGCGGATGCCCAACCGCGGTCAGTTCTACTCCATAGTCTCCGGCGGCGATGTCTGTAAACGGGGCACTCCCGGCGGCGACTCACACGAAGCGGTTGCCCCCATTGAAGGCGAAACCATCGTTTACAAATGTCTGTTTAGTGCCTTTGCCAGCTCGGGCCTGCAGGAGGTCCTCGACGCCGAAGGCATCACTGATCTGATTCTCACCGGTGTCAGTACTGACGCTGTTGTCGAGTCAACCGCGTGGGACGGTAGTGACCGTGGTTACAGCATCATCCTCGCTGAAGATTGCTGTGTCTGTGCCACTGATGAGATTCACAACCAGACAGTGGAACGGATGGCATTGCGCTGTGATGTGAGTACTGCCGCCGAACTGATTGAATCAATCCAATAAATCTGTACGTAGACAGAATAAAGACGCCTGGAGAGAGTGATGGACCAGATTACTGATTATGGAGCGTTCAGTCTGGATGACCTCGACGATTGTGTGGTTGACGATACTGCCAACGGTCGCTTTGAGGTCTCCCGCCGCATATTTGAAGACCCGGCGCTGTTCGAGCTGGAGATGGAGCACATTTTCGGCAAGACCTGGGTCTATCTCGGTCACGAGAGCCAGATCCCCAACCCCCACGATTACCATGCCGCCCGCATCGGTGTGCAGCCGGTTATTCTCACCCGCGCTGGTGATGGCCAGATTCACGCCTTTCTCAACAGCTGTCCGCACCGCGGGGCCGAGCTGGTAGGGCAGACCCGTGGCAACCAGAAAACCATCATGTGCCCCTTCCACGGCTGGGTATTCAGCAGCGATGGCAGCTGCCTGGACGTCCGCGCCCACGAAAAAGGCGCTTATCCGGAAGCGTTCGACCAGCAGAGCCACGACCTGCTGGCACTGGCGCGAACGGAGGTTTACGGCGGCTTTATTTTTGGCAGTCTGAACGCCGACGTTGAGGATCTGAAAACTCACCTCGGCGGCGCAACCCGCATCATCGATATGCTGGCGGAACAGTCGGAAGAGGGCATGGAGCTGCTCAAGGGTGCGATTCGCTACACCAGTCGCGCTAACTGGAAACTGCAGCTGGAAAATATCGACGGGTATCATTTTTTCCCGACTCACCTGAGCTATATCGGCCTGATTCAACGGCGTATGGATCTGGGTGGCGCTGACGAAGTGCAGGCGATTGATGCCCGTGAAATGGCGGAGATGCCTGGCGGCAATTACGACTTTGGCAACGGCCACATGATGGACTGGGCCTACATGCCCAATGGCGATGACCGACCACTGGCATTTCAACGGGAGCGAATTGAACAGCAGTTTGGTGAACCCACCTCCCGCTGGATGATCGACCACGTGCGTAACCTGATGCTCTACCCCAATCTGTTGCTGATGGACCAGTCATCATCTACCGTGCGTATGGTCCACCCCATCTCTGTGAATGAAACACTGGTTGAGGTTTACTGCATCGCACCGAAAAACGAACCCGCTGAAGCACGCCAGCGCCGCATTCGTCAGTTTGAGGATTTTCTCGGTCCCGCCGGACTCGCCACCCCGGACGATCAGGCGCTGTTTGAGAAGTGCCAGCGGGGGCTCAAAGGCCAGAAGCGCGGATGGCTACAGGGTTATGCCCGCGGCATGAACCGTCTGGTTAATGGAGCTGACGATGCTGCCAAAGAGGTGGATATCCGCCCGCTGATCAGCGGCGGCGATATCGACGATGAGACGCTGATCCACGGCAGTTACCGGCAGTGGGTAAAACTAATGCGTGACGGTCTGTCCGAGTAGCAGGCTCAAGCCACTAAACTGAAAAGGCCCTGTTAATCAGGGCCTTTTCAGTTCTAATTGCGACTGACAATTCAAAGCACTATTGGCTCAGCGACTCCGCGCCGCGGCCAGATTCATCACCAGATTCATCATCAGATCTGTCACCGGGCATGGCACCCTGGTGACCCGGCCCCTTGGCGGACACCGGCTCAACAATCCCCTTAAGTTCCCTGAAACGGGCAATGTCGGTAGCAAACTGTTCGGCGATCTGACTTTTTTTGAGTTCATTTTCAGCGATGATCTCCCGTTGCCGTTCAATCTGTCCTTTAACAGTTTCGATGGACTTCTCGGTACGGGGTGGCACCTTTTTGCCATCCCGCTCGTAACCCGCTGCTGAGGCGATCAGATCATCCAGATTAGCCTGCAACCGCTCCATCGTTCGCTCAGTCGATTCAATGATCAAATCCAGAGTATTGAACTGGCCATTACGAGCCATCTCCATATCATCGACACTCACATAGGTAGCCAGCAGGGTACGGTCATGGCGCTCTTTGGCCTCCTGCAACCGCTGTTTTTCAGCCTCAGCTTCAGCCTCCCTGGCAGCAGCTGCCAACTCTTCATCGGTAAGCTGGCGCCCGACTTTTTTGATTACCCGAAAGGTGCGGTCATCCACCACTTCATAGCCAAATTTGGCCTGATCAGCAGGAATGGTGGATTCCATGTGCCGCTGCCCCTGTCCGTCGGTCCAACGATAGAGATTGCCGGCCACAGCCGACGCACTACCCGTAAGGACAACGATCCCGACCGCAACCCGAACACCGGTAATCAATGGCTGGCGAACACCCTTGCTACGTTTTTGTAACCCCAATCGTTTCACGTCATAGACTCCCACTGTTGACACCGTAACGCTGGCGGTAATCGTCCATCTTTCTTAACTCATTGGCAAATTCGGGACGTCCGCTCAGGTAGTGGCAGAGTTGGTCAAGATTGATCACCGCGACCACCGGCACAGCAAACAGCTGTTCGATTTCCTGCACCGCAGAGACGCCCTGCTGACCCACCTCCTGTCGATCAAGGGCGATGCAGAGCGCCGCCAGCCGGGCACCTGCCTGTTCAATGAGCTCAGCTGAGTAACGCATTGAGAGGCCGGAAGAGATCACATCATCGACCACCACCACCCGGTTTTCCAGCGGTGAGCCAACGATGACGCCACCCTCTCCATGATCTTTAGCCTCTTTGCGATCAAAAGCAAAGGGAACATCACGGCCGTGTCGTTCCGCTAGGGCATTTACCGTCGTCGCTACCAGCGGGATGCCTTTATAGGCCGGTCCAAAGAGCATATCGTAATCGACCCCGGAGGCTTCCAGCGTCTGCGCGTAAAAGCGCCCCAGACGCAACAGCTTGGCACCGCTGTTAAACAGACCGGCGTTAAAAAAATAGGGACTCTGACGACCCGATTTAAGGGTGAATTCACCGAAACGCAGAACCTCACACTCCAGCGCAAACTCAATAAACTCCTGCTGATAGGTTGCCAGCTCTGGCTGCACCGATTTCTCCATGATTAAGATTGACAGATGAGAACCTTTAAACGACAGCGCGCTACTCGCCACCCTTGAGCGCATCGCCGATACCGGGCCAGCGATTAACCAGTCCAGAATGCTCCACCTCAAACAGATCGAGAATGCGGCCGACGGTATGTCCAACCATATCGTCGAGGCTTTCCAGCCCCGCGTAAAACGCTGGCACCGGCGGAAACACGATGGCCCCCGCTTCAGTGACCGCGGTCATGTTACGCAGATGGATCAGATTTAACGGTGTCTCGCGGGTCACCATCACCAGCTTACGCCGCTGTTTGAGGATGACATCTGCAGCGCGGGCAATCAGGTTATCTGACAGGCCATTGGCAACCGCGGCAAGGGATTTCATCGAGCAGGGCACCACCACCATACCCTCCACCAGAAACGAACCGCTGGCGATCTTGGCGCCAATATCGCGATTGCTATGGACCACATCGGCAAGCTGTTCAAATTGCGATTGCGTCAGGCCGAGCTCCTGTTTGGCGGTGAGCACCGCCGCATTGGAGAGCACCAGATGGGTCTCCCAGTGATCGAGCCGTTTAAGCTCATTCAACAGACGCCAGGCGTAATGGGTTCCGGTTGCTCCGGAGACCGCCACTATTAACCGCTTCTTCTGCTCCTCACTCATTTACATCGCTCCCGCTTATCGTCGTAACGCCCGCACCGCCTGCTCCAGCCCGTTAATAGTCATCGGGTACATCTCGTCCTCCAGCAATTGCCGCGTGAGCTGAATCGACGGGGTCCGTTCCCAGAACTGGCGCGGTTCAGGATTTAACCAGATCAGGTGTTTGTAGATCTGGCGTAACCGTTGCAGCCAGACTGCCCCCGGCTCTTCGTTCATGTGCTCGACGCTACCACCAGCGTGGGTGATTTCATAGGGACTCATGGTGGCGTCGCCAACAATGATGACCCGATAGTCGGCGCTGAACTGGCGCATCAACTCGGGTGTGGTAATCCGCACTTCATGGCGACGGCGATTATCCTTCCAGAGTCGCTCGTAAATGAAATTGTGGAAATAGAAAAATTCCAGGTTCCTGAATTCACTGCTGGCGGCAGAAAAAAGCTCCTCACAGTGGCGCACGTGGTAATCCATCGAACCACCGATATCAAACAGCATCAGCACCTTGACCCGGTTGCGCCGCTGCGGGCGCATCTTCACGTCGAGCAGACCAGCCCGCTTGGCGGTGCTGCGGATAGTGTCGTCAAGATCAAACTCCTCCTCAGCCCCTTCACGCACCAGCCGCCGCAGCTGACGCAGGGCGACCTTCATGTTGCGGGTGCCGATCTCCAGCGAATCATCCAGGTTACGGTACTCGCGCTTTTCCCACACTTTGGTGGCCCGACCCTGGCGCCTGCCCTGATTGCCAATACGCACCCCTTCCGGGTTGTAGCCACCGGAACCAAATGGCGAGGTGCCGCCGGTGCCGATCCATTTGTTGCCGCCGTGATGCTCCCCCTGCTGCTCTTCCAGGCGCTTTTTCAACTCCTCCATGAGCTTCTCGAAACCACCGAGTGATTCGATCATTGCACGCTCTTCATCGGTAAATAACCGATCAATTTCGCTTTCCAGCCAGGAGGATGGGATCTCTTTCTGCAGGCTCTCCCAGGCCTTTTCGACACCTTCAAAAAAGTGCCCGAACACCTGATCAAAACGGTCAAAGTGTTTTTCGTTTTTCACCAGCGCACTGCGTGCAAGGTGGTAGAACCCCTCAACACTGGTGTCGGCGACATTGGCCTTCATCCCTTCCAGCAACAGCAAAAACTCCCGTAACGTCACCGGGATTCCTGCATCTCGCAGCTGAAAAAAAAACGGGATAAACATTGCTCAGGGTACCGTCGAGCCTCAGCGGCCCTCGCGGCGGGCGAGAAAAATCAGCTTCTCGAACAGGTGCACGTCCTGCTCGTTTTTCAGCAAGGCACCATGCAGCGGCGGAATCGAACTGCGTAGATCGGCGCGTAGCGCATCAGGCGGAATGTCTTCCGCGACCAGCAATTTGATCCAGTCGAGCAGCTCCGAAGTGGAGGGTTTTTTCTGCAGACCTGGCACTTCACGCATCTCAAAAAAACGCTCCATCGCGGCACGGATGAGCTCTTTTTTCAGACCGGGGAAATGCACGCCAATGATATCTGCCATCACCTGTTCATCAGGAAAGCGGATGAAATGGAAAAAACAGCGGCGTAGGAAGGCATCCGGCAGATCTTTCTCATTATTGGAGGTGATCATCACAATCGGCCGCTGGGTTGCCTTGACGGTTTCACCGGTCTCGTAGACGAAAAACTCCATCCGGTCCAGTTCCTGCAACAGGTCGTTGGGAAACTCGACATCCGCTTTATCCACTTCATCGATCAGCAGCACCGCCGGTTTCTCCGACGCAAAAGCCTCCCACAACTTGCCGCGTTTGATGTAGTTGCCAATATCGTGGACCCGTTCATCACCCAGCTGGGAATCACGCAGCCGCGAAACCGCATCATATTCGTAGAGACCCTGTTGCGCCCGTGTGGTTGATTTCACATGCCACTCGATTAGCGGCCGATCCAGCGCCCGCGCCACCTCCTGTGCGAGCATGGTCTTGCCGGTTCCTGGCTCCCCCTTGATCAATAGCGGTCGCTGCAGCGTGATGGCAGCATTGACCGCCATCATCAAGTCCTCTGTAGCCACATAACGGTCGGTGCCGGTAAAACGTTCGCTCATGAAGAGTTCCTGAAAGGGTTGAAGCGTCTGACGAAGGTATCGGGGCGGAGTACGGGGCTGGGTCAACAGGGACGACGTGATTTATGCCAAAGGCAAAGCTCTATCCTGTTGACGCGGCGCCCCTGAGGACACCAGCCGCCAGTAACCGGTGGTAATGGCTCAATTATGCCACTGCTCCGGCAGAGCGCGGCGATGAACAATTTTTCAATCACCGTCCAGGCGCCGTGCAAGCCCAAGCCGATAACCACCGCCAACATCGAGGTTGGCACCACTGATATAGCGTCCCTCCTGCAGTAGATAGAGAATCGCGCTGACGATATCGGACTCCGCCCCGGCGTACCCGAGCGGCACATGGTCACCAACGCGTTCGGGCAGGTCGACCGAATTTTCCAGTTGCCCGGGACTGACCATATTCACCCGCACACCATCTGTACCAAGTTCCTGGGCGAGGGTGCGGGTCATGATCAACAGCCCGGTTTTAGAGATCTGATAAGCCATGGCGTGGCGGTTGGCAGCAACGGTATCGGCGCCGGCATAACCGATGTTGATCACGTCAGCACCACCAGCGGCGCGCAGTAGCGGAGCCAGCTCTCTAACGAGCATATAGGGGGCAAGCAAATTGGTATTGAGCAGATTACTAAACGCCGCATAATCAAGCTCCAGCGGGGTGCCGACCGGGTAGTTGCCAACATTGTTGACCAGAATGTCGAGCGACCCACCGGTAGCTCTGACTGTCTCACCAACCTGGGTTGCGGCAATTGCCGGGTCACCCAGGTCGGCCTGCAGCGGCTCAGCCTGGACCCCAAATTGACGACATGCCGCACAAACCTCCTGCGCCTGCTGCTCGCTCGAATGGTAATGAACGACCAGGTCAGCACCAGCACGGGCCAGCCCCAATGCAATAGCGCGGCCGGTACGTCTGGCGGCTCCGGTGACCAGGGCACGGCGCCCGGCTAATGGTTTTGGCTCTATCACTGCAGCTCCCGGTTAAGCACGGTTCATGGTCAGACGTGCCCCAACCACCAGGCTTCCAGCCATGATGTCCGGTTTCCGGGCGGTAACGGTCACCTGATCTACCGCTGGATGCTGGTCGAGGATCAGCCGGCACGCCTCTGTGACCAGCTTTTCCACCAACCAGAACTGATGCTCAACCGCCAGGGTTTTGAGCTGATCGGCCACCTCCGCATAGTTCACCGCATCTACGACCTCATCGCTGGTTGCTGCCTTGCTAAAGTCTGTATTCATCACCACATCCAACAGCAGGCGCTGCGGCGTAGCCCGCTCGTGGGAGAGAATTCCGATAATACACTTAACCTCCAGCGCCTCTAAAAGTACCTCGCCTTTCATCAACAAACTATCTCCTGCTGTGGGTCGTCACTGCAGATCGGCATCACCTTCAGAGCTCTGCCGCCTGCTGTAACCAGGGGTGGTCAACGGCCAGTTGCAGAGCGCTTCTGGTCGGGTCGTTAAGCTCCAGTGACAGTGCTTCGTCCAGGCTGTACCAGCCGATCTGTTGCGATTCGTAATTGCCATGCGGCTCTGGCTCCCCGGCCACCCGGGCAATGTAATTGATCAGGATGAAATGGCGCGGTTCACGAAACTGTGGATGGTTAATCGCATCCTGGGCGGTAAGCCACTCCACTTCGGTAACGCCAAGGCCTGTCTCTTCGTGAATCTCCCGGCGAAACGCCTCTTCCATCGTCTCTCCGTAATCGATCTTGCCTCCCGGCAAGCCAAATTTATTCGACCATTTTCGCGTCTTCACCAGCAGCAGCTTACCCCGCTCACTCACCAGAATTCCGCCGACAGTGGCAATCACCCGCTGTTCGGTCGCGAGCAGATGGTCCCGGTCGAGCTGCGCGATCATTGCATCGACGCTATCGAACAACAGATCCGCGCCGGCTTCCCGTAATAGTGTCGGTGCGCTATAACCATAGAGTGCGGCGCCAGTAATCAGCCCGGCACTTCGACCAGCATGGATATCGTGCTCCATATCGCCGACGTAGAGGGTTTCATCGGCTGCGATACCGTGCTGTTGCGCTGACTCAACCGCCAGCTGCCTGAGCACCGGCGTCTTGTCGGCGGCATCACCACACACCAGACTGAAATGGTCACGCAGCTGATATTTGTCCAGCAACTGATGAAGAATATCGGCAGCCATGGTCGAGACGATACCGAGGCGCAAACCCCGCCAGCTCAATAATTCAATCAGCAGTTTCACCTGCGGAAACAAGTCGGACTGCAGCGCCAGTGCCCGATAGCGCTGGAAGAAAATTGCGTCGATCTGCTCGCGATCGACCGCCCCGATTCGCGGCTGGTAAAAGTGTTCGATTGGCAACACAAATTCACGCTGGTAGGTCGCCTCATCGACCGCCTCGGCGCCAAAGTGAGCCAGCGTCTCGTTGGTAGCGGCGAGCGTAAGCTCGCGGTCATCGCAGAGCGTACCAGACCAGTCCAGCAGTACCTGCCTGATCATTACCAGCGGCTCCCTGTCGGCTCTCCATTGGTCGGCTCTCTATCTGGCAACTCTCCCAGAAAACGGCGCAGCAGATAGATGCCAAGATAACAGAACGGTGTATCTACCGCCGCTATCGCCAACTTGAACAGATAGATCACCGCCATCACCTGCAGACCGGCAACGAATTCCCAGCCAAATGCGCCGTAGAAGAGAAACGAGTTGACAATAAAAGTATCAACCAGCTGCGACACCATGGTTGAGCCATTGTTACGGATCCAGAGGTATTTACCACGAGTCAGCCGCCGCCAGAAATGAAACAGCCAGTTATCGGTCAGCTGTGCCGCCAGATAGGCACACATGGAACCGGTCACCAGCCAGCCGCCGACGCCAAAACTGCCCAGCCAGGCATTTTGCATCGCGTCTCCATGGTCAAGCCCCTGAGCAATGGTTGAACCCCAGATTGGGGATGCCGGCAGGGCAATGGATATCTGTACAATCACCAGCATCACCAGCGTCATCAGGAAACCCATAATTACCATCCGGTCAGCACGGCGCTTGCCGTAGATCTCTGAAACCACATCGGTAATCAGGAAGGTCAGGGGGTAGGTGATCAACCCGGCAGTCAGGGTTTCACCAAACCAGATAAACAGCTTCTGGCCGATGATGTTGGTCAGTACCAGCAGGGTCACAAACAGCATCGCCAGGAACACGTAAACCCGATCGCGCCTGGAAAGTGATGTGCTGTCGGGTGTTAAGTGGGTGATCTGCTGCGCCATGACTTGAGTCTTGTTGGTGATATGGGGCTCCTCTCCCTGTGCTGAGAACAGGGGAATTAATGCTGAAGTCATCGGACATTGTATCGTCCGCGCTGAAGCAAACGGGGCGACGCGCGCTCTTCTCTTGATTGATACCCACCGCTACTGAAAAAATCGCCTGCCTCTCGACACCATGGCACGGTAATGGCACCATCCGCGAAACAGATTTAGCCTGCAGGCACAAACAACAATAATCCTGCTCAGAAACTGAAAACTGCTGGAGCAACCTGACGGGTCGCTGGAACCCAGACCCTTTGGAACCCTGCCTATGTTAAGAGCAAAAATTGAGACCGCCTGCACTGAGTGTGCACTTTCCCGACTCTGTTTACCGGTGGCCCTTTCTGAAGCGGATGTAGCCGCTCTGGAAGCGATTATTGATCGACCCAAACCACTCAACCGGGGGGACTATCTCTACCAGGCTGGCGACCCCTTCAATGCCATCTACGTGGTACGTTCAGGCGCCGTGAAAACCTTCACCGTTGATGCTGGCGGTACCGAGCAGATTACCGGCTTTTATCTGCCGGGAGAGCTGTTTGGACTCAGCGCCATCAATGAAGATAAACAGAACGGCACTGCCCAGGCGTTGGATCGCACCAGCCTCTGTATCCTTCCCTATACTGAACTCGACCGCCTCTGCGCCGAGGTTCCGAGCCTCTCCCGACAGATCATGAAAGTAATGAGCGACGAAATCCGCGAGGACCACGCGCTGCTCACGCTGGTCAGCAAAAAACGGGCTGAATCGAGACTGGCGACCTTTCTGCTCAGCATCGCTTCGCGTCTGGAAAAGCGCAAATTGCCCGATGACAGTTTCCAGCTGGCGATGTCTCGTAGCGATATCGGCAACTATCTTGGCCTCGCCGAGGAGACGGTGAGCCGCATGTTCACCCGTTTTCAGGAAGACGGCCTGCTCACCGTACAACGCAAGCTGATAACCCTGGAAGACAAAGACCGCCTTGAAGAGATCTGTAACGCCTAAGGCTAAATCCAGGGTATGAACCCCAATCTGCACCCATTATCTGCACACCAGGGGAGTATCGGGGCCAAAACGCTGACCCCGTAACCCCGCTTCTGATCAGAATTTCTGGCTAACCACTTAACTCTACTCGCAGTACCTTTTTGTCGAATTTGCCGACACTGGTTTTCGGTACCGAATCGATAAAGCGAATATCTTCCACGCCGGGCACCTGCCATTTGGCAAACTCCGCCAACAGGGTGGTGCGGATATCCTCTTCTGTGGGCTCGGCCGTGGTGCCGTCCGCGCGCACCACAAAAGCAACCGGCCGCTCATCCCACTGCTCATCACTACGCGCTACAACGGCTGCTTCCAGCACATCATCACGTGCCATGATGCAGTTTTCCATATCGACGCTGGAGATCCATTCGCCACCGCTTTTGATCAAATCCTTGCTGCGGTCGGCAATCTGCATATAGCCGCGCGAATCGATGGTGACCATATCACCGGTGCGAAACCAGCCGTCTTCGGTAAAGGCTTTAGACGCTTCCGGGTTGTTGTAATAGCCGCTGGCGACCCACGGACCACGCACCGTCAGTTCGCCAATCGTCTCACCATCCCAGGGCAGTAAGTCACCGGTCTCGCTCTGTACACGAATCTCAACGCCGGGCGCGGGCGCCCCCTGCTTCATGCGCACATCCAGCTGACTCTGATAATCCCACTCCTCCATATCCACGCGCATACGACCGACCGTACCGAGTGGCGACATTTCGGTCATACCCCAGAGGTGGAGGATGCTGACATTAAACTCACGATCGAAATTCTCGATCATTGCCCGCGGCGCCGCCGAACCCCCGACAATCAAAGACTCCACCGAATCTATGGTCAGCTTCTCCTGCCGCAGGTGCTGATAGAGCATATTCCATATGGTTGGTACACCGGCGCCCGTAGTCACCTGCTCGTCATTCATCATCGTCGCCAGGTCAGCTGCGGTCGGCTGCGCTCCGGGAAGCACAATCTTGGCACCGGCGTAGAGCACTGCGTAGGGCAATCCCCAGGCATTGGCATGGAACATGGGCACAAACGGTAAAACCGTATCGCGCTGGCGCAGCCCATAACCATCCGAGGCGATCACCGCCATGGTGTGCAGAAAAATAGAGCGGTGTGAGTAGACCACGCCCTTGGGGTTGCCAGTGGTACCGGAGGTGTAACACATCGCCGCAGCGCTGTTTTCATCCAGTTTCTGCAGCTCGGCCTGCTCCGACTCGGCAGCGAGAAGAGCCTCATACTCAAGGACTCCGGGGAGAGTGGTGGTCGGCACCTGGTCCTGCTCATCAATGACCACGTAGTGACTCACCCCTGGGCAATTTGGCTGCAGCGGTTCAAGCAACTCAAGCAGCGAACTATCGACAAAAATTACTTTGTCATCGGCATGGTTGATGATGTATTCGAGCTGATCACTGGAAAGGCGGATATTGAGTGTGTGCAATACCGCACCCATGCTGGAGATGGCAAAGTAAAGCTCCAGATGGCGATAGTGGTTCCAGCAGAAGGTTGCGACCCGGTCACCGGGCTGGATACCGAGACTACGCAGCGCATTGATCAGCCGGTGCACCCGGCGCTCCAGTTGCGCAAAGTTATAACGGTGGTAACTACCATCGCTCTGCCGGGTAACAACTTCACGGTCAGCAAAAATCTGGCCACCCCGGCGCAAAATCGCCTGAGTATCCAGTGAAAAATCCATCATCAGCCCCTGCATGGTCTCTCCCCTGTACGGAATTGTCTAACTGGTCCCAGAAGCAGGAAGATGGGCTGGCCGGGAAACCCCGGCCTGGCAATCGACCGTTGCCAGGCCGCTCGCCTGTCCGCTCCTGGAGAGCTGCCGAAAATTATAGGCACGAAGCGGCTCAACCGAAAATCGATAGTAACGAAAAAAGTGGGGCTCCGGGGAAAAGTGACCTGACGGGGGCAACAACGAAAGCCGGCAAGCTCAGGCACGGTGTAAACTTCAACGACTCCTCCGCGAGAACTATGGTTTAGTGTAACCAGCTGCCGATCAGCCGCCGGCAACCTCGGCTCAGTTACTTGCTTCGGAAAACAGCTCCGCTGAGCTAAGTACTCCCGCGGAGACTTCGGCGATGGTCCGGTTCTGGTTCATCGCCAGTTTGCGTAGCGCATGGTATGCCTGATTCTCGCTGTATTGGCCACTGCCCATGATCACCCCCTTGGCGCGATCTATCAGCTTGCGATCCTCAAGAGATTTCTGCAGCCGATCAATACGTTGGTTCATGCGCGCAATCAGGTCATGGCGCGCTTCAGCAATATCCAGTAATAAAGGCAGGCGGGTTGGTTGCAAAGAGCCGATGACCACAGCACCAATTCCTGCGGCTGCCAACCTTTTGGAGGTTTGTGAATCAGCCTGGTGCAGGTGAACGACCATGGTCACGGCGGTCTCATGCTGAATCTCCAGCAACACGTCAAGTTCGTGATGCCCCAGCTCTGTCAAACTCACTACCAGGGTATCTGCACCACTGGCAGCCAGTAAAGCGGGAAGCTCCGCCGGGCTGGAAACGGAGCCAACCAGTTCACACCCCAGTGCCTGCATGGTGTCGACAATCAGCGACTGCTCATCGCTGTCCACGGTCAGAAAAACTTTACTCGTCATCGCCTGTTCACGAACTCTGCATTTATAGTCTTGTTGACACGCGTTCTGAATTGAAAAAATCCGCGCTGCCCGAAATACCATGCAATGACAATGCCACTCTTTACCACATTGATATAGAAGGAATTTTTAATTTTTCACCCGAATGGTGCGTTAAATCTGCACTCAAGCTGTGCGCAAACGAGGGATTTTCGCCCCATTTAGTAGCAGAGATTTCGGCAACAGGAACCTCTCCAGCAACCGAGCGACCTGTCGAAGTCAGTTGTTTTCGACCCTTACAACCAACTGGCGAATCACCTCTCCCGCCAGCAGGGTTCCGAACAGTGCTGGCAATGATGAAATGGTGCCATTAACCGCCCGTGGCCGGCCCGGATGATCTCCACCGACCGGCTGATGCGGTAACGGTTGTCGAGACGGCTCATCGGAAAAAACCACCGGGTAGTCAAGCGATGCACCGAGCCGGCGCAGCTGATCGCGCATCTCCCGTGCCAGTGCACAATGATGGGTTTTTTTCAGCGTGGTGATTCTGGCCCTCGATGGGTCGATCCGGTTACCAGCGCCCATCGCCGAGATCACTGGCAACTTTAGCTGTTGCGCAGTAGCAACCAGCTG